>NZ_JAETGO010000023.1 GCF_016765695.1 Sporosalibacterium faouarense | reverse complement strand
ACGCTCATATCTTGCTTCAAATTTTCTCCTTTGAAGTAAACTCTAGACCCTTTTTCCCCTCTGTTTGGATACATAGTGATGTCGTCAGAATCAGAAATTTCTAATTCATCATAAATACGGAACACGTCTATATATCTATATGTAATAATTACATCTACATCATTAGTTCCGTTATCAATAGTATGCATTCTGTCAAATCTTACGTTTTGAAGTCCTAAAGAGTTATCCACTGTAAAATCAATTGAATTTCCTCCCCCAAATTTATCAAATATAGGGATACTATTCTCACCTTGATAATATAGGGCAGTTACGATTTTTTTATCACCATTTGAATCCTCTGGAACCCCATCTCCATCACTATCGACAGTGTCTACATTATCAAAGTTTGTACCTGTCATATTTATAAGATCTGTTGCTTTCTTTACTGAAGAAGGAGATATATTGCTAAGCATAGGCATATTTTCTTCACCTATATAATATGTAATCCCTTCAATTATAATTTCAGTACCGATAAATTCTGGATCAACTTCATATTGAACTATACTATCATTACTAGCTGCTACTGGATCACCTAGAGCAGTTAATCTACCTTCTTTATCTATAAAAGTTACATCGGCTTCTAGGAGGTTGGCTCCTCTAATAGTAAGATAATATATACTAGGACTTTCTAGTGTATTGAATTTCTTAGTTATATTTATTTCATCTACTGTAACTGGTTCTGCTGCAGCCACTACAGTTTCAATGGTGCTATAGGGAACAAGCCCTATCATAAGAATGAATATTAGTGCAAAGCTAATAAGTCTCTTAAATATACTGCCTTTCATTTACTTTCCTCCTTTTGTAAGATGTATCTTTTTATTTCAATCCCCATCTTATGTCAACTTCGTTTTTCCCTTTTCTTCTACTAATATCGGCAAATTATTAGTATTTTTTTAGCTTCATAATATTACAAATAGGTTACAAAATAATTCTTATATATATATTCTATATTAACGCATTCCTTTCCTGCCAAAGAATGGGCTTTACTAATCTAAATTGTTGGTCCAATTATACCTTATATTGCCTATATCTCCCAAGTTTATATTCTTAAATCATAAAAATAGTACTATTATACTATTTTGACGTTTTTTATCATAATTTGTTTACAAAAAAAAGAAAATAGACTGCATGATGGGTGGGGTACAGTCTATTTTCTCTACAAAATCTATATTAAAGTATTTGGTAATTGCTTTGGTCTTTTACATCTATAGTATACGAAACTTTTTTATTTTTAAGGTACCCTCTTTAAACTTTTTTTTATTTTTATTTCTATTTCTTATGTCTATAAGGACAAAGTATATTTATCTATGTTATATTAAATATGTTGATTAAAATAATAGGTGTGTACAAAAAAATTGAATACATTGAATAAACTGTTTCTTAAATTGTGTGATTCTTTTTAAAAATATATTTTCATAATCTAGGAGGTTTTTATGGTTATTGCAGTTATTGACGGTCAAGGTGGAGGAATAGGAGTTAAAATAATACAAGAAATTAGAAAAAATCTAGATTTAAATTTAGAAATCCTAGCAATTGGAACAAATTCTATAGCTACTTCTTCAATGCTAAAAGTAGGGGCTAACCATGGGGCTACTGGAGAAAACCCTGTGGTCTTTAATTCTCCAAGAGTTGATGTGATTTTAGGACCAATTGCAATAGTTCTTGCTAATGGTTTAAAGGGAGAAATCACCCCTCGAATGGCTGAGTCCATTTCTTCTAGCCCTGCAAAAAAGATATTGCTTCCGTCAGGAAGATGTAATGTTGAAGTCGTAACTTCAAGTGATGATTCTCTTTCAACCCAAGTTGACATTTTAATTAAGAAGTTAAAAAAAATAATATCCAACTAAAATTAGTTAATATGAAAAGGTATGAGTGTTCGATAGTACTACTTAAAGTGTATAGGTTAAGCTTACAGCATAGTGTTTTAGACTTGTTTTGCTTTAAAAGTTCATTAAGTTAATCTAAATGCTTTAAGTTAATACTTAAACATAGTGTTTATTAAAAAAAGCATGAAAAAGACTTAGAAATGTTCCTAAATCCTTTTCATACTAAAAATTCATAAAATATAATGCCCCAAAGTTTATGAATAACTAATTTGCCATAGATATTACTCCCTATCTGAGGAGTATATAAACTTATTGGACTCACATATTAAATTATCTTCTGAGTCCAGTAACTTCATTTGTATAGTAGACTTATTATCAATATTTACATTTGATAAGCTTATGGATGTCTTGTCAATAAAGGTATACTCATACAGTTTATCATTTATATATAATTTAGAATTGGGATAGAGATTCTTTCCACTGATTGTAAACTTATTGCCATCAAATTTCCCACCCTTAATAACTATATTATTTAATTCTTTATTATAGCTATTATTATCCCTAATTATCCATTGTTCATCTTCACCTTCTCCATTGTTATTATACATGTTCTTAAATTGAAGACTTTTATATATTCTATTATACTTTTCGAATTCTTCATTTCCTTGGTTTATAAATTCATTATTTTTGTTTACAGCATAGATTGGGCTGATTACAGATATTTCTTGGGATAGCCCATATAGTTGTTTAAAATAGTTTGGCATCTCAAGTCCTGCATATCTAAGTAAATATGGTGCCATAAAAGATGTATTTAATGTGCCCATATCTTCTGAGACACTTTTATAGTTTGAGTATAAAATAAATGGTACAGAGTAAAGATCCATTCTCCCATTATTTACAGAATTTGCATTCATAAAATCTAGTTCATTATATACTTTAAGGTCCATACCTAGTATTGGCAAGTGGTCTCCAAAAAACAATACCATGGTAGGCTTCTTTTGCTTGTCTATATAGTCTACTAATTTCCCCAATGCCTTATCTGCATCATAAATACCTTGTGAATAGGTTCTGAGAATTTGCATTGATTCATTGTCCAAGTTATTTTTAACGTCTACATCAAGTCCATAATCTTCGTATCTGTCGTCATTATAGGGTCCATGGTTTTGCATAGTAACTGCAAATAGAAAAAGAGGATCATCGGTTGATTCTATTTCTTGAATTATAGTATCAGTGACATATTCATCAGATATGAAGAACCCTTTATAATCAGGATTTACCAAATATTCTTCACTAAGAAACTCATCAAAACCTAATAGCTTATATACTTCTCTTCTATTCCAATACCAGCTTTTATATGGATGAATTGCTTTTGTCTTGTAACCTTGATTCCCTAAAATGCTAGCTAAGGATAATGAAGGCTCTTTTACTTCATTTGAATAAAGCATATATCCCGGGTCATAATAGCTAGTTGAATTTCCTGTTAATAATTCAAATTCAACATTTGAAGTTCCTCCTCCAAAAGCTGGAGTCTTAAAATATCCATAAATGCCTTTTCTTCTAAGCTTATCCACAGTTTCAGTTACATTCACATCGAGCTTAAGATTATCCATTAAAGTTGGGTCCCAAAATGTTTCATTCATAATAATTATGATATTAGGTTTTTCTTCTGCTCTTTTATAATTATCATCTATTAAAAAGAACTCTCCATTGTCCCAAAAATCTATGTCATTAAAATCAGACTGTTTTTGTAGTTTAGAATAGAAGAATTGTACGAATCCCATATCTTCTAATGAAGCAGTTTGATTATTTATACCCATTCTATCCGTAAAGCTTGTACTAGTTAGAGTTACTATCGCCATTATAAAAAGAATAATTCTATTAGTTATACTGAAATTTACTTTTGATATTTTAAATAAGGTATAGCATATTACAGCTATTATAATTATTCCTAGAATCAAAAACATAATCATTCTAAAATTTACAGCTAATCTTGATATAGATGCCATTTCATTAAAGAGTGAAAAATCTTTTGGTATTAATGGAATATTCCTTAAGCTAATTTTAATGCTATTCATAAACGATAGAAAAATAATTACTGCACTACTAATGACAATTGAAATATTGATATTTATCAAAGATGCAAGTAGTGAAATAATGGATATAACTATAATATAATTCCAGATGATTGAAATAGGATTATTTATCATCCATGACAAAGTCTTTTCAACCCCTCCTCTGAATAGCAATTCAGAAGTAAATGTTAAAAAGATAGACATAAACACAATTATAATATAGCCCAATTTGTTTTCCTTACTAAGTCTTGTTTCTTCAATACCATTGGAGTGTAGTAGTAATGTGATTTTTCCAATAAACTTTCTTTTTAGTATATTCATTTCAAAATCCTCATATAATTTATTTTAGTAAAAAGTAATTAACTTAAACATCAAATTTAACATACACTTAACATTATACTACTAAATTTCGTTATTTCAAAACATTTTTTACAATTTATGGCATATAAAAGAAGCGACTAAAGAACTGTCGCTTCTACTATGCCTATTACCACTTATTAATTTTACAGATTATACTATGGACTCTATATATTTTTGCTTTACTGCTAAAACAAAAAATTACTAATTAGCTTAATCTTTAACATTTTTTTTAGCATTTATAGTGTCTATAATAATGAAACAAATAATTGCAATACAGAATATAATAGTATATCTATACAAAATTTTACCTATCCCAAAAATATGAATAAGTGTTGTAATACTTATAATGCCAACAAATATAGTTAATAGTAATTTCATACGCCAGTTTATTTTGTTATTTCTAAGCCAGTCAGGTAGCACAAGTAAACTCAAAAAATATACAAACAAATGAAAAAAACTATTTATTCCTAGATTAGTGCACATATACACTAAGAAACTTATTATTAAGGATATTAGTATTAACACAATTGACCTTTTTGCTGTGCTTTCCAAATATATCACTCCCCTTTATAAAATTATACCATATTAATATATTAATGTAAATAAATGTATGTAAACTTCTTTACATTTTCTTTATTTCATGATACCATATATATATATTAATGGCCATTGATATAGTTACTATCAAAGAAGGAGTGTGAGAAATGAATAAAAAGAAAGAACTTTTAGCAATTTTACTAATTGCTTGCTTAATAATCACTGCCTTTCCACTTAATGTTTTTGCTACTGAGGAATATTTCTCAAGTGATAAAGAAGTATACACAGATGAAGAGCTAGGTTTCACATTGGAAAGAAATATCGATGATGATAAAATTACAGTTTTTGTAAAAACTCTAAAAGGAGTAATACAAAACACCATAGTAAACGATAACGGAAAGATTTATTTAGATGGAAATGAACTAAACAATAATTTCATTGATAATCTATCTAGTAAATCTTCAAATTTAGACCATAGCTCATCTTTATATTCTACTACTGAATCAATTGACTGGGGTTCTTGGCACTATTCATCTGACGAAATATCAACTGGGGGATTATCGACTGCTATAATCGCAGGTATAATAGCGGCTACTGCACCTTGGGTAGGAATTACTATTATTGGTGTTATTGCTGCTGCGGTTGCAGGTAAATATGATACTATTCAAATCGAGTGGCAAATACGATATGGCGATGATGATGAATTTTTCTATTACGAGAGGTATACAGACTTTTATGGAGATGGAACACATATAGGAGGTCCATATTATGATACCGGTAAGGAACCTCTAAAATAGTCTACTTAGGTGATTAATTAAGTACAAATAAGGAAACTAAAAAAATTTAATTTACTAAAAAAGGCGGCGAAAAAATCGCCGCTTCTTCATGTTCTTAGTATGGGTACACGTAGTATTTGCGAGCATTGGTGAAAGTCACCTAATACTTTACCTTCTATTTGTTCTACTTATATTTTCCCTACCAATAAATAATGTTCATTTTTATTGTTGTTGATTATACTGTGGCTCTTCACTTTTAACAAAATTAACTCTGTTTTGTAAAGTTTGAGCTATATTATCTGCATTTGTAGATAGCATATTAAACATTTGCTGTGCATTCTTATCATCTGTATCCATGGAAAATGTTTTAAAATCGGCAGCCAACCCTTTTGCACTTGCTAAAGCCTTTTCTAATTTATTTATTGTAGTCATAGAGTGCTTCTCCTTTCACTTTTCATTAGCTTCAATCATATTATTTGTCATATAACTAAAAATATTATGGGATATTAGGTATTTCCATTTTCCTATTTTTTGTATTTACGAATAGTTGTCCTGATGAATCATATTGAGCCAAAAGAACCTCTTCAAAGCTACCAACTTCAAATGCCTTTAGTTGTTGAGATAACCATTTTTTATCTTTTTGTAAAAATCTAAGATTTCTATCCTCAATCTTTCCATCTATTATAAGGGGAATGGCTAAGTTTATGGGGGCTGAAGGAATCCCTATTACTTTAGGTGTAACAGGACTTATTTGAGATTTAGCTATAACAGATACTTTTCCATTGGGTTCAATTATAGCATATCTAACATCAGATACATTCTGATAACCCTTAGTTCTAAGCTCTGATAAAAGTAGTGGTAAATTCATTCTTGCTCTTTTTAGTTCCTTCTCATTTATTTTTCCATCCATAATCACCACCGAAGGCTTTGAATCTATATTATAGAAAAATCCTTTTAGAGATAATGAACCTAAAATAAGTGTTGTTATTACTATAGCAAAAACTCCTACCGTAACCTTTGAGGCTATTTTATAAGCTATAGGCTCTGCTGCAACTGTTGTTAAAACCATAATAGCTCCTAAATCATAGGCTGTCATTTCTGCTATTGATTTCTTACCTATAAGCCTTATGCCAGTCCATGTTACAAATAGCATAACAACGCACCTTAAAATATATACAATTATATCCATGATATTGCCTCCTTAAGGTTCAGGTACTAATTTTTTGGCATTTGTCCATTGTTCTTGAGCTGTTAGAATATTACTTAATGTGATATCTAACTGCTTTGCTTCAGCCCCTCCAATAATATAGTTTAAGTGATTTTCAAAACCAGTAAACTCTGCTTCTGCAAAGTTAAACATTAATAGATGTTTATGCTTTTTCCAAATATCTTTAAGTTCATATGTAACTTCTAGAACTTTATTCCATTTTTCTTCTTTCGCATAGGTTTCAGCTAATTTTAAATTAGTATCTATCTTATCTTTAAAGGTCATATCCATAATAATAAAGTATCCCAGAAAAATAGTTATAATTAAAATAATTAATATAATATTTATAATGTTATTTCCCATAAATTCACCGCTTTTTATTAGAAGGATTATGATAAACTACCATTAATTTATTATAACTATTTCTACAAAAATATATGTACTTAATATTAACTCAAAAAAAGTGCCACCTGTTTAAAACAAGTGGCACTTACTTAAAACTATACTAGCTTTCGTTCAACTATTTCCTTTACTATAAATGAAGCGACATTATTGGCAAAGCTTCCCGATCCAAATCCTGCATCATATCCAAGTTCTTTAGCTAATTCATGAGAAATACGTGGTCCACCACATACTAATACAATCTTATCTCTCATACCTTCCGCTTCTAAAAGCTCAGTCAATTCAGTTAAATTTGGTATATGAACATCCTTTTGAGTAACAACCTGAGATACTAATATTGCGTCTGCATTAAGTTCAATGGCTTTAGCCACTAGCTCTTCATTGGGAACCTGACTACCTAGGTTATAGGCTTCTACCATCTTATATCTTTCTAAACCATAATGACCATCATAGCCCTTCATATTCATAATAGCATCTATTCCTACAGTATGAGCATCTGTGCCAGTACACGCCCCTACAATTACTACATCCCTCTTAATATTTTCTTTAATAAAATCTTCAACCTCATACTTTGACATTATTTCAACGTCTACCTTTGGCACTTCTATTTCTTCGTAATTGACAGTGTGTTGACATTTACCATATACTACAAAGAATGTGTATCCTACTCCTAAATCATGGGAGTGAACAACACTTGGTTCTTCCAATCCCATTTTTCTTGCCAGTCTCCTTGCAGCTTCGTCTGCTTCATCTCCATACGGAATAGGTAAAGTAAAGCTTAATTGCATCATTCCATCATTTAATGTGTCTCCATAGGGCTTTACCCTAGTTAAATCCACCTTTTCTAAAGCCATTACTTTTCACCTCCAAGCATCAACTGGATAAATGGATTGTAATATTTTTCATCCTTAATTGTAACTCCGTCAAGTCCTTTTCCTCCATCACGAGGTCTCTTCACTCCACCAAATTGTCCTTTTTCTATCGTGCTGAATAAGCCTTCCTGTTCAATATCTTTAAGTAGCTTTTCTGCATTTTCCAGAACTTCCTTAGCTCTACTTTGAATTATTCCGTCCTTTTTAAATTCTATTTCATCCCCTATATTTCTAGCATTATTGAAGATGTATTTTGCATTCTCAATAGATAGCATTCTATCTTGAAGGTGAGGAGTGTGAATTGCTTCCGTTGGCATGCCTAATAATTGAATTCCTTGATTTGTCCATATAGATATCAGATTAAATAATGCATCCTGTAAATGTCCCTTAAATATATCTCCTGTCATAAACTTAGTTGGAGGCATATACTTCAAAGGTGCCTTAGGGAATATTTCTCTAGCCATTTGTGCTTGAGCTAATTCCCATAAGAATCCATTTTCAATATTTGGATTCATTTCGAAGGCATGACCCAATCCCATTTGTTCCTCAGGTAATCCAGCCTTTTTAGCAAATTGCTCATTGATGAACTGGGAAGCTAATACTGTATGGGCTTCTTCCACTGCATCTGCTGTAGTTAAATAATTATCTTCGCCAGTGTTAATGATTATTCCAGCAAATCCATTTATAATTCTAGAGAAATACTGGTCAACTATTGTTCTTTGCATATTAATGTCTCTAAAAAGAATTCCATATAGGGCATCATTAAGCATCACGTCAAGTCTCTCTAATGCTCCCATAGCAGCTATTTCTGGCATACATAGTCCCGAACAATAATTACATACCCTTATATATTTGCCAACTTCTTCACCGACTTCATCAAGGGCTTCCCTCATAAGCCTAAAGTTCTCTTGAGTTGCATATGTTCCTCCAAATCCTTCTGTGGTAGGCCCATATGGCACATAATCAAGTAAGCTTTGAGCAGTTGTTCTTATAACTGCAATTACATCGGCCCCTTGTCTAGCTGCTGCTTTCGCTTGAATGATATCTTCATAAATATTTCCTGTAGCAACTATAACATATAAATAAGGCTTTCTTCCTTCCCCTATTGTATTTAGATAGCTTTCTCTTTCATCTCTCTTTTTAGCTATCTTTTCTACATTTTCTCTAGCTATTTTATAAACTTCATCTCTTATCTCATCATCATTAGCAACAGAAAGCTTTGTAATATCCAGTTCCCCTCGACTTATTTTCTCAGCTATCTCTTGGGGAGTATTTCCAGTTTGGACAATCGCATTACCTAGCCAGTAAGCTGCTCCTAAAGGTAATCCTCCACCTTCCATAATATTATCAACTACCACGTTTGGTAGAGGCTTTTCTATTTCATCCACACCATCAACACCTAGAAGCCTTACTACTGTTCTTTCAATTGTGCTAGTAGTGTGTCTGTCAATAAAGTCTTGAACATCCTCTGCTATGTTCTTAGCCGCATTTCTTGCACTATTTATCTTATTAACATCAAGATTAAGCTTGCTATTCATCCCATTAGACCTCCTTCTATATATCTAGCTTTCCTCTAGCTCTCCTTCTGCCATGGCCACTATGTCTTTATGAAGCCCCATAAGCCTTGCAACATTTATTGCATCTCTAGGCACTTCACTGTTACACCGTAATACTCTAAGTCTATAGTCCATATATTGAGTTACTAAATCAATTCCATAATTCTTATTGTATTTTAATTCTTCCTTAAGCTTTTTATAATCTACATTTGCTAATCCTATAACCTGCAAATGCATAACCCCTTCCGAATTTGCTACATTATCATAATGGGTAGTTATTACTGAGATAGACTCCTTGTCTTTTAAGTAGTTGACTATAGCCTTAGATATTGCATGACCTTCTTGAGGATTAGTTCCCCTAGCTAATTCATCTATTAGAATTAGACCTTTTTCTTTTACTCTATCTATTGCTCTTTGTATTCCTTCAACCTCACTGCCAAAGGTGCTTAATCCTTGGTCTGAGGATTGCCAGTCTCCAATAGAAATATGTATGAAACCATGAAGACCCATTTCCATTTTAGAGCAGGGTACAAATAATCCATATTGAGCCATAGCACATAGCATACCTATTAGTTTTAGCGAAACTGTCTTGCCTCCCATATTAGCTCCAGTTATACAAGTTACTCCTTGATTTAAGCTAACGGTAATAGGGGTAAACTCTTTTCTTTTTTGCATAAGGGCTTCTTCTACCCTTAAATGTCTCCCATCATTAATAATAATAATGTGCTCTGTTGTAATATTAGGCTTTACACCACCAATATCTATAGCTAAATAAGCTTTTGCTATGGTTAAATCCAACCTTCCTATAGCTTCCATATTGTTAAATATCCTTCTGCTTTCTTCAGCTATTTCTTTGGACAATTCACTTCTTATCTTAAATTCTTCATTTTCTTCCCTTTGTTTATAGTCCTCTAATTGTCTTTCCAAATAATCTAGCATATCAGTAGATTTGAACTTATATTTTAAATCCATATACGTTTCTGAACTATACATTAATAGGGGATGTTTTTCAATTCTATTAATAATTTCTATATCCGACTTAGGAACTGATACTTCTCCGTTGTGTCTTATCTTTATTCCTAATTCATGCTGTAGCTCCATACGTATAACCTTTTTTTCAAAGGCTATTCTCTTCTCTATATCCTTCTTTTCTTTTCTAATATCCTTTAAATTTTGAGAGTATTCATCATATATATAAAAAGTTTTCAATCCCTCTTCTCTAGGGTCTAATAGCTCTTCTAATTCAATCATTGACTCAACCTTCATATCCTTGGGAATAGAAAAATTTATTTTTTCAATTTCATCCTTTATTTCTCTAAATAGAATAATGAGGTTTTTTATTTCAAAGAGCTCCACCTCCGTTAAAATATATCCTTCTATACACCTAGAAATGGAATGTCTTAGATCTTTAACGTGAACAAATAAATTTCTTAAATTGATAAAAAAGGACCTCTCTCTACTTATCAAAGAAGCAAATGCCTCAACCTTGTCTAATTCCTTTCTTAAACTCTTTTCTTCTCCAGGAAGAAATGCTTTCAATGCATCTTTGTTAGTCTTGCCATAGGGAGTGTTTACTCGAACTTTATTTAAGATATAATCTAAATCTAAGCTTTTTCTAATTTCTTTATCTATAAATTTCATCTTTGTATTCACCCCCGTGCACTACATCAAATACTGGTATATCCTTTAGATGCTTTTTCATACTATTTAAAAACTCCCTCTGATCAAAATAGTATCCTTGGGGAGAATAAGGATTTATGGTGACTGCTAAAGTCGATACAGAGTTTAAGGCTTTCACTTTAAGACCTTGCCTACACAATCTTAACCAGTCAACTGGTCCAACAAAAATTTTGGTTCCGTCTCTTACAACAAAAGTGACGTTCTTTATGAGCCTACTTCCCTTAACTATATCCTCAATTGTGTTTTTAACCAATGAACCAGGAAATATCACATATCTAGTTGACTTGGTTATATGCTGAGATATAATTTTTCCACTATTTAAAGAAGTTTTTATATCTAATGTTTTTACATTATAATTTTCATCTATCAAAGATATATTCTCTTTCTGGATTATATCTTTGATTAAAATCCTTAATGTGTCTTCTTTAACTTCAGGTAATTTAAATAACTCAACTGCATGCAATGTATCTCGTATCACTTTATTCATATCTCGACTTACAACTGCTCCAGTTGCTAATATACATCCTTGAGAAACAGAAGGAGCAGCCGAAGATAATCTGTTTATAGCTCCATCTATAAAAACTACCTCGGCACCAAAGTCAATTAATATATTGCTTATAGCTTTAATCTCTTTAGTTGTTTGTGGACCTGCTATTTGAACATATCCAGCATCTCTAACTTTGCCGATAACTATTTTTCCCATAGGCGTCCTATAATCAGTGACTTTAATTATTTCTATCTTAGCATCCCCTAGTTTTAGAGCTTTTTCACTAGTTGCTATATATGTTCCTTCAAAGGCATATATAGATGGCTTTTCAGTTCCAGTTACTAGATCAATCCCTTCTCCGTCTCTACCCGTGGAAGTAATTCCTATTGTTATGCCATTGATAGCCGCTTCTTCAATTAGATGGTTCAGTGTCACTGTTTTCCCAGCATTCTTTCCCATTCCTACTATGGATATTATTTTATAGTTATTCTGTATTATATCTATTAGCAACAAGGTAGAGCCCCCTCTCTTATTCTCATTTCATTACTTACTATTTCTAGCTTTAGCTCTTTCTCTTCTTTCTAGCTTTGTGGGCTCAAGAGAAACATGATTCCCTTGTAATAATCCAGCTACTCCAGTTAACTCTTTCTTTTCTTTTCCTTGACAAATATCACAGTTACAATTATGAGTATAATTTTCCGGCTCTGTATAAGTTGTTATTACGCCTTCAAAGTTTCTTAATATTACCTTATTATGGGACATGGATACTACATAATTTGGCATTACTGGAGTCTTACCTCCTCCTCCTGGAGCATCTACAACAAAGGTAGGAACCGCATAACCAGAGGTATGCCCTCTTAGCCCTTCAATAATTTCTATTCCAGTAGCAACTGGAGTTCTAAAGTGCTCAATTCCCATTGATAAATCACATTGATAAATATAGTATGGTCTTACTCTTATTTTTACTAATTTATGTACTAAATCTCTCATAACATGTACACAATCATTAATGCCTCTAAGCAGTACAGATTGGTTTCCTAAAGGAATTCCTGCATCTGCTAGTTTTCTAATAGCCTCTTTAGACTCTTCAGTAATCTCTTTAGGATGATTAAAGTGTGTATTTAACCAAATTGGATGATATTTTTTAAGCATATTTACTAAATCATCTGTTATTCTTTGAGGCAATACAACAGGTGTTCTAGATCCTATTCTAATCACTTCAACATGAGGTATTTCCCTTAGCTTTTTAATTATGGATTCTAGACGCTCATCGGAAACTAGAAGGGCATCTCCTCCTGAAAGTAATACATCTCTAACCTCTGGTGTTTCCCTTATGTATTCAATGGCCGCTTCTATCCTATCCATACCCATTGAAGCATCCTTTTGTCCAGCAAATCTTCTTCTTGTACAATGTCTGCAATACATTGAACATTGGTCCGTTATTAATAAAAGTACCCTATCTGGATATCTATGAGTTAAACCTGGTACAGGCGAGTCAGTATCTTCATGTAGAGGATCTTCCATATCAGCATCTCCTTTATGGGTCTCCATCATAGTAGGTACTGCCTGCATTCTTACTGGACAATTCTGATTATCTCTATCCATTATTGATGCATAATACGGCGTAATCCCCATTCTAAATTTTTCCAATGTTGCTTGGATATCTTTTTCTTCCTGTGGAGTAAGATTAATAACCTTTTTTAGTTTTTCTACATCAGTTATTCTATTTCTTACCTGCCATTTCCAATCCCTCCACTGCTCATCTGTGACATCCTTCCACAGTGCTATATCCTTATATGATTCCACTCTGAACAACTCCTTCTTAACATATTTTTTAGATATTTAGATATTAAATAACGAATTAGAATAATATAGCCTAGTATAATTATAAAGACGATATTATCTTAATCTCATAATTCCCCCCAGAATATTAATATCATTTTACTAATTACTAATTTTTTATGCGTACAACTCTTCATATATTTTTCTTAACTTCTCATTTTCTCTCATTATTTGTAATGCTATTTCAGCATGACCTCTTGTATATCCATTCCCTATTATCATTGTCGTATCCTTACCTACTCCCTCTGCCCCTAAAGCTGCTTTAGTAAAGTTAGTGGCCATACTAAAGAAATATACTAATCCATCATCTTTAGTAGCAAGAATACTAGTCATCTCAGTATTGGGCACATTAACACAATTGATTGTTACATCAGCCATTTCTCCATTAGTTAATTCCTTAATAACATTCATTACTTCAACTGCATTAGTTGCATCTGCCTTTACATACTCGTGAGCTAATTCAGCCTCTTTAGCCCTAGATAGACTTCCATCACTATAACCTAAACATATTACCTTACCGTTCTCTCCTACCTTTTTCTTTGCCTCATATAAGCAAAGCATTCCTGATTTTCCTGCTCCTCCTATAACTAATACAGTGTCTCCAGGTTTTGGAAGCTTAGCAGCTTGAGCAGGCGCTCCAGCAACATCTAAAACCGATAGAGCAAGGTTTTCTGGTAAATCATTAGGTATAACAGCATATATTCCACTTTCGAAAAGAATCGCCTTTCCTTTGATGTCAACTTGATCTATATCCTTTCTAACTTCTAAAATCTCGTCAATCACAAGTGGAGTTAATGACAAGGACACTAATGTTGCTATTTTATCCCCAACTTTTAGATCTATTTTACCCTCAAGAGCAGGACCAATTTTTTCAACTGTTCCAATTAACATTCCTCCTGATCCTGTAATAGGGTTTTGATGTTTGCCTCTTGTTTCAACTATATTCATCATTATTTCTTTAATTTTATCTATGTTGCCTGTTGCTTCTTCTTTAATTTGAGTAAAGCTTGCAGAGTCAATATTTAGTGTCTGAACATCAATTAAAATTTCGTTATCATAAATTTCCATGTTATTGTCAACTTTTATTGCTGGTTGAGGTAATACCCCCTTTGGTTCTAACACTCTGTGAGTTCCATATGGACATCCCTTTTTCATAAAAAAACCTCCTTATATTGTTTGAAATTTAACTTTACTATGTATGAATAATTTCTACTTTACGTCATCCCTTATAAATAATATTGCAATAGGTATGCCAATCTAAAATATTATTTTAAAATACTTAATCTGTGCATATTGCTTGAATATATAAGATAAAATGTCAAAATTGACTCTCACGAAATTAATTTATTGTTTTTAGCGCTGATTTTTCGGCAGGAATGAAATGAAAAGGCTCTTAATATTGAAACTAAAATACTAAGAGCTTATAGTTATCATTAGCTAGTTAAATTTTATTTAAACTATATTTTTTTATTTTATATTGTAAGGTTTGTCTAGGAACTTCTAAGAACTCTGAAGCATGGGTAATGTTCCAATTGGTCTTCTCCAAGGCATCCTTTATTATTTTCCGTTCCATTTCTTTTATAGTTTCATTTAAAGGCTTCACCTTATCTCTATTATCTAATCCATATATAATATCATTAAATTGTTGAGGTAGATGCTGTATATCTATGACTTCAATATCATAAATCGTCATTATTCCTTCAACAACGTGCTGAAGCTCACGTATATTTCCAGGCCATGAATAGTTTATAAAAGTATCCATTACATTTGAAGAAACATCTCTAACTGTCTTATTAAATTTCTTATTGTATTTTTCTATAAAATGATCCAGTAATATAGGAATATCGCTTCTTCTCTCTTTAAGTTTAGGTAAGCCTAATGCAATAACATTAATTCTATAATATAAATCCTTTCTCAATCTCTTTTCCTCTACTAATTTTCGAGGCTCAACATTTGTAGCAGCAATTATTCTTACATCTACGCTAATGGTGCTTGTTGCTCCCACCCTTCTTATAATACCATCCTGCAATACTCTTAATAGCTTTGCCTGTAACTCCATAGGCATTGAATTTATTTCATCAAGGAAAAGAGTTCCTCCATTAGCTAACTCAAATAAACCTGGCCTGTTTTCAGCTCCTGTAAAGCCTCCCTTAACTGTACCAAAAAGTATACCTTCTAATAAATTACTTGGTAAAGCAGCACAATTTTGAGATATAAAAGGCTTATTTTTTCTAGGACTTGCACTATGAATAGATTGTACCAATAACTCCTTGCCTGTTCCAGTTTCACCATAAACTAATATCGGTGATGTAGTTTGTGCTGCCTTTACAGCCAATGATTTAATTTGAAGTATATTTTCATGCTGACCGATTATGTCAACAAATGTATAGTTAGAATTTGATTTATCTTTATTCTTCCTACTATTATTTGAATCATCCTGGTAAAGCTCTTTTTGCAGATCTATAATCCTCTCAGAAAGCTCTTTCACATCAGTTATGTCTTTGGATATCTCCAGGGCCCCCAACACTTTTCCCTTAGATTTAATTGGAATAGACGAGTTCACTGTTGTAATCTTATTCCCTTTATAAGTAATAAAGGTCTGCTCTATATTTAGTATTGGCTCCCCTGTTCTAATAACATTTAATAGTGTACTAGTATCATAGGATAATGAAGGATATATTTCAAGTATATGTCGTCCAATTGCTTTTTCTCTATCAATCTCATCAAGTCTTTGAGCAAATTTATTGTAATAGATTATTCTTCCTCTATTATCAATTATTTGTATCCCCTCGTTGATGTAATCCAGTATTTCTATGATATTTTCTTTCAAAAAAATATCCTTCATAAAGTAAATCCCCCTAGCAAAAAATAATTTATAATTATATGCTGATTTTTCGGCATTATCTGCCTAAATTTAGGCACTAGATTGGTAGTGCCTATTTCATTTGAATCAATAGCTTATTTGTACTCTCTATGATACCTGATATATCAAGTCTATATGCTAAATCTATACTCCCTATTCCTAATTCAGAAATATCAATATCTACTTTACTTGTTGAAACCTCAATAGGCATATTCCCATAAACTGTTTCATATTCAGTTACATGTTTTTTCCCTTTCTCAAAGGTTAACTTAGATGTATTGCTGCCAAATCTTTTCATAGAAACTACATTATCTTCTATTCTTAAAGTGGTAGTCGAGCCTTCCATACCTGTTATTTCTGATTCATCATAGACAATATAATATGCTCCTCTTTTCTCATAAAATTTTCCCTCAGTCACCATCTCTATATTATTTACTTCACCTTCAACACTTGTTTGCTTTCCTTTTATGGTTAATTGAACTTCTTTCATTAGTTTCCCCTTTCTATTATATGTTCCATTATACTCTATTATAAAGTAAAACCCTAAAAATAGCCAAGTTTTTTCTCTCCAGCATAAAAAAACAAAAGACCTAAAGGGTTTAATCTTTAGGTCTTTCAACTAACAGTTTATACTTATCTAAACTTTCCTTAAAAAGTTAATGTACCATTTTCATCCTTAATAATCTTTAAGATTTTCACTTCCTTACCAGTAATTGCATCAACGTAGACTATAAAGTCTCCCCCCTGATAAGTTCCCTTAAACTCATAGCATAGATATTCTTTAGCCCCTTCTTTTGGAATTATTGCAAGCCTAGCGCTATCTACATCGAAATCAGTTTTCACCTTTCCTCTAGCTTCTGATTGAGTAAGCTCTGGTTGACGAATATTCCTATCATGATGAGCTTTTAAATATTGAGCTGCATCCATTCCTACTATATCTCCAGTATCTAAGGCAACCTTCACTTTAATCAAGTCAGTATATATTGTTACATCGTTTTGTTTATATGCAAAGTTAATTAGTACTAAACCATCATATTGAAGAGAGTAGTTAGATTCCATACTTTCATATCCCTTTTCAACAAGATATTTTTGCCCTTTCTCTATAGCTTGCTCCACTGAAATCTTAGGTTTATTCACTGCTCTAGAATTCTCCATCCATACTACCTTGCCCCCAGTTTTACTAACTCCTATATATATAGGAGAATCTTCAGGGCTTGATTCCTTAGGTATACTGAATGTATATGAAGGAATCCATGCAGTTTTATCCATTTGCTCTCCTTCTTCAATAACCTCAATGCTTTCTGTATTTTCAGCACCAGTAAATTCTTGAGCTATTTTTTTTGCTTCTTCAATATCAACCTTTTTATCGCCTAGACCTTTGGCTTTTCCACTTAAAACTTGATCAGAAAAAGGTCCATCGTATATAAGCTCTGGAGATTTTGTCATTTTATCTTCAAGCTTTACAAGTCTAACATTCAACATATTATCATTGGCATTCTCAATATCTTCTTTCTCTTTCCTTTTAATCTCACCTATATTAAATACTCCTTCTGTTAACTTATTATGAACTCCCATCAATTCTTGAGATAAATAGTCAGTATAGTTTTGTAGCTTAAGTAATGCATCCTTTTGATCTTGATCCATAGGACTTCCCTCTAAAACATTAGATGCCAAAGCATAACTATAGTCAGAGACTTGATTTAAGAACTTCTCAGTTTTGGCAGTATCCTTATGACTTATTGGAAGCTGAGCTAGTTTTTCTTCTGCCAAATATGCTTGTTGCATAATTTGCGAAAGTAGGATAACATTTTGCTCTTGAGAATCGGCTAATAAAACCTTTGATAAAGAAACTTGAACGTTTTCCACATGATCCTTTAAATCATAGAACATTCTCTGATAAGAATTCTGCATAGTAGTTTCATAGTTTTTCTTAATTTTATATTGATTATAGCCCCATACTCCTGTAATAGCTAAAGCTATAACTAATATTCCTGGTAAAATCCACCTTCTAAACCTCACTTAATTCACCTCCAGTACTAGTTTCCAAACCAGTGTTTCCCATATTTTATAACAACTTGTCTAGACCAAATCCATTTACTTGTTGATGTAGCAGGATTCCAATAATATCTACATCCATAAGTTGGATCCCATCCATTGATTGCATCCCTTGCAGCCTTCAATGAGTCTGCATCAGGACTTAGATTGATTTGCCCATCGGCTACAGCAGTAAAAGCTAATGGTTGATATATAACGCTTGCTATAGTATTTGGAAAGGATGGATTCTCTACTCTGTTAAGGATAACTGCAGCAACTGCAACTTTACCTATATATGGTTCTCCCCTTGCCTCAGCGTGTACTGCTCTAGCTAATAGGTATATATCATCATTTCTAGAAATCGCTGTTGTACCTGCTCCTTGTGTTCCTCCATCCACTGGTCCAAAGTTTAAACCCAGTGCAGCTGCAGTTTCAGGTCCAACTACACCATCAACACCTAATCCATTTTTACTCTGAAAAGCTCTAACTGCTCTATAGGTCTCTGTTCCATAGATGCCATCTACAGCCCCATTATAATAATCCCATTGCGCTAGCTTCCACTGAACATCTTTAACATCTTGCCCGGTTGAACCCCAGTAAAGAACTTTTGGAGCCAATGTAGCATTTACCGTCTCAGACTCTTCTACTCCATCTTTATTTTTTTCTGCGTTAGATACTTCAACTGAGTTTATACCTTCAGTTGTGGATGAAAAATTATTTTGATTCTGATTATTTATGTATAAATAGTATCCTGTTGCTGAAAGTGTAACTAACATAGCCATACTTAAAATCAAGACAGCTTTCTTCAATTTATATCCTCCCTTCTGTTTTGTAAATGCAATAATATAGTCTTTAATTATTTTCTGTAAGAATTTATATATTTATACAAAATAATCCCTCAATGATTAAATAAACCACTAAGGGATCTCTTTATCCTTTAACTATTCTATTACCTTATCATTATTTTTTACTTACAAACATTTTGGCAAAAGTCATTTTACTCTTTTCAAAGATTTCAACTATTTTAAATTTTAATTTCAATGGAACTTCTTCTTCCTCTTGAACTTGAGTTATCATCTTATACTCTTCTTCTGTTAAAACATCTCTTAGTTTTTCTTTCGTATCTCTATCAGTTAACCCATTTTCAATATCTATAAAACACAAAGGCGGAAACATTACACACCACCAATTTGCTCCTTTTCCTTCTCCAATAACTATCTCAACAGCTTGATATTCTCCTGCTGGCAAAGTAAAATTCCCATATGATTTAGTAGGGAAGCTATGCTGTCCAAAGTCTACATTGACATCATAATTACTTCCTTGAACATTCACTTCGTTTTGTGCTATGCTCTGTATCTCTTGTAAGTTATCTTTAATTATTTCTCTAGATTGATCTAAAGAAGTTGACTTTGCAAACTTTTCATTCATTGTATTAATAACTTTATCTCTTACCTCAAGTTTTAATGCTTGATCTTGAGGAGAATCACTATTAGCAATGACATGAAATCGTATTAATTTATCTCTATATTCTTCCCTATTTATATAGACATCTCTTAAGGATACTACCCCTATCAATAAAATTACTGCTATAACTAATATAATACCTTTAAATACTCTCTTGTTCTTTTTCCTTAATAGCATGATTTACCTCCTCAATTTATGATTTGTTATTACCAGTTTATTCCACGCTTGTCCTACCGGATTAACCTTTTTTATTCTTTATCATTAAGTATTAGCAGAAGAGGTAAATTTTAAACATATTTTCTATAATTTTTATAGAGTAATAATTGTTTTTTAAAAATTTCCCTAGTTAGTTACTTGAGGAAATTGCATATTTACAAATTAAATATGCAATTTCCTCACTTATTTATTTAATTAGACCTATTCTTCTTATCTTCGAGTCTACCGTTACTTCAATTTCAATATCTGGAAAAATATTTTCCCAATCATCTTTAACTGTATTCCAAATATGTGGTTTATATTTGCTAAAGTATTCTCCTGCATCTATGACATCTACCTTAAATTCTTTTTGAATCTTCTTTACTGTATTGTCAAGCTGCATTTTGACAGCCTCTTCAACTTGCTTCTCTACCCCTCTTAAAAACTTATCATCCATTACATCTTCAGAGGTATCCATTTTGTATTGACTGAGATCTCCCTCCATTTTAATATCATATTTAAGCTTAATTTTTCCGTCTTCAATAGTTCCAGTTTGTTTCGTTTCACTTTCTGTTATGACATAGGGAATAACAACTTTATTATCGTAATCTATAACAACAACTGTATCTGCCTTTACTTTATTCTTTAAAAACATAGCACCTCTATTTTCAAGCTCCCCAAGCCAACCTATTAGCTGGTAGTTCTTTATTACTGCTGATCCTGCCACCTTTAAATCGTTCTTTCCAGGTACAACCCTTGGCATAAGAGTTCTTTTATTTCCATGAAGACTTTTTAGAAGCTCTCCTAGAGGTAAAGGATTAAATCTAGCACTTCCCTCTGAAGCTTCTGATATACTTGATATATATAACCCAATATCAGGTTCAAATTGGGATTGAACATTTAATATATCTTCTGCTTTGCCTTTGGCAACAAGAACATTTACCTTCCTATTTATCTCATTATTTCTTTCTACGCTATCTAACATTTCCTTTAGCATGGTACTATCCTTTGCTACATCTTCTCCAATTACCAATACTTTCATATGCTGAAAAAATAAAACTTGATGTAGTCTGGTTCTTAGCCCCCTAGTGGTTTCATAAGGGGTCATTCCTACACTTGCAACAATAAATCTTGGTTGTCCTTGTCCGCCTTTACCTACCGCTTCAATATTTGGAAATACATAGGTTATTGTATATTTATCTTTTGCCTCCATCCCAAGCTCACCTTTTACTTTTTCTTCATCTTTGCTTGGTTGATATACGTCAATTCCTACAGCAGTTATAAATGCTCTTTCATTTATCTCCACTTTATCCCAACAGCCTGGAAGTGTAGAAGTTACCAAAAACATAATTAATAAGATGCAAAGTCTTACCTTTTTATCCATTTTTAACAGCTCCCTTCTTGTTATTCTTTTTAAATAGGGAGACTACGAGCAATAGCAATGGTAAAACAAGTATTACAAATGTACCTAGTATATTAGTTGATTTTCCTATATAGTCATAAGCCGTTGCTATATTATCTGGAACTAGAGCTAACACAAATATAATAGGCATTAGGGGGAAAACATAATATTTATGTTCATTTCCTCTAAATAATTTATCAAATATCAATGCACTTCCATATATTAAAGGTGCTAATGTTGAAAAAACAAGTACTACCCATTGAGCCATTACTACACCTTGAACATTTTCTAAAAAAGCTCCTGGAAATTGAATAACCTCCATTAATGACATTGATGGCCATATTAGATGTGTTGTCTCAATAACTCCAAATACCATAACACTTATTAAAAAAACAAATAAATAAACAAATATGATTAATACCATGCCAATTAAATTGTATTTTAGTGTTTTTTTAGGTCTTTCTACAAATGCATTAAATAAAAGTATAACCTCAAATCCTGCAAAACTAAAAACAGTACTAGGTATTCCTTTTAGTAAATCAGTTATTTTAAATTTAAATACAGGAAGTAAATTACTAAAATCTAACTCTGGAAGTAATACAAATCCCATAAAAAATATAGGTATTACTACTATTGGAAGTACTAAAACACAAAATTTCCCGATAGCTTCTATTCCAGCCCTAGCTATATAAGCTACTGTTATTAGCATAGTAATTATTATAAACTCTATAGGAGTATTCCTAAGTAGATACATCTTTACTATCTCACCAAATATCCTAACCACAAAAGCTGAGAATATAAGCAGATATATAAGAAAAAGGATTGAACAAAAATCTGAAATTGGTGTTGTTATTAAATTTCTTCCAAATTCTGTTACCGTCTTACCAGGGTATTTCATAACTAGTATGGTAATCAAGGTAACTGAACCAATTGCCAGTAATCCACTAATTAAAACTAATATCCATCCATCAGTTTTTAATGCTTCTACCAGATCTCTAGGCAGAGATAATATTCCTACCCCAATTATCGTATTGACTATTATGGCCATTAACTGACCACTGGTTATTTTATTATCTATTTTCATCATAGTATCACCCTCTTACTACTTCTTCTTATCTTTAGAATTATCACCTTTTTTACCTTGATTTCGAGCTCCAGGCATTCTAGTTTCATCTATAGTTTGAGTAAAATAAGGTCTTTTTTTCATTGTCTGCAAAGGGAATCTTATAAGTGTGTCTTTTAAATCCCTTAAATTATTACCAATATTAGTTAATGGTGAAAGATATGGTATTCCAAAACTGTTAAGCTGTACTAAATGGGTCGCCAGTAAAAGCAATCCTAACATAATTCCATATAACCCAGAAAAAGCTGCAAAAGCCATCATACCAAATCTTAAAACCCTAAAACCCGATGCTAATCCATAATTTGGTATTGCAAAGGAGGCTATAGTTGTAACAGCAACAATTATTACCATTAATGGACTTACTATACCGGCTTCAACAGCTGCTTGACCAATTACAAGACCACCAACTATACCTATAGTGGTACCTATTGGCCCAGCCAATCTAGAACCAGACTCCCTTAATAGCTCTATGGTACCCTCCATTATAAAAGCCTCAATAAAAGCAGGAAATGGCACGGTATCACGGGTGGCAGCTACATAGATTGCTAGTTGGGTTGGTAGCATACCTGGATGATAGGAAGTCATAGCTATGTATAAGGCTGGAAATAATAGGCATAAAAAAATTGCAAAGAACCTTACAATTCTAACTAACGAAGATATATACCAACTTCCATAATAATCCTCGGCTGATTGAAGTAATGTAGTAATAGTTGCAGGCACTATTAAAGAAAATGGAGTATTATCCACTAATATTCCTATTCTACCTTCATATAATGCAGCTGCCACCACATCAGGCCTCTCTGTATACTGAGCTTCTGGAAAAGGTGAGTAGCTATTCCCAGCAATAGCATGTTGTATCTGTCCACTACCTATAATTGCATCAACAGTAATACCCTTTAATCTCTTCATCACCTCATCTATAAGCTTTTTATTTACAATATCCTCCATATACATAACTACAACATCAGTTTTAGAGCGTGTTCCTATCTTTATGTACTTAGCCTTTAATTTAGTGTCTCTAATCCTTCTTCTAACTAATGTTGCATTTACTTTTACAGTTTCATTAAAGCCATCTCTTGGTCCTCTTACCACTGTTTCTATCTGAGGTTCAGTAATACCCCTCATTGGCCATCCCCTGGAAGATAGCATCAATATCTTATTATATCCATCAATAAGTAGTAAAGTTTCTCCTATAAGCAGATTTTCAAGAGCTTCTTCTATAGTTTTTAATTCTTTAACTTCACTTACTGCAATATTCCCTTTCTCTACAAGTTCTAATAGATTATCTTTGATGTTTTGAGGATTAGGCTTGTTTTCTCTTGCATCTAGCAGTAATGGTTCAAGTCCAAACTCACTGATTAATTCTTTATCAATAAGTCCATCTACATATATAAATGCCATATTGAAGTTTTGCTTCTGTCCAACTTTAATAGGTCTATATACTATATCATCACAGTCCACTAACTCTTTTTTTATTATTTCTAGATTTCTATTTATATTAGTTGAAATAATCATAAATAGGCTTCCCCTTCCCTAATTAAACTAGCTTAACTATAATAAATATCAAAGGACCTCCAATCATATATATTAGTCCAATGATTTTTGCTATTTTTGAATCCTTTTTAAGTTTATTTTTACTTAATTTTTTTCCATCTACAAAAAAAGTAAATAGCCCAATAGCTATCACTATAAAAATAAAATATAAATTTAGTACGCTCTTTAATTCAGTTATAAATGGTGAAATTATCTTCACTAACAACACTCCTATCAAATTGATAGATAAATACTTGTATATAATATTTGCAAGAAGTAGCAATATTATACAGTATAGTTATTTTATTTATATCAGTGTTAGTCCTTCTTCCTTAGACCCTCCCTCACTTAGAGAAGTAAAGAACTTCTTGATAATACGATAAAAGAGCCTTTGATAGGCTACTATCAAGGCTCTTTAACAGGTCTTAGTTACAATTACTATATCAATTGATTTTTCTAATTCTTTTTTGCATTTCTGCATGACTTCTTTATTATCAAAAATTCCAAAGACCGTGGGACCACTTCCACTCATAATACTTCCTAGAGCACCCTTTTCAATCATTTTTTGCTTTATATCAGCAATTATTGGGTATCTTTTTATTGTTACTGTTTCCAAAAGGTTTACTAAATTATTGGCTACAAACATCAAGTTATCTGCTTCAATTGCTTTAATTAACTCATTTGTTTTTGGTCGTTCTTCAGCATTTGATAAATCAAGATTATTATATACGTAAGCTGTAGACACAGCAACTCCTGGGTTTGCTAATAATATATGTCTGTCTTTAAAGCTAGAAAGTGCTGTTAGCTTCTCTCCTACTCCTTCCGCTAAAGCAGTTCCACCCATTATACAATAGGGTACATCTGCTCCTATCTTTAGCCCCAAACTCATCAATTCTCCTTGAGTAAGCCTGAGATCCCAAAGAATGTTAAGACCCTTTAAAACTGCTGCTGCATTTGAGCTTCCACCAGCTAGTCCAGCTGCTATAGGAATATTTTTTTTAATATATATCTTTATTCCTTTTTTAATATTATATTTTTCACATATTAGTTTCCAAGCTTTATAAACGAGATTGGATGAATCCGTAGGTACATGGATATTATTTGACTCTATTATCACCTTATCTTCATCTATATTTTCTATCATTACTGTATCTTTTAAATCTATCTGTTGCATTATCATTCTTAAGTCATGATATCCATCTTCTCTTCGTCTCAATACATCTAAAGAAAGATTTATTTTTCCATATGCATCAATTGCTATTTTATTCATATCCTCATCTCCTGTTCTGCTCAATTACATAATTTGTTACAGAATATATCCATTGTTATCTTGCTTTTATGAAGAAACTATACATATCAATGATTTTACCACTTTGAATTGGATATATTTATATGATATATATAGTAGAAAGCTGTAAAAATATATTATAATATTTTTGCCAATATATCGACAAATTTATATAATCAATATTTAAGAACTTTCCAGATTTAGTTTTAAAGTCATTTTTATATGTTCTTTCCCACTTCTTTCTCTATGACTTAGCTTAATGCCTTGTCTTTTTTCTTATTTCTAGATACTTTATCTAAAAATTTAGTTGAATAGGCTAGTGTTTTAGTAGGACAAGCATCTACACAATGGGCACACCCAACACATTTATTATCTTTCACTACTTCACCGTCTCTAGCTTTCCCTTTTATCTCAATTGACATAGGGCAAGCTAAGTTGCATTTATTACATTGAATACATTTTGTATTATTTGTGACTATCTTTTGATCGGCAGCTCTACCAATGAAGCTCAATACTGTTCCTAATGGACAATAGTAGCAATATCCTCTTCCAATAAAAGCAACCCAGAAGAACATAGCCATAAATAACTCTCCTACTAGATATTTGTAATTTTCAACTTTGCTAATTACGTGTATATTCCCTGGTAATTGTACGCCTAACAAAAACATCACCCAGTAAGCAGTAAATATAATTGCAATTATAAGGAAAACCCATCGCATCATAGATAAAAGCTTTAAATTTCTTGGCTTTATTTTTCTTTTCTTGCCAGTTATAGGGATCGCAGGGTCAAATACTTCTGCTGCAAAACCATTAAAAAGACATAATGTAGAACATTGCCAACGTCTTCCCAATAATAATGTTCCTAATATAACGATAATACTATAGCAAATATAGAATATCAATGCAGATGTTATTCCTGTTAACCCCCATATAGGAAAGCGACTAAGGTAAAAGGATGAATTTTCATATAATAATTGTAAAGAAGTAGTAGTCCATGGAAGGGGCATTGTAAAAAAGTATAGTTCAAAATTATTTAATATCAATGGTCCAAATATATGTACAACTAATGCTGCTACAGTAAATCCAATCAAATTTCTTTTTCTCATGGTAGTTGTTTCAGAAGACCCGACTATCCTTAGTGTAAGAAAGCTACATATTATTATAAAAAGAGTTTTGACCCAGTTTTCATAGAAATGCCAGAACCATCTAATAAACTTAGCAGTCTCCTCTGATGCTTGACTGGCATATCCATAGTTCAGTCCAGCAATTATAATGCACAGAAGAATATATGTAATAAGAATGGTTCTTAAGGCCTTCAATTCTATACTTTTACTTTTCACTAATTTCCCTTCTTTCTTTACTATATCTATTATTTGTTTATAAAAAATTTAAATTAACATTATATAAATTTCTAACATGCAACTCTTAAGTTCCTTAAACAACAAAATATGTAAAGTAAATAGGATATAAATATTATTTTAAGATGCTTATGCTTACTACCAATTATTATCATATTCCTCATTCTTGAGATTTTTCCCACAATTGGGACAGTGAACTAAATCTAAAGTATTATAGACTTTCATTGGTAGTACTTTTTTACATCTAGGGCATCTCCAAAGTATCAAAGTCATAGCAATAAATATAAATAATGAGCTGGTACCAATAATAATAAATATTAATCGTAATTTTGTCGGTAGTCCAAATAAAATTGTTGCTAATAAATTTAATGGTAGGGATATATATAGAAATATCATAGCTATATTCCTAAACTTCCAGATATCTCTTGATTTGTTCTTCATATTTCACCCTCCTTTCCATACCATATTATACCATATGCTTCTATTAATTAATTTTTTATTAGCTAAAAAAAGACATCTTGCATAGCTGCAAGATGCCTAATTATTCTTATAGTTCGAACTCTATATTTTTCTCAATGATTATCTTCTCACCTGGCATAATATTATCAGGAGAAGCTATATCATTGGTTTCAATAATTTCTTCTACAGTTGTATTGTATCTCTTAGCAATATCCCAAAGGGAGTCTTCTTTTTGTACAACGTAAATAATTATACTTGGTCTTGTCTTCTTATCTATATCTTCTTCTAACTCTTCAGCTTGAGTAACAATATTAAACTTTTTAATTCTATTGATTGAAACTAGCGTCTTAACATCTGCTTCAATTTCAATTTCTCCATCGCCTTTTTTATTATAATTCAAGTTTTCCAGTGCATTTTGTATGTCAAGCTCTACACCTTCATCTATTCCCTCTATATCTACATAGAATTTATAAGGTATTTCTTCACTAACATTTGTAATTTCTTCAGTTGCTCCAGATAGATATAAAGAATTTACATTCAATAATCCTTCAATTATTACCTTTCCTTCTACCATTCTATAGTCAGTTATTATAGGTTTAGCATTCAAATTATAGATATTCTTAATGGAGTCATTATCTCTTATTCCTACTTTTCCCTTAACTATTTCTTTAATTTCAGCTCTATCAATATTTTCAGTAATATCTACTTCTTGCTTCACCACATTAAACTTTTTACTAGTAGAATAAGTATCAACTGTTACTTCTTTTTCTCTTTGCTCAAATACTTTTGCATCAATTTTAACTATAGACTCTAGGTCAACTATTCTAATATTTCCGTTAATATCCTCTTTTGTATCAAAGTAAGAATCTGCTGCTTGAAGTTTAAGATTACAATCCATATCCTTTACTGCACCAGATATTTCTACAAAATGGGTAAATGGTATTTCATGGCTTAAATAATTAATCTGATTTTCTTCATCATCTCCAAAATACATTATTGATGCTTCTACGACCCCCGCAACAATAACCTTATCATCTACCACCTTAATTTCCTTTTCGTAAGATTTAACATCAACTCTAAGTATATCTAATATATCAGGCATTCCTTCTTCTAACTCAAAAGCTTCCTTAATTATTGTGGAAGACTTGTTTGTACCTACTATATCATTATACTTAATTTTTTCTTTAAGTACTTGTAAGCCTTGAGCTCCTGTCACCTCTTTAATTATGTCAATGTTATTATCTGATTGTACCTTCCCTTCTATTTCCATTACAGTCTTTACAGATACTCTAGACTCA
Organism: Sporosalibacterium faouarense; assembly: GCF_016765695.1. Taxonomy (GTDB): domain Bacteria; phylum Bacillota; class Clostridia; order Tissierellales; family VENL01; genus Sporosalibacterium; species Sporosalibacterium faouarense. The sequence goes on along the minus strand of NZ_JAETGO010000023.1, from coordinate 66,583 downwards.
TCTATTAGCCTAAAGTCGATATGTTCGATATTAGATTTAATATCTGCTATCATCTCTTCTGTTGCACCTTCTATTTCTATTTCCTCACTAAACTCAGTACTGGCATCTAAGCTATGTATAGGTTGTTTTTCATCATTAGCGCTATAAAGAACTTTGAACTTTACAACACCATTAACTTTAACTTTATCTTGGGATATATTGATATCTGTTACTTCTGCATCCCCATCTATTGTTAGTATTTTATTAATACTCGGTTTGTTCTCTGGTAAACGTATTTCACCTTCTACTAGTGCTTCTATTTGGTCTTTTCCAACGACTTGGTCTATCTTAAGCAAGTCTCTAATTAGTTCAACTGACATTTCTTATCCTCCTCCCCTTTATCTGATTCTTCTCACATTAAGAACATCTATTATATTAATATATACATATGCAATATATTATGATTAAATGTCCTAAAAAATTACTTTTTTAAAGTAATTGAAATAATTTATATTTCAATATGATAGATTTCAATGTTTCTAAAGTAAATTTTAGTCATGACAAATAAATATAAAAGGTCTAAAACACATCATGTGTTTTAGACCTTTTATATTTATTTTACTTTTTTGTTTTCTTACCTAATTCAGATATTAGATTTCATCTCCCACAGTATTATCAGCGTTCTCATCAATATTTTCTCCATCGCTTTCATCAGAAGATGATAAAATCTCATCGCTATCCTTTGGTATATCATTATCACTATTTGATGGCTGTTCTTCCTCTTCTATTAATTCTTCATTTCCTGTATCTTCGCTCCCTATTTCTTCTGTACCTTGATTTTCCAACGAACTTAACTCATCTTCCTCTGAGGACTCTTCTGTACTATCATCCGATGTTATAGTGTCCTCATCACTTTCTTCTACTTTGTCATCATCATTATTTGACGATTGTTCTTCCTTTTCTAGTAATTCTTTATCTCCTGTATCTTCATTCTCCGTTTTCTCTATGTTTTGATTCTCCGATGAACTTGACTCGTCTTGCTCTAAGGACCCATCTACGTCATCATCCGATGATATAGTCTCTTCATTATTTTCTTCTACTTTGTCATCATCTAGCGATTGTTCCTCTTCTATTGATGTCTTCTCATCTTGTAACTGATTACTTAGTTGGATAATCGTTTGCTCAAGATTTTTTATTTTACTTTCTAAATTGGATTTTGTTGCTTTTAAATCATCTTTTTGTATATTTAATTCATCTTTTTCTAATTCTAATATTTTAATATTTTTACCTAATGTTTCATTTTCTGCTTTCAATTTATCATTATCAGCAATTTGTTCATTTAAACTATTAGTGAGGCTATCAATCATGTTATACAAATCTTCTAAATGAGGTATCAGTCTGGGAACAATCGTATTTACAATTTGAGTCTGATATTTAGATAATAGTATTCTTTTTACAGGTGATTGAATAGTGTCACTTTCATAGTCAGTTTTTTGTTTTTTATCACTACTCCAATCTACATGATTAGCAATATATGTTATAAGATTTGTCAGTTGTCCTTTTACTTCATCACTATCTTCATTTTTTATAAACTTTCCATCTTCCCTCTTTATATTTTCCCAGTATCTAGATATTAGATATTCCTTAGACAATTCAATATCTTGTTCTTCATCTATAAACTCATTTAAATACTTAACTCTTATCTTTCCTCTAACTAAGTTGTCTTTTCTTACCAAAAGCTTTGCAAATTGAATAAAGTTAATATTTGGCTCTAAGGAAATAGTATACTCTCCAAATCTATCTAGCTTTACAGGGTTAATATGTAGTATATATTCTGATGCCTCGCCATGAACCGAGAAGTACATAACAGGGTCACTGGTAAAATCTTGTGATTTCTCAAATCTTATCGCTTTTCCACCATTACTATTTTCAATTACCTCTAAATTTTCAATTATATCATCTGTACTTGCTGCCAAAGCACTAATTTCCTTATCTGATTCACCTATAAACCACGAATAGGTACCTATGTCGCTCATAAGAATAAATCCTACTAAAGCTCCTCCTATCAAAACTACTACTGTTTTTGTCGCTAATCTTTTGAAATAATTACCATTTTTCTTCAATAGACTTCACCTCCTCAGGAACTACTAACTTCTTGCTGTTTATGCTCCTCATGATACTCTAGAACTTTGCATAATAGTGTAAACAATTCTCCTCTAGTTATACTTTCTTTAGGCTTGAAAGTATTGTCTGGATAGCCAGTTACAACATTATTTTGCACTCCAGCTCTTATATATTCTAAAGCCCATTGTCCTATTTCATCTTTATCCTCAAATTCCAAATTAAATACTTTTTCATCTTCTAATTTAAACGCTCTAATCAATACTGCTACCATTTCTTCTCTGGAGATATTTCTATCAGGCTTAAATTGATTAAGTGGATATCCTTTAAATATTCCCATTTCCGTTAGAGTATTTACATATCCTTTTACCCAACCAGGTATAACATCACTGTATTTAGGCTCTTTTGAATTATCTTCTTCAACCCCTAAAGCTCTACCTATCAATGCAGCTACTTCTTGTCTAGTTACATAGTTTTCGGGTCTTATGGTACCATCAGGATACCCTTTTATTATGTCATAATCAATTAGGGTTATTATACAGTCATGGGCCCAGTGACTTTGAATATCTGGTGGTTCATCTGAGCTATCTGAGTCATCTATTTCACTTAAACCCTCTGCGTTACTTGATTCATCAGAATCAGTTTCCTTATCCGAATCATCGGAATCATTGTGTGAATCTGGGGGATCATACTTTGGATTTTCATGGCTATTGATTATAAAGCTTACATTAGCCCTAATCCCTTGTAATTCATTGCCAGCGTCTTCTTTCATATGAACAGTATATTCTAAATCAACATATTTATTTGATCTAATACTAAACTGATCTGATGTAGGTAGGTCATATCCATCATATTCCAGATTGTTTTTTCCATAAAGCATTTCAAAAAAACTTTTGTCAAAAATTGTATTTGTAAAGTTTAGTATTGTTCCTTTCTTTACCGTTACCTTCATACTTTTAGCGTAGGTTTCAATCAGTTCTTTATCTGTAATTTTTTTATATTTGCCATTCTCTAACTTTTCCAAATTCATAACTAAGCTAAGATTATTCACTTTAATTCTCTCGGAATAATTATTATAAATTCTCCAGGTCCCATTTTTAGTAACTCCAGGAGCCCAAAGTGAGTTTGCCGATGCATCTCCTGAAGTATGAAACATAGGCCCACCTTCAGAATCCTCCCCCTGTATATATAATGTTATATCAGGTTGAGCTTTATTATCAGCATATCCATATTGAAAATTCGTTGGTACTATTCCAAACAATAATGCAAAAACAATTATTGATGTAACTCTTTTTAAGAAATATTTTCTTACCACACATCCACCTCCCACTTGCAAAAGTCTATAAATATCTTTGACTTTTATGAAGTATTAATACAAGTAGAGTTGAGTCAACTCTACTTGTATTAACTCTATCTATCAAATGACCAATATTGTATTGGTAAACTTTGAATAGTATCTATCTCTGGGTTTCCAGGTGAATTCAGGTCTTCATATTGAGTACCTGATAATTTTATTTCCATTCCATCCCAATCAGATGGAAAAGCTGACATTGCAATGCTGATATTATCTTCTGATGGATCCCAAATAACATCCCATTTATCTAAATCGACCTCTTCACCAGTCAGCATATCATATACTTCTATATCCTCTGATAAGTGTTGAGTTTTAATTGTCCACCAAAGAAATGGCTCTTCTGTTTCCCATCGTTCCTCAGTTATTTGAGCATTAGGATCACCAGTTTCGTGTTTTATCATAATTTCATAGAATTCATAATCACTATCATCTGGATTCCAATCCCAGTCAAAAGTCACCAGATTTCTAAGAAGAGGCCTATGATTTATACCTTTAACTGAGAAATTCGTTACACTCCCTTGTTGTAAATCATGCCACTGATTTTGGGGATCTCCCTGAATAGGAACATTGTTTTGCTTAGCATATAGTGTTAGATCACATATCATGCTTAGTCCTTGATATTCATTAGTAACTTCAGGTGGCAATTCGGCATAAATTTTCATCACCTTCTTTTCACCTGGTCGTACATCATATATAGGATCAAAAAATCCTCCATTATCAAGCTTTAATTGACTTAATTTGCCATAGTATACTTGTTCTTCATCTGCATCTTCTTCCATATCCTTTAAAGTGATTTTTAATGTTAAGACATCATTTAATTTAGTATCATCAATCTCATTGTTCAGATTATTATCCTCTAACTGTGATGCTGTCATTCTATATAGATAAAAAGGTAGTGACCCTACATTTTTTAATATAGTTTCTTGTACCTGCACAAATGGTTGACCAGGCTCCATATCTGGAAACTCTACTTTCTCAAATGTATTATAAATATCATCATTATTAGCTCCTTCCGAGCCTAAGATCAATGTACCAGCTGCAAAAACATTATTATCACTAGTAGCTTGACTAGTGAACCAAGCCATAGTTCCTGCCCCAGCCATCGAACAAATTAAAATTACAACGAGAATTACACCCAAGCTTTTCTTCTTCACCTAATTCCCTCCTTCTTAATATGAAATGGTTTTAATTATTCAAGCATATTAAAAGCAAAATTATCATATTTGCATAAATTTCTTCCAGTTTGATCTTTTCTACTCAGGACTAACTTGATTTAAAAGATAGGGATAAGCATAATTAGCTATATATTCATCAGATACACCTTCTAAATTTAAAGCTTGTATTGCTCCTTCTCTAACTTGTGTACCATATACTTCATAACCTAAATTTGCAGTTTCTCCCTGAGCTGTAGCATTTTTGTCGTATACTAATCTAAATGTTATAGTAAAGTAATCTCCTGGTTTCAGTGCTTCTTCATCCCAAGCAGTTCCAGGTATATCCAGTGGTCCGTTCCCATTTACCCAATCATACATATTTGAAGCGAATTGATCATTATGCTTTACTCCATTTTCGATAAAATTGTCAACACGATATGGTTGACTATCTTCTTTGTGAAAGAATTCTGCTTTGTAATCAGTGATAATCATATCGTCTGCTAGGTTGCCATCTACTGTGAATCTTCCGAAGGTAGCCATGTTGAGACTGCCATCATTTTCTATTGTAATTGAAGCGAATTCTGTTGTATCATCTCCTGTTAATATATCACCTGGTTGAAGATTTGCTGTATTCAAATCTATGTTTATACTTCCTTCACCTGCTGTAGCTAAAGCTAACGTTCCTGTTGCGAAGCTATTGTTGGAGCTAGTTGCTTGGCTAGTGAACCATGCATATGTTCCCATTCCTACACCAAAAGCTAATAATCCTATTAAAGTAATACTCAATAAAGCTTTCTTTGTCATTTAATATTCCTCCCTAATCTTCTAAATTTATCTTTTCTATCCTATCTCTTATTGTGCTATAACATATTGTGTAGTTGAATTACCAGAGTTATCAAAAACAACTATTTCAATTGCTACATTACCATTCTCTAGTGCTTGCCAAAAAGCATCGTCATCTGCATATCCCATTGTTTCATAGTTAGGGTCAACAGTAGTGCTCAACATTGTATTTTTAGGAACAGTGTTTAATACTCTCTCTCCGTTGTATTCTTCTAATCCTTCTACCCCTTGACCAAATCGCACCTTTTCTTCTTCTATATATCCATTTAAATATGCGGACCATGCTTTAAATTTAGTAATTGGCGTATTATCTTCTTTGAGGGCAGGCGAGAAAACACTATTTTCCATTGTTCCATATGTTATTTGTATATCTCCAGGATTGTTTAAATCAAGATTAATCATTTCATCAATTGAAAAGCTTAAACTAATTCTTCTATTATTAGTATTTATTGTTGCCAACTCATTCCCTATTGTAGGAGCTTTTTTATCTTCTTGTTGAGAAATACGTTCCAGCATCTCAGGAACCTTTGCTTCGGCACCTGTTCCAGTTGGTATATTATTATCAATCATTAATTGACGAATCGCTGGTATATTAACCTGTCCCGCTACGACTTTGAATTTCCCTGTTAAAGACAATCCTTGGTAATCGTTATTTGCATTCTCATCGAATGCTAATTCAAACTGCTGAACAAACTTGCTTCCTGGTTTTAAGCCACCTACATCCCATCCATTTGGTATACCCATCTGAGTATTTCCATCATTTAGCCACTCAGCAAGGGATATTTTTCCGTCGCTATTAGCATCAGTAGTATTATTAAAAAATGGATATTGTCCTACTCCTTCTACTATAAAATGATCTTCCCAAAGCTGAGTATATCCTTCATCTCCATCGGTTTTCCACAAAGAGTTTTTCCAGTTCTTAATATATATTGCTTCAGCTAATTTAGTATCTGTTTCATCATTTGGATCATCATCTAGTACAAAATTATCAAAATATCCAAGATCTAAAGATCCACTATTAACTATCTCTATTGTTGCATATCCTGGATCTCCATTGGAATCTCTAGTCACTATATCTCCTGGTTGAATTGGACCATCTATCGAGAAGTCATTTTGTTCTGTATCTTGCCCCTCTAATGAAACAGTCAAAGTTCCAGCAGCAAAAGTATTATTTGAACTTGTTGCTTGACTGGCAAACCATGCAAAAGTGCCCATTCCTGCACTAAATGCTAACAATCCGACTAGTAATAAACTTAAAACTAATCTTTTCTTCAAAATAATCATCCTCCTAAATGTTCTTAATTTTTTTTAGGTTTTGTGGTAAAATAGTAGTGAATATATTTACATTTTTCTTTTTGGCATGGGATATCTTAGCAGGGATGTCCCATGCTCCCCTTTACTTTTTCATATCACCCCCATATTATAGTGTTCTTTCATGTACTAGATATATAATCTACAGATATTACTAAGTTTTATACTTCCATATCATCCTTCGGATTAGCTTCTTTGTTTTTATCCACTTGAGAAAATATGGATTTTATTTCTCCTACTAAAAGGAAAGTTATTGGCAAAATCACTAGTAATATAAGTCCTAATGGACTTTTAATCCAGTTAACTATGTATCCTCCCTTGGGAATACTAAAAGCTAACCTACCAACCACTTGTTCGGATGATATCAGTCTTTGATCTTCGGTATTGTTAGCATCTCCCTTAGTTTTAAAATAAAGATGTTGGTCCTCATTTGTAATTTCAATAATCCTATGAGTTATCAACGTTGAGTTGCTTACCCTATATGTAATTACATCATTAACTTTGAGAATATTAGGGTCAGTTGCCTTAACAATAACCATATCACCAGGCTTAAGGGTTGGGTCCATACTTCCTGTAAGCACTGACATAGGCTTGTAGCCTAATACTGAAGGTATATAACTAGGATCATTTCTTGATTTAAATGATGAATACAAGGATGTAACAACTAACACAACTAAAATAATAATTGCAATATTTGATGACCACTTAATCAATTTTTTCACTATACTTTTATTCTTTTCTGTTTCTTTAGCTATTTCTTTCATAAAAGTTCCTCCTTATCAATAGATCTTTGCTTATAAATCTACAGTAAAAAATCCTTATTTTATAATATCCATAAAACAAGGCCGGTTGCACCACTGACTCCGTATATCCTAGGTGCCCACTTAAAGAATATACATCATAATCTCCAAAATCTAATTAACGCATATGAAAATCATATCTTTACACAGTACAATATTTTCATTAATTTACTAACTGTGTAACAATAGAACAAGATTAGATTCAATTAACGTTTGAGGTTATTATTTCCACAAATTTATATTTTAGACTAATTTTTTTCTTTTTTTATTTTTTTAAAAAATCCGTTAAATAAATCTCTTTTCAAAGAAATAAAGACTTATAAAAATATTTAATTTCCTCAAATAAAAAAACAAGGACCTCAAAGGCCCTTATTTATAATGTGACATAAAATATTTATTTTGTTTTTTATAATTAATCGATCTTATATACATGCGTTTCATGAAGCCCTAATAGCTTACATAATATAGTGAATACTTCTGCCCTAGTTATATCATTTTTAGGTTTAAATGTACCATCTGGGTATCCAGTAATCACATTATTCTCCACTCCTGATTTAACATAGTCTACAGCCCAAAAGCCAATATCATCTTTATCTTTAAAATCTAATTTATTATTTGCATCTAAGCTCTTTTCAAAGCCTCTAATTAATACAGCTACTACCTCTTCCCTAGAAATATATTTATCTGATCTAAAGGTGTTATCAGGGTATCCAGTATATATATTATAGTCCGTTAAAGCAACTACATATCCTTCTACCCATTTAGGTATATCATCTTTGTATACTGGTTCCTTAGAAAAGTCTTCCTCAACCTTCAATGCCCTTGCAACCAATGCTGCTACTTCAGCTCTAGTCACCTTATACTCAGGACGTATAGTTCCATCAGGATAACCTTTTATAACTCCATGTTCAATTAAAGTAATTATACAATCATGAGCCCAATGATCCTGAGTATCAGTTGGTTCTTCTGGCTCTTCTACTGTAGGTGGCTCCTCTGGAGGTGGGTCACTTGGTGGAGTTACTGGTGGATCTGGATCATTTGGTGGGTCATCTGGCGGATCGTCTGGTGGATCATTTATTGTATCACCACTTGAATTAATAACGAAATTTATTTGAGCGCTAAGATCTTGTAGCTCATCACCCGACTCCTTATTCATATATAGAGTATATTTGAGATCTATGGATTTTCCATTTCTAATTGTAAACTGATCGTCAACTATAATATCATAGCCATTATAATCATCATTATTATGAGAATATAACAATTTATGGATTTTTGTTTCTGCCAGGATTACTTTATCAAAAGCAAAAAGATATCCTTTTTCAATACTAAGCTTCATATTATTAAGAAATGAATTTAGTACAACTTCTTTATCTATTCCTAGTTTTGTATCTGTTAATTTAACTTGTATACCTAAATTATCTACTTTCACAGTTCTTCCTGTATTATTAGCTACTCTAATGATTCCTTCTTTTTTTAACCCTGGAAACCATAAACCAGTACCATATAAATTCCCTTGTTGACTAGTTCCTCCTTTTTCGAGAGTCACTAACACATTAGGCACTTGTGAGTTTCGTGTTGCATAAGAAGTATTGATGATTCCATAGGTAAAAATTGACATCATTACAATAACTAGAATTATGTAGAAGAAATTCTTTCTATACCTTCCCTTACCATTACTCATTTTTACCCCCCATTAATTCAACTCATTTTTAAATTTTATTAATACTACTTAATTATAAAACTATACCTAAAATATCATTTGAGTTATATATATTAAGCTCTTTACTATATCATTGAAAAAGTATACTCCTATCTTCCTAAATTATATCTAAGTTTTTTTACTTTTTCGCCATACATAATGCTAATTTTATATAGTACTTTATGTTACTCTATTTACTACTAAAGTAGTATTTAAAAATAGAAAAGCAGGTGTTCAGCCTACTTTTCTATATCCTTAACTCTCTATATCACTTTTCTTTATTTTATCTTTTTTTGATTTTGATGAACTTAACTTTAATTTTGATAACCTCTCTCTTAAGCTCTTAGGAGCCATATTACCGTTATTATCATCTCTTATATTTTTGGCTTGAGAAGTGAGTTTATCCATATCCTTATTGATATCATAAACATAGATTTCATTATCATCAGTTACATAGAATCTATCAAGTTTTTTATAGTTCGAACTATATCTGTACATAATAGGTCTTCCAAATTCATCGGAAATTTTAACTAAGTCACCTATTGATTCAACTGCATTTTGTTCTAAATATGAGTTTCCAAATTCATTATTTAAAGCCACTAATCTATCTCCGTATTTCTTAAATATTTTATTAAGTCTCTTTTCTTTAGGATCATTAACAGCTTTACCCTTTGTTAGAAGTAATACAACTAATAATATTATACCTAACAAACAAATTGTAACCACGTAAAGCTTAACTCTCTCTTCATCAGGTGGCAATAACATTTTTTGAGTTTCTTCTATAGCACCAGACTTTTTACTTTCTAATTTCCCTTCCACTTCAAAATAGCTTGTATTTAAAGGTATTGTTATTGAAGGTGATAGATCTTCTTCTATAACACCTTTGCCAGTATCAACATTAACATCTACATTCATAAATACTATTAGTCTAACATTTGAATTTACTTTCGAATCCTGAATAACTTGTCTTGCAAAGTCGTTGTATTGATTATAGTCTAATGATATATTTTCACCTATATGCAATTTAGTATCGTTACTATTAATTTTATTCTCATCTGCTAAAATAAAATCTTTATTCCAAATTACTTTATATGTTTCATTACTAATAGTATAGCCCTCTACCCTAGCTATTACCTTATAGCTTCCCTGAATATTTGCAATACTTTCTCCATCAAACTCATATATAAACGATGTATCAATATAATCTACAAATTGTGTTATATAAATATTATCTTTTCCCACACTTTCCTTATCATATAAAAGATTGGGTTTTAAAAAAACTTCATAGTCCATATTTGTTTTATTATTATAACTATATAAAGATATCTTCTTTTCTTCAAATCTTGGATTGTTTTTTTCTGTATATAATAAGAAAGATAAAACTCCAATTAATATAATCAAAATGATTATCAGTCCACGTTTAAAATGATTATTTATATGTACCCTCATTCTCAACACCCCTACAAGTCTTTTATATGTGTATTCCACATAAGCTACACTTATCCTTTATCTAGTTTTGTTGCTATTTGTCAACTTTTCTGTATTCTATATAACTCTTGCTTTTTATTTTTTTATTGCTAAAAATAGTTATTTTCAAAGTAGAAAATAGGAGCAGGAATCTTTCCTACTCCTATTACTTATATATTTCTATTATCTATTGAACGTCTCCATCTCCACCATATCCATTATCTCCATCGTATGGATTTTCAGTTGGATCAGTTGTCCATTGTTCCCAATTAAATGTTATCTTGAACTTAACATTTTTATTTTGGAACTCATTGCCAGCATCTGGATCAAGTTTAATTTTTATGCAACCATTCTCTTCTCCATCACCTAATGAAAGCCATCCACCTGGTTCAATAACTGCATTATGGTCATTAATATTAGCAACTAAAGCATTAAGAGCTCCTTGAAGTCCTCTCCAATTTTCACGATTCCATTCTACATGATCCCAATCATCTTTAGAGCCATCACCATTAATGTCAGCTTTCCAAGAAGTTTGACCTAATAATAAATTGAATAAATCTTCATTTCCACTAAGGTATTCAACCTTTGCACTCTTTAGCTTAGCAGGAATTGTACCATTATTAGTTGTTGTCATATCAACTTGAACTGTTCCACCAGGATATAAATCATTAAATTCAACTACAGCTGATGTTGCATTATGGTCAACATTACCACCATGAGTCCAGTCATATTCGTGCCAATCATGTGCTTCGTTCGCCTCTTGTCTATCACCAGTGCGAATAGAGGTATCAGTAATTTCCATCTTGAAATTACCAGTTCTCACAGTTGTTGTCAAGAATGTTTGGTTACTCCATGCCGCATAACCAGCACCCATTAGCATAACTGCTACTGCTAATGCAAGAGCTAAAAATTTAGTTTTTTTCATCAAAATCCCACTCCTTTTCTTGTTTTGAGCTTATCGAGCTCTTTCATTTATAATTATAGAATGACAGTAGCTTTATTTCGCCATTATAAAGTTTACTTTCCAATAGTGACTATGTGTTATTTTCAATGGTACTATTGAGTTAAATATCTACTTCTTTAGTAGTATAATGTAGCACTAAACTATCTATTATAGCAAATCTTACTATGACCATAAAAAATACTCCCCTTGTACTGACAGTCTTATCAATTTGACTGTCTACTACCAGGGGAGCATATCATATGCATGCTATTTTTTCTCCTTAGAATACTATTCCCTTGAGAGGAATATTTTCTTCGCTCTTTATTAATAGTGTTGGCCATCCTATCTTGGGAACAACAAAAACGATTTTTCCTCTTATATCATTTGGAGATACTAGCTCTTGATCTGGTCCAGAGTTATTATCCCCTTTAGTCTTATATCTTTTACCTTCATTATCTTCTATTATTTCAATTACTCTATGGGAAATCAAAATATTTCCTCGTTCAAATTGAATTACATCGTTTATCTTCAAATCATTTATATCATCCATGCTTTTTACTTTTTTTACTAAAATAACATCTCCTGGCTTAATCAGGGGCTCCATACTACCTGTAGCTATAACAGAAGGATAAACAGGGAACACTCCCACAGAAAACCATACTATCCCTATGGAAACCACACTTACCAATAACCAACTAAGAGGACTTTCATTGTCTTTTTTTGATTTATTAATTTGCTTCGAAGCATCTAAATATATATTCTGAACTGACATCATAAAAAAAATTGGACAAAGTACGCCTATCAATGCAGTTGTTATCCATTGAAAGTCAGGAAGTATAGGAGACAGCCAGTGAAACCCATCTACTGTACCTATATATATGATTGAAGTTAAAGGGCCACCTAAAAAAACCAAATATGTAGCCAATAGATGTTTTGAAAACTCTGGAGCTAAGCTTTCAGCTATAAATTCTACCAAATTCTCATGTCCACTTATATTTATATAACTGTTAAATGATATTGAAATAAAAGTTGTAAATAATGTTATCAATATGAATACCTTATAATTTTCTTTTTTCACTATTCTATTAACTAAATATCCACGAAATATTTCCCTTCCTATTAAAGCACTTCCAACAAATATTACATTCTTCAATATACCTATAGGCGAATGTGCATAAGGACTTTTCCCCAAGCCTTCTATAAATATGCCTACTATGACGGAGCAGGCTATATAAATAATAGCAAAGTTAAAGGCCCATAAATTTACCAAGCCTCTAAGTTTTAGTAATGCATGTCCATTTGCTCTTGGGTAAAGCCATATAGTTAATACAACTATACCCCATAATATCGGTTTAATTATGTAATTGAAGCTTTGACTCCCTATGATTGAAGGAATGCTGCTATTCTCTATGCAATATATGACTATAACCATTAATACTAATATAGAACACCTTAGTTTAGATACCTTTGTGGGTAAAAAGTCTTCTTTTATCATCATTACATTTCCCCTTTTTATCCTAAAAAATCGTATATTAGTTATATCTGTTACACATTTTGTTAACTCATCATTTACCATTATCAAATGTACTTATTTCATATCCATTATTTTAATTTTCATTATTAGAATTGTATTCCTTACTAGTCTTTTCAATTACATTTAAGTTATTACTATTTTCTTCGCCCTTACTTTCTTTAGTATCATCAGATTTTATTTCTTTATTTATAGAATTCTCCTGCAAATTTTTTATTCCATCATTTTTTGGTGAGTCCATTTCTTGAGTTTTGACCTTTGTATTTGAATTTTTATCTTCATTACTTTTGCTTTCATCTATCTTCTCTGCATTCTTTTCTTCAGATAATTCACTATTTATTTTCATATCTTCATTTTCCGCATTTACTTCAATAGTTTCATTTTCTATATCTTTTTCTTCTTCTACTATTTTAGGTTCATCCTCATAAATAGATTTATCTATTGATTTATCCCCATTTTCTTCAATCTCTTTATCAATTATGTCTACAGTTTCTTGACCTTGAAGTTGTCTATCCTTGTCTGTAGTATCACCAGCCTTTTCTTGCATTTCTTCAATTGCTATTGAAGGCGTTGCAGTCAAAGGATTATCTTGGGACTCAGAAGGTAATGATTGAACTTTAACTTCTCCAGTTATTGTTAAACTATCTTTCCAGTACCCATATCCACCTGACATCAACATTAATGCACCTAAAAGACTAAAAGCTATAATAATCGTTCCTTTTTTCATATTATACCTCCATGCATATTATTATTAAGTAGGATCAAGCCTTACTTAACTTATACTAATAATAATTTTTAATTATCTATTCCATTGTTTATAGTTCAATATTATATCGAAGGGATATTCTCCAGGTTTATCTGTTTCTAATGTTATAGCAATTGATTTTTCCTCTTCTGGATTTAATATTCCATCATATTCTGATGTTGATATATTAAGTTTAGAGCAAGAAGATGTATCTATATCACTTAATCGAATAGGTATACTTCCTTCATTTATGATTGTATAATTCAACTTTTTAGTATATTTTTCACCGTCTTTAATCTTTATAATATCATTAAAATCCTTATCTCCTTCAACTGATACACTCATTCTTCCAGTTGTCACAGTAGTATTAATATTTAATCCATCATTCCAGTATGCATAACTTATTCCCATAGCATTTAACATAGCTACAGAAGTCACAACCATTATAAATTTACTTGTAGACATACTTCTCTTTCTCTTCCTGGTCAATTAATTTTCCTCCCTCCAATATTCAACTGAAACTAACTAATATAAGCTTTAAAAATTAGCTGAATCTTTTATAAACAGAGCTGCCTCTGTTCTATGACTAAGTTCTAGCTTAGATAGAATATTACTTACATGTTTTTTTACTGTATTTTCTGATATATATAATTGATTAGCAATTTCTATATTGCTAAGACCCCTGCCAAGTTCATTGAGTACTTCCCTCTCTCTGGGTGTCAACTCACTTAAATCATTTCTATAAGTACTTTGCATATTATACTCCATAATTTCAGAATCATAGAATTTTTTGCCCCTGGTCACTACCTTTAAAGCATATAATATATCATCCATGAAGGATTCTTTTAATATATATGCATCAACACCTACTTTTTTAGCTTCGGAAAAGTCCTCATACCTCAAGGAGGAAGTTAACATAATAAATTTTGTCTTTATATCCATATTCTTTGCTCTATTTACAATTTCCAGCCCGCTCTCTTTGCCCAATCTTAAGTCGATTATAGCTATTTCAAATTTATAATATGCTAATAATTCCACTGCTTCACTAACATTTGAAGCCTCTTTAGTTTCTTCGATGTCATCTTCATAAGTTAATATAGAAGCTAACCCTCTCCTTATTAAAGGATGATCATCAACTAAAAGTATTCTCATACTATTTCCTCCTTATTTAAATAATACTTATTAGGTATAGTAATATTTATTTCAGTTCCCTTTTCTATATCACTAAAAAATAATATTTTTCCATTAAGAGAATTAATTAAATACTCTATGTTTCCAAGTCCTAATCCTAACTTCTGTTCCTTCCTAATTTTTTCATAGTTAAACCCTATTCCATTATCAGTTATTTTAAGAGATGTGGTACTCGCTTTGATAATCAACTCAATTACTATACTGCTTGATTTACCATGCCTTACCGCATTACTTATCCCTTCACTCACAACTCTATACAGAGCATTCTTCTGCTGTGATGATAAAAAATCAGTATTTCCCTGAACTTCAAAATTAATATTAACATGATTAAGTTTTATTACTTCGTTTATATAATTATTAATATCGGTTATAAACCAATTAATCCCTGTTTTTTTCCAATTAAGACCATATACAGTAGCCCTTAGTTCTTTCATAGTTTTATTTAAGGAGTTTCTTATTACCTGTAATTCATCTGTTAATTCATACGTCCTTGAATTTTCAAACGCCTTGGTTAATGCAGTTAGCCCACATGATATAGCAAAAAGTCTCTGTAAAGTACTATCGTGAATCTCATCAGCTATCCTTTTCTGCTCTTCATTTATAATCAAATGATTATTTACTCGTTCCAAATTCAGCTTTTCCAATACAATCCCACCTATTTCTGATAAAAATTTCAACTGATTTATTATTCCATTCTCTTCTTCATCACTTATACGTGTGATTTTTTGAATTCCTAATATTCCAAATATCTTATAATTACTTACTACAGGAGCTATTACAAAAACTTTATTATCAGCAGTAATTTCCTTAGTAGATGCTACTTTTAACATTTCAACTTTTTCTTGTGATAAAACATAATTAATATCTTTTTCTAAGTTGATATTATTCTTTTCATGATTAAATACTATATTGCGCTTTGAGTGTGATAAGTTATAGAAAAAAACTATTTCCGACCGAGTTAATTGCTTTGTATATTTAACAATTAAACTTATTAAGTCAGATTCATTGTCTTCAGAGGTTAATAAGTGTACTGCTTGATATAGCTTCATTACATACTCCATGGACTCCTTGTTTTTTTCGTTTGCTATTTCTAGCTGATGGTTTGCTCTCTCAAGCTTAACTTTTTTATCTTTAATGATATTTATATGCTTGGACAAGTACTGTATTACAACTGTAATTAATATAAAGCTAAGTATTAAATTCATTTCCTCATATACTAAAGCTGTAAAAGGCGTGATTCTTACAATTTTAATCGAATAAAGTATGCATGTTGAACTAAATAAGTAGACAAAAAGGCTTACCCAACAATACCTTTTTTTAAGCTTAATAGAAGATATTAAAATAGTATTCAAAGCATACCAAACATATGGGCTATTAAGTCCTCCTGAAGGTATTAGTATTAATGAATTACCCAAAGTCTCAATTAATAGCAATATTTTTATTTTAAAGGTAGAATCATGGTTTTTTACATATAAATAGTTTAATATTATAGAAGAGATACTAATACAAGATATAATAAAAACCTTTCTATCAATAGAATGTCCTGACCTGTCTATAATGTAAAATAGAGATGTTACAATTAATGATATATACCTATAAAAAAATACTAGTTTAATTTCTTCTAGTTGCTGTATGGCAGGTGATATTCTGGAATATATTTTTTCTAAAGTCAAAACATTTCCCTCCTAATGGTTGTTAGTCTAAAGACATGAAAACTAAACATAAATATCTATATTTTTTAGTCCACGTAATAAAAATACCGACCCTAAAAAAAGGCCGGTTGCACCACTGATTCCATATATCCTAGGTGCCCAAATAACGGATATACTTCATTATCTCCTATCATATAAAAACTGTATTCATCACATTATATGCATGTACAACTTATTATATTCCTAACTTTATTAATTTTTTTTAATATATTTTTACTCATTAGTATTACATCAAATACTACTTTAGAATTATAGCTTTTTTGATTCAACTTTCTAGATTATTATCAAAAAAAAATAAAGCCACCCTTCCTGGGTGGCTTTATTTTAATTAGAATATTTTTTTAACTGATTTGAATCTTTCTATCTTCATTACAAATTGTTACTTCAACTGTTTCGGTCAATATATCTGAATAACTATAAGACACTCTTCTTACTGAATTATATCCTCCGTCAATCTTTACTACGAATATACTAGGGTATGCGTTCTCTAGGACACCTTCTCTGATTGTTGTTTTCTTTCTGCCTTTGTTAGCTTTAAGTCTAACTTTTTGTCCTATGCAGTTTTCTACGTTTTCCTTAATTTTATCTAAAGAGTTCCTTTGTAACAAACAATCACCTTCTTTCAAAATGTATGGCTAATTTATTATAGCATACAAACAAAATCGTGTCAAGTCTTAAATATTTATTATACTACTTTAGTATAGCTTTTGTCAATTGATAAATCCAAACAAAATGCCATAAAATTCTCTATTTTTTCGCTAATACTTATAAAAACTGACAATACCTTGCACTATTCCCTTAGATATCTTTTGAATATTTTTCTTGTCAGCTAGTTTTTCTTCTACATCAGGATTAGTTAAATAATCTATAAATATCTGTATAGCACTATTCCTAACTTCTTTGACCAAAAATAACTCTGCTGTCCTTACGCCTCTATTTATTAAATTTGTCTCCTTGACTAAATTCTCCATTATATAATTTCCTAGGGCTTGACTATCCTTATCGCCTCTATAATGGTATATCTCGCATCCATTTACTGATGTATTAGGGAAGGCACTTAAACTTAAAGTAATAAAAAAATCAGGTTTTTTATCATTAGCAAGTTCTGCCCTTTTACTCAATGATAAGTAACGATCATCTTCTCTAGTTAAGATAACTATAGCCCCTAAATCTTCAAGCCTCTCTTTAGTGTACTTTCCAACTTCTAATACCACATCTTTTTCCTTCATACCTTTGGCTCCTTCTGAACCATTATCTTCTCCACCATGGGCAGGATCCAACATTATTAGTTTTCCACTCAACGGTTTTTTTATACTTGGCTTATTATATTTTTTGACTGCTATTCCTGTATAATAATATTTTAAAATTTCATAATAAGAATGCCCTTTTTGAGCCATTTCATTTCCACCATACTGACAGAAACCTATTCCATGGCCCTTTCCTTGGGTATTAAAAGAAATTACTGCTGGAGATATACTAAACCTTGTAGAGTTCAATCCCAAAAGCTCTCTAATTTCTGTGCCTTTAAATTTTTTTCCTCCTATTTTCATGCTTAATACTCTTCCACTCTCATCTTTATCTACTTCTTCTATGAATCCTTTTATCTCACTTTTTAAACTTGGCGTGATATTTGGGAACTTTATTCTTAATTTATCTTCAATTTCATCAAGAAAAAAGTCTCTTTTATTATCCCAATAAGGCGATTCTTTACAATAGTCACAGAGCACCCGTCTTAAATAAGTAATCTGATTACCTGTGACATTCTCAGAGTTTTCAGTAGCTCCTCCACATGTACTATGATATTTAGCATCTATAGGCTTATTATTATAGGTTATTATCAACCCTTTAGTACTATTAATTGCTTCATTTAGTTTTTTGTTATTTTTTGCATAGTTATCTCCCCATTTATCTTTAATATATTTATTATTTATCATTTCAATACAAAAGTCTCTATCACATATATCACAATCTTCAACTTCACTATATCCTTTGCCTCCAAAACATTTAGCTTCTTTAACAATACGAGTTCTAGCTATTATAGTTTGACACTTCAGCAATTCTATATGAAAATCTATATTAATTTCAGATAATATCATCATTTTAACAACTTCCTCCATAGGAAGACTTTCAATTTTATCAGTTAAACATCTATAAACTTTTATATATATATCATTATTTCCTAACACGGAAATATACCCCCTTCATTTATGCAATAAAATATTATATAAGTCCTCTTTTTATTAATATTAATATAAATTGATATATTATATAGTATGTTTATTACTTTGACCACGTGAGTAAGGAGAAGCCATAATAAATATATTTTTGCATTTATATGCTTAATGAAGGATTTTGTAATTTGATGTCTAATTTATATATTATATGTATTTATCGAAGGGAGGGACGGGGATAACCCCTTAATTATGAAAGGTACAATTGTACAAGCCTGGATAAAAACTTGCCGTAAAATTTACGGCGATGATTTAACAAATGAGGCAATGACAGCTAATAATATGGACCCCAAGAAACTTTTCAAACCAACAGAAGACATTGAAGACAGCTACGCAATGGGTATTGTTGATTTTATTTCAAAAGAAATAGATAAAAAGTCATATGATGTATGGAAGTCAATAGGAAATGATAATGTACTAACATTTTCTGAGGACTATCCAGCCTTCTTTAAGCATAAAAATCTATATTCTTTCTTAAAGTCTATGTATGATGTTCATGTCGTAGTTACACAAAAAATCCCTGGAGCTAAGCCGCCTATATTAAAGATGAAAGCCATAGACGGTTACACTGCTGAAATGACTTATAACTCATCTAGAGGAATGTTTGGTTATTTTCACGGTATGATTGAAGGAGCTGCAAAATTCTACGGAGAGACTATAGAAGTAAAAGAAATTGAAAAAACAAATAGTTATACAAAAATTCATGTGAGATTCTCGGAACAGATTTATTATCATAAATCCTATAAAATAAACAAACTATTATCTTTTGGATTTATAAAAAGTATAGAAGTAAAAATAGGAATAGCTTCCTTATTGTTTATAGGAATCCCTTATGGCATCTTATCAAGATTTATAGATGGAACAATGCTTACAGGAGTTACTTTGGGATTAACTCTATTAGTTCCTTATATTTTTTCTAAATTACTTATGATGCCAAAGAAAAGTGTTTTTAATGTTTTAAATGACTTAAAGAATAGAAATTATTCTGAAGAAACAAATATTTCTACTAATGACTTCTTTGAAGAAATAATAATCTCATTAACTGATTATAGAAACATATTGAAAAGTGATTTTGTTGGTTTTAAAGGCATGACCGATGAGCTTAACGTTTTTGGAGATAAATTTAATGAAATTTCAAAAAAAATGGGTGAGACATCTAAGGATATTTCTGGTGTAGTTGAACAGGTTGCTCAAGGTGCGACGGGACAAGCTAATGAAACTGAATCTGCTGCATACCTATTAAACAACAATATTGAGGCATTAAATAAGATTGTGGAAGAGGAAAATACAAGTAAGAGTGATTTAGAAACGGCAGTTAATAAAATTAGTGATGGTTATGAGGAGCTAAATGACACTTCTGTAAGCTTAAAGAATATTTTAGCTGAATTTGCACAGGTTAAAGAAAGTAGTCTATCAATTCAGACTAGAGCTGAGGATGTTACCAAAATAGTAGAAACTGTAGAATCAATATCTGATCAAACAAATTTACTTGCATTGAATGCAGCAATTGAGGCATCTAGGGCTGGAGAAGCTGGTAGAGGATTTACTGTAGTGGCAGATGAGATAAGAACTCTAGCTGAGGATACGAAGGATGCTGTTAAGAATATAAATGATAATTTAATTTCATTTATTAAAGAAATTAATGACTTAGTTGGACAAATCGAAGTACAGTTTACAGTTCTAGAAGAAGAAAATACTAAGCTTTCAAGTGTTGCAGAATCCAATTATAGCACTGTAAACTCTATTGAAAAGGTATCATCTTCTCTTATTAGAATGATTAACAAATTAACTGACGAAACCAGTTCAATTAATAGCGTTTCTCAAAATATAGAATCTCTAGCTGCTATTGCTGAAGAAAATTCAGCTTCTTCTGAGGAAGTAAGCGCTAATGTTACTGTATATACTCAAGAAATCGACAAAATGATGGAAAGCATTAGAGAATTTAAAAAAGTATCCACAGATTTTAAAGAGGATTTAGGGAAATACTCAATATAGATTTAAAATAAATACTCGAAAAATAAAGTCAGGAGATTTAAATCTCCTGACTTTATTTTTACTTCAAAACATATTCTTTCTAGTTAATACTAAAACAGCAAAAGTAGATAGTACTACAGAAGTTCCTATGATCAATAAGAAAGCATATGGAGAATCCTGTAATGGAAGTCCTATGTTCATCCCATAGAAGCTAGCTAGCATCGTTGGTATAGCCATCACTATTGTTATAGAAGTTAATACCTTCATAACTATGTTTAAATTATTTGATATTACTGATGCAAATGCATCCATCATGCCACTTAATATATTGCTATATATATTGGCCATCTCAATAGCCTGTTTATTCTCAATAATTACATCCTCTAGTAACTCTTCATCTTCCGGATATAGTTTAAGTGCATCTGTTTTTAATAGTTTTTCCATTACTATTTCATTAGCTTTTAATGATGTTGAAAAATAAACCAAACTTTTTTCTAAGTCTAATAATTGTATAAGTTCTTTATTCTTAGTAGACCTATGGAGTCTTCTTTCTATTTCATTACTCATCTTATCTATTTGCTTTAGATATAAGAGATATCTAGCTGCAATTCTAAAAAGTAATTGAAGTACAAATCTATTCCTCTTATAAGTAAAGAATGATTTCACTAAATTTTGCTTAAATTGATCTATTATTGAATTTTCCTTAAGGCATACTGTGATTATTGTCTTATCTGATAATATAATACCCAGTGGAAATGTGTAATAGACATATGACCCGTCCTCTTCTTCCACCATAGGTATATCAACTAAAATAAAAATTTGATTGTTTTCTCTCTCAATTCTAGAACTTTCTTCATCATCCAATGGAGCAAGTAAAAAATCCATATCTATTTCTAAATCCTGATTTACTATATCTAATTCTTCCTTCGTTGGATTTACTAAATTTATCCACACCCCATCTTGGAACTCATTTAATTCCTCTAAAGAATTATTAACTGTTTTGTAAATATTAAGCATAACGTCCACCTCACAATCTTATGTTTCTCCAGTGGATTTCCTATTATACGTGATAAAATCGATGAATATCCAAAGGAGAAAGTTTCATTATTCTATTAGTTCTCAGTAACCCAGGACCTTCATCCATTTTCATCACCCTTTCCATTTCACATTCTAAGAAATTGCATAACTTCTCTTGCATATATTTACATTTTCTATATATTTTTTATGTGAAAATGTAGTATGCAATTTCACAAATAAAATAGCACTATTCAAATTATAACACTTATGCTTATATTAAACCATGTTATTATTATATTTTAATATATACCCTTTAGAATCCAATTAATCAAAACAAGTAATTTTGAATATTTATAGTGAATGGGGGTAAGTGAATAATAAGAGCGATTCATCGTAATAGAAAATTTAAAAGGAGGAATTTTATGGATACTAAGAAACAGTACCGAGAAAAAATGGAAGCCCAACTTGATGAATGGAAAGCGGAACTTAATAAACTAAAGGCTAAAGTACAACAAACCAAAGCTGATAAAGAGATAGAATTAATAAACACAATAGAAGACATTCAAGGTAAAAGGAGCGAAGCACAGGGTAAATTGAATGAGTTAAAAGATACAGGGGAAGAAAATTGGGAAGCCTTAAAAGAACAATTAGATGAGTTTGGCAAAGACATAAAAGACTCTTTGAACAACTTAATGTCGAAAATTAATTAGCTAAAATTCATCTAAGATATTTAATATGAGATATGAGGAAATTACATATTGAAATTTTTACAAATAAATAATTTCCTCAATATAATTTTGTAAATAAGATTAAACAAAAATAACTGTGGATAGATTCTTTTCTCCCCCGAATTTATCCACAGCTTTCTTATTTTTTATACTTTTTATGTTAATAAATATCTTTGGTTTGATTATTTAACATATTTGTCTAAAACGTTTATTATCTCTTCGATTTTTTCGTCACCTTTACCTTCAAGTATTGCATCCTTTACGCAACTCTTAATGTGTTGATCTAGAATATTCAAATTAGCTTTTTTCAACAAGCCTAATACGGCTAAGATTTGCTTAGATATATCTACGCAATACCTATCTTCTTCTAGCATTCTTATAATGCCATCTATTTGACCTTTAGAGGTTTTCAATAAATTAACTGCTCTTTTCCTAGCATCATTCATTTTATCACCTACTTTACGTTGTTTTATATTATTGTTTAAATAAAGCTTAGGGCCCAATATCTCCTTTGGACCCTAACTAACTAAATTTCCTAATTTCTATATCTACTCTTTACTACTTAACCTCTATTACTTCATATCCAGCTTCTTCTATAGCATTCTTAATAGTATCATCAGAAACATTATCAACATTTAATGTTGCTGATCCACTTTCAAGATCAACGTCTACTGATTTTATGCCATCAACTTCTCCTAAAGCTCCTTTAACTGCCATTACACAATGTTGACAACTCATCCCTTTAATAAAAACTAACTTTTTCATTAATCATCTCTCCTTTTATTTTTTTACTTTAAATCTTTTTAATCTTAAAGAATTACTTACTACTGATACAGAGCTAAATGCCATTGCTGCTCCCGCAATCATTGGGTTTAGAAATCCTAAAGCTGCTAATGGTATACCAGCTGTATTATATCCAAATGCCCAAAATAGATTTTGCTTGATAGTTTTCATTGTTTTTTTGCTTAATTTTATTGCCATAACAATATCTCTTAAATCACCTTTCATTAAGGTTATATCTGCTGCTTCTATGGCAACATCAGTTCCTGTTCCTATGGCAAAACCAATATCTGCAGTTGCCAGAGCTGGAGCATCATTAATACCATCACCAACCATACCAACCTTCTTACCTTGTCCTTTTATGTTTTCAACCTTTTCAGCTTTATGCTCAGGTAAAACTTCTGCTATAACATTATCTATATCTACTTGCTTTGCTATGGCCTTGGCAGTTCTTTCGTTATCACCTGTAATCATATATATCTCTATTCCTAGTTCCTTAAGTTCATTTATGGCTTGAAGAGAATTCTCTTTCACAGTATCTGCCACAGCTATTATTCCACTCAATTTATTGTTTATAGACATTAGCATTGCTGTCTTACCTTCATTTTCTAAGTCTGCTATTTTATCTTCAGCCTGTTGAATTTCAATGTTCTTATCATCCATAAGCTTTCTATTACCAAGATAAACTTCATCTTCTTCTATCTTAGCAAATATACCATGGCCAGGTATTGCTTCAAATTCATCAAACTCCATTAATTTTACTTTTTGTTCTTTCGCCTTATTTACAATAGATTCTCCTAAAGGATGTTCTGATCCTTTCTCTGCTGTAGCTGCATATTTTAGAATAGTATCTTCATCTTTATCTAAAACTATAATATCAGTAACTTCTGGCTCACCTTTTGTGATTGTACCGGTTTTATCAAAAACTATGGTATTTAAATTATGAGTTCTTTCTAAATGTTCCCCACCTTTAATTAATATACCATTTTCTGCTCCTTTACCTGTACCAACCATGATAGCAGTAGGTGTTGCTAATCCTAATGCGCAAGGACAAGCTATAACTAGTACTGATACTGCATTTATTAATGCTCTAGTAAAATTTCCATCTATAAAGAACCAAGCTATAAAAGTTACTATAGCTATGCCTACAACCACAGGAACGAAAATTCCTGAAATCTTATCAGCTAATCTTTGTACTGGGGCTTTTGACCCTTGAGCATCTTCAACCAACTTAATTATCTGTGATAAAGCTGTTTCTTTGCCTACTTTAGTAGCCTTAAACTTAAATGTACCATGCTTATTAATAGTAGCTCCTATTATTTCATCACCGGTCTTTTTATCTACTGGGATACTCTCCCCAGTTAGCATGGATTCATCTATAGAGGAATTTCCCTCTGTTATCTCTCCATCAACAGGAATTTTTTCTCCTGGTCTCACTATTATAGTATCCCCTACTACGACTTCATCTATAGCAATATCTTTTTCTTCTCCATCTCTAATTACTCTAGCAGTCTTAGCTTGTAATCCCATAAGCTTCTTAATAGCCTCTGACGTCTTGCCTTTAGCAATAGCTTCGAACATCTTACCCAAAAGAATAAGTGTTATTATCATTGCTGATGATTCGAAATAATACTGCTGTATCCCTTCAAGTAGATTGTATAAGCTATAGAAATAAGCGGCTGATGTTCCCATAGCAATTAGAACATCCATATTAGCGCCTCCACCTCTTAGAGAGTGATAAGCACCTTTATAGAACCTATAACCAACAATAAACTGAACTGGCGTGGCTAGAGCCAATTGTACATAACCATTCGATAGTATAGTATGTACATTAGCCATATGGAAAAACATCGCAGAAAGTAAAGGTATACTTAAAACAGCAGAAATAACAAATAATGTTTTTAAAGTTTTTATTTCTTTTTGTCTAGCTTCTTTTTCTCTATCATTTTTTTTGCTACCTTCTTCATCTTCCTTATCCTCGTAGGCTTTATATCCTGTCTTTTCCACAACACCTATGATATCTTTAACTGATATGGCTTCTTCATTATACTCTATGGTTCCTCTATTCATAGCTAAATTTACATTTGCCTCAATAATGCCTTCGGCTTTATTTAAAGCCTTTTCTACCCTGGATGAACAAGCTGCACAGGTCATGCCTTCGATATTTAATGTAGCCTTTTCTGTTGGAACGTTATAGCCTGTTTTCTTAATAACTTCAACCATATCCTGAAAAGTTATCTTAGTCTTATCATATTCTACAGTGGCTTTTTCAATAACTTGATTTACTGTAGCCATCTCCACTCCTTCTAGCTTTGATAGAGCACTCTCCACTCTATTTGCACAAGCTGAACATGTCATTCCTGTTACTCTAATTGATACTTTATTCAATGCCATCATTTCATCTCCTTTATTCCACAATAAAAGTATGCCATTATTATATTAATTTACCCTAAAGACCTAATGAAAAAACAAATGCTGTCAACTTTAACCCCTCCCTTTAAGGGGTGTGATTTCATGATAACATGAATCTATCTTTCTGTAAAGTGCTAATAAAAAGATTTAAAGAAATTTCCCGCTTACAATTTAAATATATTTTGAAAAATTACATTGACATTATTTTACTTAGAAAATTATTTTTTCCCATTTAAAAAAGCCAGATGTAGTTAATACTACATCTGACCTTTTTAATTATTTCCAAGTTTTTTCATCAAATTTTTAGCAATAATTTTATAGTTGTCCTCTATATGAGCTTCAGTATCAGTAACGGAAGGTACCCCTTTATCACTGTCTTCTCTAATAGCAGTTACTAGAGGAATTTCTCCTAAGAAATCAGTATTGAGCTCATCTGCCAATTGCTTTCCTTCTTCTTTTCCAAAGATATAGTGTTTTTCTTCACAATTATTGCAAATAAAATAGGACATATTCTCTATTAACCCTATTATTTTACTATTAGTTTTTTCAGCCATTAGACCTAGTCGCTTTGCAACTGTAGCAGCAGTAATCTGGGGAGTAGTAACTATCAGTATTTCTGCATCAGGTAATTTCTGCATAAGACTTAATGGGACATCGCCTGTTCCTGGTGGTAAATCAATTAACATGTAATCTAATTCTCCCCAATATACATCATTAAAAAATTGTTCTAATATTCTACCAAGAATTGGACCTCTCCAAATAAGAGCTTGTTCACTATCTACTAGATTACCCATAGACATTATCTTTACTCCACTCTTCTCAACTGGCAAGATAACTCCTTCATCTATTGTCATTGGTTTGATACCTTTAATCCCCATTATTTGAGGAATGCTATAGCCTAATATATCAGCATCTATCAGACCAACTTTATATCCCATTTTACTAAGTGTAACGGCCAAATTAGCTGATACTGTTGACTTACCAACTCCACCTTTTCCACTTCCTATTGCTATTACCTTAGTGTCTTTAAAAGGCTCTTTCTTTTCTTGCTTTCTGTGGAGTTTTTCTACTAGCTTTTCTTTTTGCTCTTTACTCATTTCTCCAAATATAACCTCAACTTCGTTTATACCTTCTATGGATCCAACTTCCTTTTTTATGTCATCGGACATAGTAGATTTTAATGGACAGGCCATAGTCGTTAATGTTAAATTTACTGCTACCTTATTTCCCTCTACTATTACATCTCCTATCATATCTAACTCTATTAAATTCTTGTGTAGCTCAGGGTCATTTACATTTTCTAAGGCCTTATAAATCTTGTTTTTCAATTCCATAGTACACCTCCTCAAGCTTCTCACATTGTATTATTACCCTCTTTAGCTTTATTTTATAATTTTTCTATATTTTTTCTGTGACTTGAATCAAACTAATAATTTTAGATTTTCTTTATTTTTAATAATTATCTTCTTATTTCCAGAGAGTTCTATAGTCCCTTCATCTTGCATACTGCTTAATTTTCTACTAATAGTTTCTCTAGTCACCCCTATATAATTGGCCATATCTTCTCTGCTTAAAGGAATATTTAATACGATATTATCCTCTTCAACAATGCCAAAATCCTTTATAAAGCTTAGCAATAAACTTGCTATTCTGGCTTCAATATCATTGGTACTTAAACTTTGAATCAAATCTTCCAGCCTCATAATCCTATCATGAACTACTTCCAAAATCTTTAAAGCTATTTCTGGATTCTCTTTCAATACATTGTCAAAATCATTTTTCCCCAATGTACATACTGCAACATCCTCTAGGGCTTCTGCATTAAACTTGAAACTACTTCTTTTAAGTAGACTTAAATCTCCTATAAAATCTCCTTCAGATAAAATATAGAGAATTTGCTCTTTACCTTCCTTAGTATACTTGAATACCTTGATTTTTCCTCTACTAATTATATATAATCTATCTGATACATCGCCTTCAAAGCATATAATCTGACCCTTTTTATATTTTTTATGGATTATCAAATCAGTAACTTCCTTTAGTTCTTTGTCTTCTAGCACGGAAAAAATGGAAACCTTATTAGCACAATATTTATTTTCACAAACTGGACAATTCTTCTTTTCTTCCATTAAATTAATCCCCCTCTAAAATGTGATATTAATCACATCTTTTCGTGATTTGTTTAATATATACTTTTAAATAACTTAATTATAATAAAAATATATTGAGCAGTTAATATATTTTAGTTTTAAATGCATCTTTTTTTTAAACTAACAAAATATAATAATGAAGAAATTCATCATTACATTTTCTTGATTCAATATTAATTATGCAATTTTCTCAGTATATACGAGTATATAGTTATTTTTGCATGAGTACATTATTTTTATGTTTACATTATAACTTAAAAGGAGGAGTTATTACAATGAGTAGATTTTTAGGCCCGATTCACCATTGGCTATTTAATAAAATTACTTTACATGAAAATTTAGAAAGGGAATTAGTAGATAGATTTAAATCAGAATATGGTGATGAAATTGATGAAATAGTGAAAGACAATAGAGATAAGTATGGTGATCCCTTACCAGAAAAACCTTTAGAAGAGATAATAGACACTGACAATATACATGGTTGGCTACAAGGAAAAATCGAAATAGTAGAAACAAGACAGGCATCTATTCTAGGCGATTTATTTAAAAAATATGGTACAAATGGAGTTCTTTTATCTACATCAGTTTACGAAGATCATGGAAGCAAATGTGGAAAAGATGCTAGCAATAATTATGATGTATCATCAGCTGAAGGTATTTATAAAGTTCTCAATAATTACATTTTGGATGGCATGCCCTGTGATAATGCTAATAATGTTACTGAAGTTGAAGATGACTATCTAGAGTATAAACAAGTCCAATGTCTACATATCAGGTATTGGAAAGAAGCTGGTGTAGACCCTGAAAAAATGTATGATTTAAGAAGAGTATGGACCGAGTCTTTTGTTAATGAAGCAAATCCAGAATTTAAATATCAAGTTTCTATCGAAGATATTGACGGCCAACAAGGCTTTAAACATAAAATTTTCAAAAAATAAATCAATAAAAAAGGTAGTAGCTAGTTTCTATCAGTTACTACCTTTTTATCATCTTACTATTATCCTTTTTTCAGTTATTACATAGTCTAAAGGTATATCAAATTTCTCCATTTGAGATGCTCCAATTATTTGAAAGTCAAATGCCACTCCTACTTTGGGTATCTCTTTATTAACCTTTGCTAAAAATCTATCATAGTATCCTGCTCCATATCCTATTCTGAAACATCTTTTATCAAATGCTAGCCCTGGGATTATTATTATATCAATATCATCTAAATTGACTGGTCTAATGTACTCTGGTTTGGGCTCTAAATATCCAAAATTACTTTTAACTAATTCAGTTTTTACATCCTGTATTTCAGTAGGTATTATTTCCTTGCCTTTAGATTTACAATAAGGTACAATTACTCTCTTCATATTCCCCAGGCAATAGTTAATTAATTTAAAACTATCTACTTCATTGTTAAAGCTTAAGTATAGCATCACATTTTTACTTTGCTTAAACACAGGAAGCTTAGTTAGTACTTCAATTATTCTATCACTCAACTTTTCGAGTTCGCTTTTATTGAGTTTTTTTCTTTTATCTATCATTTTTCTCCTTACATCTTTTTTCCATATACTTTCCATGGTAACCCTCCATTCTGCGCTAGTTGATATATATCCATATGCTAGGAATTTAATCATGGAAATTTTTGATTAATTAACTTTCACCCATATCTTTAATTCTTCAGCTAATAGTACTTTCTCCACCTTTAGCTTGAATTCTTCATCTTCTATTTTCATAATTCTATTGTCTATTACCTCCGCTACCATCTCTATATCTATAGTCCTAACTTCCTTACCTATAAGGTTACTATATTTTTGCTTAATATGTTTTTCTAAAGTTAGTTTATCAATTTCATCACCTTCGTATACTAAGTTGATTCCTATTTTTTCTAGAATAAACTTTCTATTATTTATAGATTCCTCTAGCTTTTTTAACCTTACATCTTTGTCTTCTATTATTGTGTTTAAATAAGTTATTTCCTTTAGATACTCATCGATTCTATAGCTTATAAATATACTGAAGCTTATACTTCCAATAACCATTCCTATTAATATTCCTAAGGTAAGTGTAGTTATATACTTCAATACATTTCTAGTTAATCTATCCATAAATCTCTACACCTCTGTATTAACTTTATTAAACTGTATCCAACATTGGCTCCTACTAAGGCTACTAATATATACGCTAGCTGCTTAACAACAGATTTTATCTCTCCTTTCCATAGACCTTGATCTATAGCTTCAAATGAAGTAACTGTCCCCCCCAATGCAACGGCTACTGCCCAAATTTTTATGGATCTAGCCACATTAAGCATAGTTTTCATAGGAGGATGATTATTAAATATAGCACCCATACCAGCTAAAACACTAGCCCCAAGAATTACTCCAAAGGCAATTAAAAAGTTATATATTAGATTGCTCCAAAAATTAGTCATTACTTTCACCTTACCTATATAGATTTTATATAAAATATGATGACAATTCTATCTTTATTACTCCTATAGAATTCTATGCATTAAAAAAGTAGGAGTATAACTAGAGTTATACTCCTACTTTTTTAATGCTTTCAAATTATTTTTTTACTTAGCAACCGCCAGTACTTCCACCGGCAGAAATTCTAAATCCTTTTCGTAGCCAGTCATTTAAATAGTCAACACTAAACTCTTTATATTGGTCAACCAAATCATTATCTACTATAAACTCTAAGTCTCCTACAACATTTTTTACATCGTTATCTTTAAGCTCATCCAGAGCTAATCCAAAGGATGGACCGCCTCAACCAAAACCTGATATATATAGTCTTAACCCTTTGCCATTTGTATCTTTTTTCTCAAGTATTTTTTTCAACTCTTTATTAGCTATATCACTAACATTTATTTTCACAATAACCCTCCTTTTGATTTCATATACCCCCCAAGGGTATATTGGATTTATCTATATTGTATTATATATTTTACTTTAAGTCAAAGGGTTTCTTTTTATTATATGAAAATATTCTCTATAGAGTGAAAATATTCTTAATTAGATAATATAAAAGAATAGTTACAATCAGAATCAGTAATGATCTAAATTTATATGATATCTTCTTAATCTTCTTCAACTCTAATATTAGCGATACTATAAACAGCAATGTCAAATATAATGTGACTAAATGTCTATTTCCACCTAAATAGTTAAAGGAGAATATACCACTGTATTCTTCTCCTATCATTACACCATCAAATAACATAGTCCATATCCCTATTGCCATTGAAATATAGAAAGGTGGTGTGAATATTTTTAAGAGTTCTTGAAAAGATATATTTTGCATTTTAGAAACAAACCAAATAGTAAATAATCCAAATAAAACTCCGCCACCTAGGCTTAAATTATAATGAGAAAGTTTAAAAACATAGGATAAGCTATCCATATATACATTTAGATTTATTAGTACGTAAGTTATTCTAGCACCTATAAAACCAACTAATATAATCAGAAAGAATGTATCCTCAACTCTTTGCTGGGAGATTGTAGTATGTTTAGCTCTTTTCTTAATAATTAAGTAACTTAATATAATTGATAAAACAGTGAAAAATACAAACCAAGTTATTCCTATAGACTTATATATGAATATATAAGGATTTATTCTAAGCTTCATTGTAAAGCATCAAATCTTTGCTTGAGTTCAGGGTATTCCATAGCTCCGAGTCTAATTCCCCTAATGATCCCCTCTTTATCAACAATTATTGATGTAGGGACTCCTTGAAGTCCGTATTTAAAATATAACTCTCCTTCCTGATCTAATAGTACTGGAAAGTCATAACTATTTTCTTCTATATATTCTTTAACTTGCTTTAAAGGCTCTCCTACATCAACAGCTAATATAGTAAAATTTTCATCCTTATATTCAGAATAATATTTCTGAAAATCATCCATTTCCCCTCTACAAAAGTGACAAGTCGTTGCCCATATATTTACTAGAACATTTTTTCCCCTTTGATCTTCTAACGACACCATTTCACCCTGAAGATTTTCAAATTGGAAATTAGGAAGCTCTTTGCCTATTTCCAGCTGGAAATAACCATCACTCTCTTCTTCTTCAGAATCTTGATTTTCTTCTTCACTATTATCAACATCCATATTATCCTCATTCTGTTCATCTTCCATATTTAAATCTTTATCTTGTGTATCACCATCACATGCAGACAAGGCTATTAAAGAAACTATTAATACTAATGTTAATATAGACTTAAAAAGTACGCTTCTCTTCATATTAGACCTCACTCCTTTATATAAAAATTTAGATAAACCAATTAGCAATTATATACATCTTGTCAAAAAAAATTAACATTCCTAATATGATAATAAGTCCTCCACTTACTTTCATAATTATTGGCATAATTCTTTCAGACTTAACCAAAAATTTGCTGAATTTGTTTATAAGTAATGCAGTTAAGATAAATGGGACTGCTAATCCCAAAGAATAAGCAAATAATAGATATACGCCTTTAGCAACTGTAGCTGTAGTTCCAGCATAAAGTAAGATAGATCCTAGAACAGCTCCTATACAAGGAGTCCAACCAGCAGCAAATGCCATTCCCATTAAGATAGAACTAAACCAACTTGTAATCTTAGGTAACTTAAATCTTTTCTCCCTATTTAAAAGTCCTATCTTTAATATACCCATCATATTTAGTCCAAAAACTACTATTAGAATACCACTAATTTTTATAAAATAGTATTTATATGCATTAAATAACTTTCCAACAAAACTTGCAGATACTCCCATAATCATAAATATTAATGTGAACCCAACAATAAATCCTATCGTTCTTCTAAGGGCAAATAATTTTTTATCTGCTAGCTCTTCTTCCATGCTAGTCCCAGTAATATACGTTATATATCCTGGAATAAGTGGAAGCACACAAGGTGAAAAAAAAGATAAGAATCCCGCAACTAAAGCTATCGGAATTGAAACATCTCCCATATTAATCCTCCTTATTATTAAGTAGTCTATTTAATGTATATTATACCACATAGGGGTATATGACACAAAATAATTAGCTCAAGATTATTATCTCGAGCATTTCATGAGTAAACTTCAGTTATTTTTTACATATCTCACATGAATATCTTTTCTTATCTTCACAAGGGTTAACATGAACTAATACATCTTTTACTCCTCCTATATTTTTATAAACAATGTCCTCTACCTCTTCAGCTATTTCATGTCCCTCAACCACTGTTATATTAGATTTAACACATATTTTAATATCAAAGAAAACCTTTGAGCCATGTTTCCTAGTTTTTATTTGGCCTATATTTATTATGCCTTCATGGGATTTAATTTCTAAAATTATTTGTTGGAGTTTAGTCTTTTCTATAGAGCTGTCCATCAGCTCATTATATCCCTTTATGAAAAGCTCTACTCCTACTTTCAGAACTATAATTGAAACTACAAATCCTGCCACAGGATCAAGAAATGTATACCCTAATCTAGATCCTATTATTCCTATTAAAGCTGCTATTGAAGACAAGGCATCAGACCTATGATGCCATGCATCAGCTATAAGAGCACTACTATTTATCTTTTTTCCTCCATACATTGCTACCCTATACTGAAACTCTTTAACTATAATTGATCCAGTTGCAACCCATGCTGCTATTAGCCCCGGCACCTTCATATCACCAGAAACCATCATTTCTATGGTAGAGTATCCTATTTTTAATCCTACAGCGACTAAGAGGATAGCTAAAATAAAACCCGCTATAGATTCTGCTTTTTCATGTCCATACTGATGCTCTTCATCCTCGGGCTTCTGAGAAATAAAAAGACCTATTATTATTCCAATTGAACTACCCACATCAGAAATAGTATGCATGCCATCAGCCAATATAGCCGTAGAGTTTGCAATAATACCTACTCCAACTTTTACTATTGCTAATATTACATTTATTATTATAGTTATCCACGTTATTTTATTACCAATCCTGTATCGTTCTTTTTCTGTTAAACTTTTCATATCAATCAACCCCATTCTCAATTGAAATACATCCTATTAATATTATATGAAATATATCATTTTTTGCAACCACTTATTTTAGCTTTTTACACTTTGTTTCAGCGAATGATATTTTTTCGAATTTCATTATCAATTGATAATGAATGTGGTTATTAATCTCCTCTATCAATATTATAATCTATGCGTAAAATCAAATTTTGGAATATACTTCATCATATTGTATATATATTAATTAGTTATTTTTACCTTGTATAAAAGAATATTCTACTGGTAATAATTATTCCATTAGCAACCATTCTAGAGGTGTTTATATTGATAAAAAAAATTCCAATATTAATTGTTTCTTCTGCTTTACTAATAGCAATTATCGGGATTTTCATAATATCCCTTTCCTTTATGTATAATTTATTAGTATTAAAGAATGAAGCAAATGAGATAGCAGGCTTGAGTTTCTTTACCGTTGTAGGAGATAGTATGTCTCCTCAATTTGATGCCGGAGATTTAGTAATTATAAAAAAAGTAGATATAGATGCTATAGATGTTGATGACATTATAGCTTTCAATAAAGATGGATTAATAGTAACCCATAGAGTTACTGAGATAGCAAATGAAGTTTTCTTTACTCAAGGAGACAATAATAATCTTTCTGATGATTTTAAAATTACTTACAGTAATATAATGGGGAAATATATATTTAAGATTCCTAATGGAGATACTATTTTACATATAATTAAAAGTCCCCTATTTACTATAGTTATTTTCATTTTGCTACTCGTAAATATTACCCTTTTAGCTAAGTTTGTTCAGGGTAATTATATTCTATAAGAAAAAAAATTTATAAATGTGACTTTAATCACACACAATAACTGAAAATATGGTATTATTAAATATGAAAAGTATTAAAAGGAGGATTTTAGATGGCTATAACAAAAGATATGCTTATTTCAGAAATATTAAGACACAGATCAGATGCTGCTGAGATATTAATGAGATTCGGTATGGGTTGTGTAGGGTGTCCTTCATCTCAAATGGAATCCCTTGAGCAAGCTGCTATGGTTCATGGTCTTGATTTAGAGAAAGTATTAGTAGCTTTAAATGAAGGTTTAGATGACTAATTATGTATATATAAAAAAACTCTGGTTAACCAGAGTTTTTTTATTTTTATCTTAATTTTTTTTGTTTTTTTATATTTATTATAGTAGCTCTTCTAATCTAGCTTTATTAAAACCTACTATTTCTTCTCCGTCTACAACTATTACTGGAACTCCCATATGTCCCATTTGCATTAATTCTTTTCTTGCATTAGAGTCAGTTTGAACATTCTTCTCTTCAAAATCTACTCCCTTTTCATTTAAATAATTTTTTGCAGAAACACAATGTGGACAAGTACTACTTGTATATACAGTTATTTTTGCCACGATAATCCCTCCTAAATAAATTTTCTTTGTACTATATATTATACCCCTATAGGGTATATGTGTCAAGTGAATTAACTATTTTTTTCATATCGTTTTAATGTGTAATTTTATCACCTAATGACTATTATCTATCCTATATATTTTCATATATTGATTATACCCTATATATACCATCAATATTTTTAAAAAAATCTATATAGAAAAAAGAACTATAGAAATTCTCTATACCTCTACAGCTCTTCTTATCAATTTAGCCTTAAAATTACTTTACAAAAGCTCTTCTAGTTTAGCTTTGTTAAACCCTACTATTTCTTCTCCATCCACTACTATTACTGGAACTCCCATATGTCCTTTTTGCATTAATTCTTTTCTTGCATTAGAGTCAGTTTGAACATTCTTTTCTTCATAATTAATACCTTTCTCCGAAAGATACTGCTTAGCAGTTGTGCAATGTGGTCATGTATTACTAGTATAAATTGTTACATCTGACATAATAAATTCCTCCCTATAGAAATATTTTATATTAAATTATGGTCGTATAGACTATTTCTATAATACCCAACAAAATCCTTTTTTAATCAGTGGATTTATTTCAATATTTTTTTATTACATTTTTTATTGATAAAAAATTATCATTTAATTGATATTGTATATAAAAAAGTCTTATGATAGTATTAGATAATGAAATAGCTATAATAATTTGAATAAAGGTGATTATGATGATAAAAAACCATATGGAAAACTTAGTAGATAGTATATTATGTGAAGTCATAAATAGTTATGATATTTGCAAATGTAATGATTGCTTGAATGATATAAAAAGTATTTCACTAAATAATTTACCTTCAATGTATTTTTTATCTAATGCTTCTCAGGCCGAAAAGACTGCTTTCCTACTAGATAGACAACGAAGAATTTCTGTTCTAGCAAAGGTTGTAGAATCAATAGAATTGGTGAGAAAGAACTCACATAATAATGTTAGATAATTTAGTAAAAATAGATAAAACAAAAGCGACAGTACAACTGTCGCTTTTGTTTTTAGCTATTATTATCAGTATTTTGGGGATTTACAACCCTTCCTGTCGTAGGGTCAATATGAATAATCCAATATCCCAGTCCATTATTTCCTTTCTTTTTACGCCACTTTGTAAATCCAGTAGCTCCTCTATGAGGCTGTTCTCTCCTTGTATATTGTCCTGGCATCCCATAGACATAATATTTTACTTCGTCATTCATCTTCATAATTCCAAAAATATAATGATTATATTTCTTAATAAGACTCTGACATCCAACAGATTTATATATTGAAGGATAAGGATAGTACATGCCTATAATATGATTATAATATGGAAGAAATCCTCTATAGAGATTTTTGTCATCATATTCAATTTCCCACCAGTCATATCCTTCCATTTTCTCTTGAAATGGTTCGACCTTTTCAAAGAATTTTAAAATATTCATTGTATAGTTAGATATTTGAGTACTATAAATTCTCGCTCTCTTATTATATTCACTATTTTTATTTAAAGAGTATCCATAACCTTCCTCTCTAGCTCTATAATCATCTCTCTGTTCCTGTTCATAACCGCCATAATTTTCTTGCTCCTCTAATTCATTTTCATCTATAAAGTATTCATCTTCATTACTATCTATTTTCATAAATTTTTCTTCTACAGAATTTTCTTGTATTGTTTCTTCTGATTTTTCAGCTATATCTTCCTTTAGCTTATCAATTTCTGATAATTCTTCTACATCTTCATCTAATTCATCCAGTTCATCCAAAAGATTTCCCTCATCTAAATCACTAGATAGATTGCCTTCTCCAAGACTTTTCTCTTCATCTAGGTTTTTAATATCTCCCTTATTTCTTTCTGTTTCTCCTATCTCATCTCTTTGTAATTCCTTTTCTATATTAGCTTTTTCTATCTCTACCTCTTCTAAGTTTTCTTCACCGTCTAAATCATTTATTCTTTTTTCATCATCATAATCAGATTCTTCAATCTCTATTATTTCCTCGTCAATCTCTGCCTCATATGATAATAGGCTTACATCTTGTTTTCCTTCATTATCCTTATTAGCATCTTCCAACATTTCATTACAGACTTTATGTTCTTTCTCTATGTAAGGTTCCTCTTCATCCATTTCTATTTCTTTTTCATTTTGTTCATTCTCTATGTAATCCTCTTTAATTTCTTTTCTAGATAGCCCTTGGATCAAATCTTCTATGTTATTTCCATCTTCTTCAATATATCCAGCTAGTGGAGCTATTATTTCGTTATTCTCTTGATCCATATATGCTAATTCTATTAGTAAATTACTGAATTCCTCAATGTTTAATTCTTTCTTTCCTATCTTATGAGGATTAAATTTTAAGACTGTTTTCCCTTTACCTTTTTCATCTACCTCGAGCATTCCAAGTTCTTCTTTAATTATATTATCACTAGATTTTCCTAATAACTCTACTTTATATATTTTGTCCACATCAGTCATATGCTTTAATCCTTCAACATTTACAGTTAATTTTCCCTTTCCTTCTCTTACTTCAAGCTTAGCGTGCCCTTTAGATTCATCATTTTTAGAAAAAGCCGTTTCTCTTCCTTGAAGGATTATAAATTTTCTAATATACTCTTTCCTACTAGACAAAACAATTCCCTCCTTTCTAATCCTTATTATCAATATATGTAAGAAAGAGGGAATTTTGAACTAGTAAATTAAATTATATTAAATATTAAATCTATATTAGTCTATTTTTTTATACCTTTCCAATATATATTCCAGTTTTTCTCCACATTTGATTTCATCAATAGTTGGTTTTCCTCTTCAGTATCATATAGCATCATGCCAAAGCTTCCATGTACTAGTGATAAATAAGAATATATAAGAAAATTTATTTCTTCTTCATTAATTTCACCGTTTTTCATAGCTTCTACAAAAATTTTATCTAAAGAAATTTTCACTTTATCCTTTATCTTTTCTAGCTTAGTATTTATAACATCTTCTAGAAAGGTTGGAGGAAAAAATAAAATAATACTATAAAACTCTTTCGCAGATTTAAACATACTGAAATAATCTATAATTCTATAGTAGATATGAGAAAGAGTATATTCAGTATCTTGACCCTTCGTTTCTGAAAATATCCTATCTAAATACATATAAAATTTATTAATAGTAGTATCTAAAATTGTAGTAAAAATCTCCTCTTTGCTAGAAAAATGTGCATATATTGAAGGTTTTTTTATGCCAACTTCCTTTGCTATCTGAGATAAACTCGTTCCCTCATATCCATTAATAGCAAATAGCCTATACGCAGACTCTAAAATTTTATCCTTCGTCATTTTTATCTCCCCTTGATATCTATTATAAAATCGATTATGTCATAAAATCCTTAAATGTTAAAAATTGTCATTGCTTGGATTATACTTTACTTTTTAATAGAAAGTCAATGAGAAATAAGTCCTATTTTGCTTGTGCTATGGACTCTGTTAGTGTCACATATTCAGATATAGTTAGTGTTTCTCCTCTACGTTTAGGATCAATTCCGCACCTCTCCAATGCTTTATTTACTTCATCTTTAGTTAATCCTAGTCCACTTGAACTTAGAGCATTTAACAAAGTCTTCCTTCTCTTCCCGAAAGCTGCCTTTACTATCTGAAAAAGTAATTTTTCATCACTAACACTATATCTAGGCTCTTTATGAATATTTAACATTATTACTGCTGAATCTACATTGGGCCTTGGCATGAAAACATTTTTAGGGACATTTAGAATGATTTCTGGATCTGAGTAATATTGCACAGCTATAGATAAAGCGCCATAATCTTTATTCCCCGGGTTTGCCTTCATCCTATAGGCTACTTCTTTTTGGACCATAACTACTATCTTTTCTACATTTATTTTTTCTTCTAAAAATCTCATTATTATCGGAGTCGTAATATAATAAGGTAAATTTGCTACTACACTAGCTTTCTCTCCTTTAAACTTTTCTCGCAATAATGATTCCAAATCTATCTTCAATACATCGCCATGAACAACCTCTACATTGTCATAGGAAGATAAAGTCTCCTCAAGTATTGGAAGAAGTTTTCTATCCAATTCAATTGCAATTACCTTCTTAGCTCTTTCACATAGGGATTGAGTCAATGTTCCAATCCCAGGACCAATTTCCAATACAAAGTCTGAGTCTGTTATTCCTGACTCAATACAGATATTATCAATAATATTTCCATCAATTAAAAAGTTTTGCCCTAAGCTTTTTGAAAATTTAAATCCATACTTTTGTATTACTTCCTTAGTGACACTTGGTGAGTATAGTCTTTTATCGTCCATTTTCTTCATTTATCCTCCTGACTGCATCATTAAATTCTTCTCGAGTTATGCCATAATTGTTTAGTCGATTTAATAATTGTTTAGCATTACAATATCCTATACCAAGTATTCTTCCTAACTTATCCCTTCTTTTACTAGAATCATTGATTCCTATTAATTTATGCAAAAAGAGATCAGTCTTCCTAAATTCTTCTCTTTTTTCTACTGATTCAGTTCTTGCTTTATTAAGAGCATCAATTATATCCTTTGGCTTAGCATTCTCAATTCCTATGTTGCTATCTTTTGTAGCTTTATCCCTTGACAAAAAAGCATGCTTACAGTTTTTAACCTCTTTAGAAATTAATTTTCTAATTTTTTCACCGGCAAAATCAGGATCTGTGAATATTATTACACCTCTTTTTTCTGCAGCAGTCTTAATTCTATCCATAAGATCATCAGGAAACCCTAAACCTCCTGTAGTTATTATCTCAGCATCAACAGCTTTCTTAATCGCTGCAACATCATCCTTTCCCTCAACGACAATTACTTCTTTTATCACTGGAAAACCTCCTTAATCCAAAATTAAATATAGTTATGAATTATATCATAATAATCAAATATTAAAATACTCATTTATCAAATTATATTTTTCCTTTAATCTTAAAATATTACTCTTATTATGTCAATATAATGCTATATGACTTACATTTAGCATAAAATGCATATTATAAGATTATCATTTGTTAATGTTTTTGACAAATTATAACGGATATGAAAAAGAAGGCCTTTAAGACCTTCCCTAATTATCTAATATATATACTTTGACTTTCCTTCTTCCAAAATCCAGTGCTTTTGATCTACTCTCCATATATAAATCAATTCTATTTCCCCTTATTGCTCCTCCTGTGTCTTCAGCTACAGCAAACCCATAATCTGGCCATCCATCCAAACTCTCAATATATAATCTTGTTCCCAAGGGTATAACATTAGGGTCTACTGCAATAACTCCGGGTCTAACCTTTGTACCAGAAGCTGTGATACCAAAATTTTTATCTCCTGAAGTTTTTCCAGTACTTTCATATGAGAGGTCATAAGCACTTGCAACCATAGTCATGGTATCTTTATACTCTAATTTCCCTCTTGATGAAACTAGATAGTCTTTTGTTCCCCTTTCAATTACTGAATTCACAGGTTCCTTAACTAGATATGAGTCAATAATTTTTTCATCTAGCAACTTGTTATCTTCATATATCTTCTTAACTTTATACTCCACAAGTCCTTTTGCTCCGGGCTGAATTACAATTGAATCTCCCTTAAATAAATTATTATTGTACTCCTCGATTATACTATACGGTATCATATCAATTATTTTCTCAACTTTTTCCTCGACCTTTACAATATTGATTTCTAAATTACTGG
The DNA here is from genome assembly GCF_016765695.1 of Sporosalibacterium faouarense. Classification (GTDB taxonomy): domain Bacteria; phylum Bacillota; class Clostridia; order Tissierellales; family VENL01; genus Sporosalibacterium; species Sporosalibacterium faouarense. Next base: position 25,310 of record NZ_JAETGO010000023.1, on the reverse strand, counting down.
TAATATTATTCTCTAAAGGTGGATTTATTTTGTCATTATCGTCCACATCAATATCTAAGCTCTGAATTACTTCTTCAACATTATTAGCAGTTGTATTGATTTGCATCTTCTTACCACCAGCATTTACGAATATTGGTACTGCTTTCTTTATTATAATGTTCATACCTTCTTCTACATCTTTGTCCAAGCTCGTATTTATGTAGTCTTCATCCTTAAGTTCAATACCATTATCATATAATAATTCTCTAACTGTGCTATCTGTAACCTTAAAAGCGGTAACTTTATCATCAATAGTAATAGTAACCTTTTCATTAATAAGATTATATATACTAATCGTTGCCATCAAAAGAAAAACTAACCCGATAATTACCAGCTTTTTTCTCTTTTTTAATTCAATCATATTATATACCTCCAGCTTTTTTCACATCTTTATTCTATTGCATATTTGCTATCATGTCAAATTGTGTAGTTTTATGTCTTATTTTTCCAAATTTTCATATTTTTTATTTGCCTTCATCTATATTTATTTCAATTGTCTTAATTTTTATACCTAAAAATCAAAAATAGGGCTAATCACTATAGAAATAGAGTTAGCCCCTTAATTTTATTATTTTTTTAATACATGGGATAACTTTGATACATTCCACCCATATTATCTTTATTATTTTCTCCTTGCTCAGGACTAATAGGATAATTGGGCATCATTGGATTACCTTCATACATTCCTGGCATTGTTGGATTCATTGGGTAGTTTGGCATCGGCATCATTGGATTACCTTCATACATTCCCGGCATTGTTGGATTCATTGGGTAGTTTGGCATCGGCATCATTGGATTACCTTCGTACATTCCTGGCATCGTTGGATTCATTGGGTAGTTTGGCATTGGCATCATTGGATTGCCTTCATACATACTAGGCATAGTTGAGTTCATTGGATAGTTTGGCATCATTGGATTATTCTCATACATTTCTGGCATAACTTGATTCATGTAAGGGTTCATGCACATCATCATACATTGTTTCATCATTTGGCACATTGCCATTGGGTTCATCATTGGGCTAATCATTGGATTCATAGGGTATTGAGGATACTCTGGATATCTGGGTGGTTCAGGGAATTCAATAGGGTCAGTTGGGTACTTATTATTATCATTATTCCTTGCCATCAAATCAACTCCTAAATATATTTTAGTTTTACCTAGTAATATTATATGATTACGTTTTTTTGTTGTTACAAGTTGTTTGATTCAAATATTGATGAATGCTCTACTTACCAAAATCAATTCTTAAATTAGGAATTTACATATTTACAAATTGAAATAGTATTGCAAGAATTAATACTATGGGAAAATTACTTATTTATTCACTTTTCCCTTAAATCTATTAATAATATTCAGCCTACTTATTAGTTAATAATTTTATGTGATATAATGAATGATAATTATATTTTTTCACTTATATAAAGGTGGTGTGCCCACGTGGCAGCAGATATTCATTAAATTACTCAACGAATTAAATATCCTATCCATATATAGAATTGGTGTATACGAAATTGATTTTATATAAGTACTTTCTAGGTGCTCTACAACTTATATTAGAACACCACTAGACTGCTAGGGTATTTGTAAAATTAAGGTTGTGTTATGTAAACTTAAGGAGTGATTTAATTGAATATTTTGTATAATAGCTTAGCTAGATACAAGAGGATATATGCCTTCTCAATACCAATTATTTTGAGTATGTTATCCCATTCTCTTGTTGGCTTTGTCGATACTGTAATGGTTAGCCAATTAGGAAAAAATCCTTTAGCTGCAGTGGGAATTACTAATGTTGTAGTGAATTCCTTAATTGGTCTTTTAGGTGCTATATCACCTGCAATAAATATTTTAATGTCTAGAAGTCTCAAAAATAATAAAAAAAGCGAACTTTCAAAATATATATGGAGTGGATTTTATATCTCTCTTATCATTGGAGTTCCTATTACAATTATAGGAGTTATTCTAACTAAGCCTATTTTAGGAATTATTGGAGCAGAAGCCTCAGTTATCTCTTCAGGAGCTACTTATATGAAGATTAGATTTTTAACTACTATACTTGTTCTGTTTCAGTTTATATTTTCAAACTTTTTTAAGACTGTAGAAAGAACAACCATTTCCATGAAGGTTACCTTTGCTGCAAATCTAATGAACATAGCAGGTAATTATTTGCTGATATTTGGAAATTTCGGTTTTCCTGCTTTAGGTGTTGTCGGTGCTGGATTATCTACCTTAATGAGCTACTTATTCAGCTTTTTGATTTATTCATTATATATATTTTTAAGTGAATATAAAGATTTTTTTAAGTGGAGTACTTCTTTAAATGGAGTTAAGGAAGCAATGATTTCAATTATCAAGATATCAATTCCTTTAGGATTAGAAGAGCTATTTTCTTATTTATTAGTTCCTACAGTTATTATGATGATTGTAACTCATATTAGCATTGATGCCATAGCTGCTAATGAAATTGTTATAAATATTATTTCATTCATTGCTATACCTCACTATGCTTTTTCACAAGCTGCTACTACTTTTATTAGTAAACTTGAAAGATTAGACAGTCACAGAACAATGAAAAATACAATTCAAGATATTATTGTATGCGATATTATATACTTAGTTCTAATTTCTGCTATAGTTGTCTTGAATAGAAAAGATATTGCATTACTTTTTATTGATGAACCTAAGATCTTAGAGATAGTTATGCCTTGTTTAATTATCTCGATACTTCTACAACCTTTTGATGGTGTATTAAAAATATTATCGGGATCATTGATTGCTCTTGGATATGAGAAGTGGACTTCGATACTATCATCTTCTTTAAATTGGATAATATATGTACCTTTAGCTTACTTATTATCAATATATATGAATATGGGGCTAATAGGTATATTTGTATCACAATTGTTATTCAAGATAATTGCTAGTTTCGTTTATACTGTTAAAGCTAATAATTCTATTAAATCAATGGATTCAAAAGATTTGATTGGAATAAATAGTAATACTATATAAATAGACAAATACTAGAAAATATAAAAAAACGAGGTGTGCTAATTTCTTAGCATACCTCATTTTATATTTCAACTATCTATATTTTTTTACAGTAAATATCAGTTGACTATTAGAAGTTACACAGCCTCCTTCATAATCACCATCAAATGATATTCTTTTGTATGTCTATTTTATATTAAACAATCTCTTAGTATTTTCAGCAGTTACTTTAGCCACTTCTTCAAATTTTATACCTTTTAACTCTGCAATCTTGCCTGCAACGTATCTTACATTTACAGGTTGATTTCTCTTGCCTCTATGGGGCTCTGGAGTTAAATATGGTGAATCTGTTTCTATAAGAATATGCTCTAAAGGAATTTCCTTAGCAACTTCCTTTGGTTGTTTCGCATTCTTGAAAGTGATTGGGCCAGAAAATGATATGTAAAAGCCCATATCAATATATTTTTTTGCCATTTCAGTACTGGCTGAAAAGCTATGTATTACTCCAGTTAAATTTTCATCTAATTCCTCTGATATAATATCAAAGGTATCCTTATGAGCATCACGATCATGAACTATAATCGGGAGTTTTAACTCCTTAGCTAGCTTTATTTGCTCTCTAAATCGCTGTTGCTGAATATCCCTAGGAGAGTTATCATAGTGATAATCCAGCCCTATTTCTCCAATGGCTACAACCTTTCCCTTCTTTGTTAAGTCTCTTAATACATTAATTGTTTCATCATCCATTGTTTTAGCATCATGGGGATGGATTCCCACAGCAGCATAAATATTTTCATATTTCTCAGACAGAGAAACCGCTTTTACTGAAGATAAAAAATCCGCTCCTGGATTTATAACTATATCTACATCATCCTTCTTTAAATCACTAATTATATCATCTCTATCTTTATCAAATCGTTTATCATCAAGGTGAGCATGACTATCAATAAGCATTATTCATTCCTCCTTAAAACTACAACATTTATTTCTTCTTAAATGCAGATTTTTTCACTTTTTCCTTAAATAGTGAGTTTACCTTGTTTTTAATGTTCCTTATTTTAATAGTAGTACTCTTGATATACTTCTTTTTATCTGAGCCGATATTAAACTTTATATCTAATTTATAATCATCATATTTCTTTCCTTTTAGAGGACTCCAACTAACTTTTTCAATGGAACTCCATTTAACAAAATAAGTGAATTTTAATATTCCGTTCTCTGTAAATTTAGTGTCAATAACTACTATTAAAACCAAATAAGCATACCAAAGGACCCAAAAAATTACTCTGTAAAAAAAGTCAATGTCCTTTTCTCCTCTAATAAAAACAAAGTATATAATTACTATACTAAAGGCTAGCCCTAGTAACCTTAGCACTTTATCTTTAGAACTCTTTGTCTCATTTAAATCAATTAATACATCTCCAGCTTCTTTTTTGTTTTTAAGGTATTTTTTGGTTGACGAAAATAAAATTCCTAAAATTATAACTACCAATACAAGATTGAAATACTCCACAAAGCTTCCCCCTTTTACAAGTACAGAGTGGAAGGATTTAAGTTATTCCTGCCACTCTGTCAATTTTTATCAAGCTTCATTAATAATTACTGAACCTTAGCTCCACTAGATATATCCTCTAATACCGATGCTAATGTTAGCTTTTTACCTTTGTCAGCTGCTAAAATCATTCCATGGGACTCTATTCCCCTTAGTTTAATCGGTTTAAGATTAGCAACTAAGATTACCTTTTTCCCTACTAAATCTTCTGGTTCATAGTATTTTGCAATACCTGAAACCACTTGTCTTTTTTCATCTCCAACCTCAAGCTGTATTACTAAAAGCTTATCAGCATTTGGATGCTTCTCTACTTTTATTACTTCTGCTACAAGTAATTCTATTTTATCAAAATCGTCTATAGTTATTAAATTCTCTTCCACTTCTTTATCTCCCTCTTTTTTCTCTTCTTCATTAGCTTTTTTGCCCATTCTTTTATTAACAAACTCTTCATGAACCTTATTAAATCTTTCAATCTCTTTCTTCACATCAAGTCTTGGGAACATTGGGTCTTCTTTTCTTACCTTCTGTCCTGTGATTAATTTACCCCACTGGGCTAAGTCCTCCCAAGATGTTCCTTGACCATAATCTATTCCAATTTGTCTCCAAATGGCATTTGATGTTTCTTCCATAAAAGGTCTTATTAAAATAGATGTTATTCTTAAAGATTCAGAAAGATTATATAAAACAGTATCTAATCTATCCTTTTTATCATCTTCCTTAGCTAATATCCAAGGAGTGGTTTCATCTATATATTTATTTGTTCTTCTTATTAACTTCCAAGTTTCTTCTAATGCATTACTAAAATCAAATTTGTTCATATATTCTTCTACTTTAGCAGAAGCAGCTATTCCAGTTTTCTTTAAATCTTCATCGAATTCTCCACTTTCCTTAGGCTCTGGCATAATTCCACCATTATATTTCTCAATCATAGCAACTGTTCTACTAACTAAATTGCCTAAATCATTGGCTAAATCAGAATTGATTCTATTTAAAAACTTTTCTCTTGTAAAAGAACCATCTTGCCCAAAAGAAAATTCTCTTAATAGGAAATATTTAAGGGTATCTACACCATATAACTCAATTATTGGTTCAGGATATACCACATTTCCCTTAGATTTTGACATCTTGTCATTATCAAACAATATCCATCCATGTCCGAAAACCTTTTTAGGCACTTCTTCTCCTAATGCCATTAATATTGCTGGCCAAATTATTGTATGGAATCTAACTATTTCTTTACCTACTAAGTGTACATCAGCAGGCCAATATTTTTTATAATCACTATCTATATCTGTTTTATACCCTAAAGCTGCTATATAGTTACATACAGCATCAAACCAAACATATATAGTATGCTTCTCATCAAAAGGAACTTTAACTCCCCAGTCAACTGTTGTTCTTGATACACATAAATCCTCTAATCCTGGCTTAAGGAAGTTATTTATCATCTCATTTACCCTTGACTTAGGCTGTAAGAACTCTGGATTCTCTTCTAAAAGCTTTAAAAGCCTATCCTGGTATTTTGATATCTTGAAAAAATAAGCCTCTTCCTTAGCCAATTTCACAGGTCTGCCACAATCGGGGCAGTTCCCATCATTTAGTTGAGTTTCCGTCCAAAAAGATTCACAAGGAGTACAATAGTACCCTTCATATTCACTCTTGTATATATCACCTTGATTATAAAGCTGAGTAAATATCTCTTGAACTATCTTCCCATGTTTTTTATCTGTAGTTCTATAGAAAATATCATAGGATATATCTAAACTTTTCCATAGCTCTTTAGAGTCTGCAACTATTTTATCTACATACTCCTTTGGAGTCACTCCCTTTTCTTTAGCCTTTTCTTCTATTTTCTGTCCGTGTTCATCTGTACCTGTAAGAAATTTAACATCATATCCCTGAATTCTCTTATACCTGGCTATAACATCTGCTGCAACAGTACAATAGGTGTGTCCAATTGTTAGATTACCACTTGGATAGTAAAGTGGAGTTGTAACATAATAAGTTTTGTTTGACATAAAATTACCTCCTGTTTTTGTTTATATTATCTGCTTCCATCACAAAGTTTTTTTTACTCTACGTAATATTATAAATAGTTTTTTATAAGTTTTTATAAAATAAAAAAGCCCTCACCCCTAATCCTATAGAGACGAAGACTAATATTCGTGTTACCACCCTAATTTGTTTAAGCTTCACAACTTAAACCTCAACAGGTTACCATCATAACCTTGTAATGATAACGGATACAAATCCGATATAGCCTACTTCTTTTCAGCTATACAGTTCAGGGGCCATCTTCAGCTTATTCACTCACGTCAGCTTTCACCTAACCTGACTCTCTGTAGAAAGATTCTAAACTTACTCTTCCCTTCATAACCTTTAAAAAATTGATTATGTAATAATTATATGATTTACTATATTATAAAAGAATATACAAGATTTGTTCATTTTTGTCAAGTAATAAACTAAAATTTTTTTGCCAATAGACTCGTATATTTTATAGAAACTATTAATAATTTTACTTCTATCTTAATTTTAATTTGATTTCATTAACTTCCAAAAACTAGTCTGCAAACCATTACAGATGCAATAACTGCAGCTACATGGGACAATAGGGCTGCTGATAGAGTATGTCGAGAGTTTTTTATTCCTACTGCTCCAAAATAGACGGCCATTGTATAAAATATAGTTTCAGCAGACCCCATCATAGTAGAAGCTACCCTTCCTATAAAGCCATCAGCACCGTATGTACTAACAATATCCTGTACCACACCTAAAGATCCGCTACCAGAAATAGGCCTCATAATAACCAAAGGAAGCACTTCATTTGGAATTCCAAAAATATTAGTTATTGGTGCAAAAATGTTAACCATTATCTCCATTGCTCCAGATCTTCTAAATATGCCAATTGCAACAAAAATTGCAATTAAATAAGGCATTATTTTTATAGCTGTTGTAAATCCTTCTTTAGCTCCCTCAACAAAGACATCATATAAGGCAACACCTTTGATATATCCATGTACTAATATTATGGTTATAATTGTTGGAATTACTGATATTGATATTATGCTTAACACTTTTACCATAAAATCACCTTCTATTTTGGAGTATCTTAGCACTGATGATACCAACAACTGTTGAAACTGTTGTTGCCACTAATGACGTTCCAATAATTTCTGTAGGATTTAACGATCCAGCATCAGCTCTAATTTTTAATACAGTTAGAGGAACTAATTGAACAGAAGACATATTTATTATCAAGAACATACACATAGCATTAGTTGCTCTTTTTTTATCATTATTAAGCTTATTCATCTCCTCCATTGCCTTAATTCCAAGAGCTGTAGCTGAATTACCAGCTCCAAACATATTTGTTACCATGTTCATAACTATAGCACTAAGAGCTGGATGATTCTTAGGTATATCTGGGAATAAAAAGTTAGTTATAGGTCTAAGCGCTTTGCTAAATGAATTAATTAACCCTGATTTTTCGGCTATTTTCATCATGCCTAACCATACAGCCATAATTCCAATAAGTCCTATAGCAAACATAACAGCTGATTGGGTATCTTCAATGACAGTGCTGTTTATAGCTTCGATATTTCCTGTAAATATGGCAACTAAGATACCTATAAAAATGAGAAAAAACCATATATAGTTAATCATAGAATCTTCCTTTCAATTCAATATGAAAAAATCGATAGCTGGTGAAATTATTATATTTATGAAATTATATGCAGTAAGGATATACTAAATTACAATCATAGTTGTATTCAGTAAAATAAACAAGCCTATTTAGTTAAGATAACTAAATAGGCTTGTTAAATATTTTATACTGTTTATAGATTTTATCCTTTTATCCTTTTCTAATTCTGTTGCCAAACCTGTTTCATAAGCCACACTTCAAAATTCTTCAGGTGTAGTATTAGAATCAACTTGACAAGCTAGAACATATAACCTTTATATATATGGGATATTAACTTAATCCAGTCTTCCCATTTATAAGGAGTATATGGCGATATGTCATTTAGATCTAACAATGGGCTTCTTTCTATTGCTATAGCAATATATTTCCAACATGTAATAAAAAATTAGTTATTAGAAATTAGTCTGTGTGGAAATTTCTCCACACAATTATTAAATTTATTATTTTCTTACAACACACCCTCAATAAATTTCAAAGCTGCTTCCTTACTTGTCCCTATTTTCCCATTGTATATTGCCTTTCGAACTTCTTCTATTAATTCATTAATCAAAACATCTTCTCCTAGGTCAAAATTCTTAATTACATTTTTGCCTGTAATTATATGGGAAATATCTTCTACTTCCTTGAACCTTGTTAAATAGTTATTTGCAATATATTCAACATGAATCTTAAATTTCCCCATTTCCTCTGTAGGATCTAATAACTTTCTTGTAGCTATTATATCTGCCAGAGCAATAAGAAGCACATCTAATGTATCATCGCCTAATTCCTTAAACATTTTATAAAGAGTCTTCCCACTGACATCATTCTTCTTGTACAATACCAAAGGTATCATATGCTTAGCTACTAATCTATAAAGCAAGTCCCTTTCTTTTATACTAAGTCCTAGATTCTCAGCCATATCTTTTATAATCTCTGCACCTGTTATTTCATGCCCTCTAAATCTAGTTCTTCCCGTTTCATCAATTTTCATAGCAGAAGGCTTGCCAACATCATGAAAAAATGCTCCTAGCTTAATGAATTCTAGTCTACTATGACCTAATGCTATTTCTTCTTTGCTATGCTCTTTGTATACTTTTCTTATATGCTCTTCAAAATATGAATCTGAATAAATAATAAGTTCAAGAATCTCCATAGTATATAGAGAATGTTTGAATACGTCGACAACATGATATTTACACTCTCCAACCTCTTTCATTGGACTAATTTCCGGGAATATCTTTTGAAAAATATTAAGATTCTGGTCAAGAAACTTAAAATAATAATATGTTTTTTCCATCTTCAGTATTTTAAATAGCTCATCTGTAATGTTTTTGCTATAACTAGTCTCTATTTTCCCATGATTTTCTACAATAAAGTCTTTAAATTTTCCATCCATATCAAAGTTATATTGCGACATAAGACGAACAGCTTTTAATATATTGGAAATCTCTAGAGCATCTTCTCTCTCTAAATTATTTCTTACCTTTTTCCCTTGTAAATCCTTTAATCCTCCATAGGGATCTATTATATTCTCATGTTGAACTTCATTATACAAGTTTATAGGTAAGGCCATACTATCAATAGTTATAACTCTATTTTGCAGATGATCTCTTAAAACATGATTTTTTAAATCAATCAACCTTATTTCTATGTTTTTTTCTTTATTTCTCAAGAAAACTACTTCTTTTCTCACTTCTTTAGTATAGTTATCAAAGTCTAATCTCTGAAAAACTCTATCTATAGCATCTATAAATCCATTTTCAATAACAATCTCTATTTCATTTGATGATATTCCTAATAATCTATCAATGATATATTGACCAACTACATATATGCTAATATCATCACTTTTATTAACCTCATTCAAAACAGATAACACATATTCCATTAAACCATCTCCTTAGAAACTTTATACCCTTAATTCCCCATGCTACTACAGAAGTTTCCTTATATATACTCCCCATTTACCTTATCTTCTATTTATTTTAATATATCACAAAATATATTCATTAGAAGAAATTGCATATTAAAATTTTATTTAAGATTATATGTAATTCCTTCATTAAAGTACTACTTCGAAATATAATATTTATTTTAGAGAAAATTACCCTTATAATATGTAATTTCTTGAAATAAATCCCTCATAATTGAAAAACAGTAAAAAAATAAATTATTCTTAATTTCCATATTTTACTATATGATTAAACTTTGGCTTTATAACTGATGTATGTCCCCATAAAATTATAATTTATACATTGCTGTTAACAAAATTTAATAAAGTGATGTTGACTTTTATTGGAATTTATGGTACGATTTTTTTGTAAAAAAAAGTCGATTAACAAGAATTTTGATGCACTTGTTAATAAGTAGATAGTATATTATGATAGGAGGTAGGTTTCGTGAAGTCAACTGGTATTGTAAGAAAAGTAGATGAGTTAGGTAGAATTGTAATTCCAAAAGAGCTAAGAAAAACTTTCGATATAGCTGAAAAGGATTCTCTTGAAATATATGTAGATGGAGAGCAAATAATATTAAAGAAATATTCACCTGCATGTATCTTCTGTGGACAAGCTAAAGATAACACAAGATTTAAAGGTAAAATCATTTGTTCTGAATGTAAAGAAGAAATGGCAAATATTGATAACTAATACATAAAGACGACTATTAAGTCGTCTTTTCTGTATCCTTTATTTTTTTATACCATATCAACTATTGGATCTACTCTCTCCAATTTATTAAGCTCTTCTAATATTTTCTCTACCTTTATATTATTTAAAATACATGCCTTCTCTAAAGTATCAGTATGATTTCCATGGCAGAATATGCATTTCAATCCAAATGCCTCAAAAACATCTATTGCTTTTTCATGCTCATGTAATATATCAAACATTTTCATGTCTGCTGTTATTTTCATTTTAGATCATCTCCCAACTCACTAAAATATTTATATTCCTATACTTTCTTTATAGACTTCGTTCTTAGGTATATTTCTTTCTTTTGCAACCCTCTTTATAGCCTCTTTTTTCCTAAATCCCTGATTAACATAAAGGATTATATGCTCTTTTATTGTCATATCTGACCACATTGATTCTTCAATTTCCTTAATTATTTCTGAGGACATTCCTTGTACCACAATAACAAATTCTCCCCTAGGACCTTCTGAGTCAAATTTCTCTATTGCACTTTGTATACTCCCTCTATATACTTCTTCATATTTTTTTGTCAACTCTCTAGCTACTGCAATATTTCTATCTCCCAGTGCTATAAACATATCTTTTAGTAGTGCTAATAATCTATGGGGAGATTCATAAAATATTAAAGTTCTTTCTTCGGTCTTTAGTTTTTCTAGACTTTCTTTTCTATCTTTGCTTTTTGCTGGTAAAAACCCTTCAAAAACAAACTTATCTGTAGATAATCCTGATAAAACCAAAGCAAGAATGGATGCTGTTGCTCCTGGCAAAGCTATAATATCAATATTGCTTTCAACAGCTAATTTAACTAAATCTTCTCCTGGGTCTGAAATTGCTGGCATTCCAGCATCAGAAACTAAAGCTACATTCTTTCCTTTTAATATCTTATCTATTATAACTGGGCCCTTCTCCTTTATGTTATGCTCATGATAGCTTGTCAATGGTTTCTTTATGTCAAAATGGTTAAGTAATTTTATGGTATGTCTTGTATCTTCGGCAGCAATTAAATCAGCCTCTTTTAAAGTATTTAGCGTTCTTATGGTAATATCATCTAAATTTCCAATGGGTGTTGGACATATGAACAACTTTCCTTCCATATCATTTTTCAATTTTATCACTTCCATTCATTCCATATATATCATAAATTTCTTCTGTATAGGTTCCATCATCATTATAAACATAAAGAGGTTTATCAAATTTTAGTTCTGGTTTTGCAGCTTTTATTCCTTTTATCAATACAAGATTAGGCTTTGCTCCTATCTTAGGGTGAATGAATCTAATTCTTTTTGGTTCAATTTTATATTCCCTCATTAAACATAGTATATCTACAATTCTATGGGGTCTATGAACTAAAAAGAATCTCCCATTATGTTTTAAAAGTCTGCTAGATACCCTTATAATATCCTCTAAGTCACACTTTATTTCATGCCTAGATATGGCTTTCTTATCTTGAGGGTTTATCTTTCCTCCTCCTAGATTCATATAAGGTGGATTACTAGTAACTACATCAAATTTATTCACACCTAGCTTATCTAGAGAATCATTTAAATCTATATTTAGAACTTCAATATCCCCTTCTAATTTATTCAATTTAATTGTTCTTGTTGCCATTTCTGCTACTTCTTCTTGTATTTCAATACCATATATTTTCTTTATAGTATTTCTTGCCCATACTAGAAGAGGTATTATTCCAGTGCCTGTACCTAAATCAACAACAACTGAATTATTCTTAATTTCTGCAAAGCTTGAAAGTAAAACTGCATCCATACCAAAACAAAAGCCTTCAGTATTTTGAATTATTCTTAAATCTTTGATTTGCAAATCATCTATTCTTTCATTATCTCTTAGATTAATCTCTGTCATTATATCTCTCCTAAATTATTAAGACCATTATGTATTATTATATCATTTATTGAATGTTTTATAGTCCTTATACTTAATTATTTTTTATATATGAAAAAAGACCCCTAATTGGAGTCTTTCTACAATTCCTATAACATATAAGTACTATTCTGGAACTGGAGCATCTACTGGACAAACATTGGCACATGCACCACAGTCAATACATCCATCTTGATCTATAACGTAAATTTCATCTCCTGCACTTATAACATCAACTGGACACTCTGGTTCGCATGCACCACAGCTAATACAAGAATCTAATATTTTATAAGCCATCAAGTTCACCTCCTTATATGAGTAACACCATAATATTTTCCCTAATAATTTTAACATTTATTACTGTGTAATAAAAGTATTATTAATTTTTTTTTATATATTTTATGTTACTTTTTTTTCTTTCTATACATAAGTAAGTTACCCAATAGTAATATCATTATTCTTTTCTATCTTTTTTGTCGTTTTAATTCCTCTAATGAAAAAGGTAATATATCCTCTGTATCTTGATCAACCTTTATCTTTACTTTAACCTTTTCTAGTAATATATTAGTATCGACTATAATACCTTTACCCTTTGGTGTAATTACAATTTCACCAACTTCTGGCATTTTTTCAATTATTTTTTCATAGGTTTCATGCTCATATTTTAAGCAACACATTAGTCTACCACAGATTCCAGATATCTTTGTAGGATTTAATGATAGGTTCTGTTCCTTTGCCATTTTTATCGATACAGGCTCAAATTCACCTAAAAATGTGGAACAACACATAGCTTTACCACAAGGGCCTAATCCTCCAATCATTTTTGCTTCATCTCTAACTCCTATTTGACGTAATTCTATTCTAGTTCTGAAGATTGAAGCTAAATCTTTAACTAATTCTCTAAAGTCTACCCTACCATCTGCAGTAAAATAAAATATAACTTTGTTATTATCAAATGTATATTCCACGTCTATAAGCTTCATATCTAATCCATGTTCATCTATCTTTTCAAGACATATATCAAAGGCTTCTTTTTCTTTGTTTTTATTTTCTTCATGCTGGCTGGTATCTTCATCTGTAGCTATTCTAATAACCTTTTTAAGAGGTGCAACCACTTCTTCTTCTCTAATTTCCTTAGGTCCAACTACAACCAATCCAAATTCTATACCTCTAGCAGTTTCAACAATAACTTTCTCATCTAAATTTATTTCTATATCATCTGGATCAAAATAATATATTTTTCCAGCTTTCTTAAATCTAATTCCTACGACCTTAACCATCTTATACCTCCTGTATTCTCAAAAGCATAACCTCAATAGCTAACTCATAATTCACATTGGAGACTATGTTTTCCTTAGCATTATTCAATGCTTGAATTATTTCATGAATCTTTTCTCTACCTATTTTTAAAGAGTGTTGTGATAGAGTTTCTATTTTATCTTTATTTATTATCAACTGGTTATTATCTAATTCCTTAATAAAAAGTATATCTCTAAACCAAACCATCATCATATCTAGAATATCCTCAATCATTTCCTTATGATTTTGAAAAAATTCACTGATACTAAATATTTTATACTTATTACTTTTTAACGTAGTATCAATAACAGAAATAACCTCTTCTCTAATAGCCTTAAAATCTTCAGATTCTGCAAGTATTATTGCTCTTCCTATTATACCATTTGAAAATGAAGTTATAATCTGAGCTTCTTCTTGAGTTTTCCCCAGATTATTTAATAATAGACTTTCTATTTTCATACTTTCAACAGGTTTAAACTTTAACACTTGACATCTAGAAATAATAGTTGGCAAAAGACTATAACTGTTAATAACTGTCATTATAATTGTAACATATGATGGAGGCTCCTCTAAGGTCTTTAAAAAACTATTCTGAGCTTGTTGTGTCATTTTATCTATATCCTCAAGTATATATATCTTTTTATCCCCTTCATATGGTAACGTTTTTATTGACCTCTGAAGATCTTCAACCTGTCCTTTTTTGAAGCTTTCACCTTCAGCACTACCTATAAATACATCAGGATGATTGCCAGAGTCAAATTTAAGGCACGAAGAACACTGATTACAAGGCTGAACCCCTTTTTCTTTACATAGTAAAGTCTTAGCAAAGACCTCTGCCACTTTACTCTTACCAATAGCCTTTGGTCCTTCAAATAAATAACTGTGACTTACATTTCCCTTCTTTATAGAATTCTGTAATCTCTTTATTATATTCTCATGTCCTACTACATGACTATAATCCATATTATTCCTCCAAATATGCTAAAAAACTGTTTTCTATCACTATTATAGTATAGCGGGCCTTAGGCTTCAAGCTATTTAAATGTATATAACGATTTAACCGTAAATATTTTATGATAATCAAATTAAAGGCTGATTGTATCAAAACCACTAGATTAGTTAAGGGAGATACAATCAGCCTTTAATATTCTTAGAGCTTTTCATATTTGTCTACATCTACAACAAATATAGTCGCCCCTCCTACTTGTACTTCAACTGAATAAGGAGTATACACCCCTGAAGACCATGTAGTAGGTGCTGGTGACGTTGTTACTCGTTTTCTTGATTTACATGTACTTCTAATTATTTCTATTACATCGTCTATCTTTTCTTTTTCTACACCAACTATAATTGTTGTATTTCCTGACTTTAAGAAACCTCCCGTTGATGCAAGCTTTGTTACTCCAAACTTATTTTTCATAAGTTCATCTACTAATCTCCCAGTGTCTTCATCTTGTACTATGGCGATAACAAGCTTCATAAAATCCCTCCCTAAATTCTTTCAAACCTTTCAACATCTAAGGTAAATACTGTTGCTCCTCCAATTTTGGTTTCCATAGGATATGGAATATATGTGTCTCCTGTTAATGTTAATGAAGCTAAAGATGTTGTTATTTTTCTAACCTTGCAAGTGTTTTCAATTATTTTAAACACTTCATTTACCATTTCTTTCTTAACACCGATTATTAAAGTTGTATTCCCTGACCTTAAGAAACCTCCTGTAGAAGCTAATCTAGTTACTTGAAATTTATTCTTTGTTAAGTCTTCCGTAAGATGTGGCGCATCTTCATCTTGTACAATAGCAATAATAAGTTTCAATATTATACCCCCTTCATAATTTTAGAACATTGCAACTAGATATTCATCAAACTATTGGTTTTAACTATTTTAATAACAGTTCATCTACTAGTGTCTTAACTTGATTAAAAGTATTATCCAAATCTTGCTTTGCATCAATTATTTTAATTCTATCTGGATACATCTCAGTAAGCTTTAAATATCCTTTATAAACCTCCTTATGAAATTTTATGCTTTCTCTTTCTAACCTATCCTTTCTTCTTCGATGTCTTCTTCTGTTAATTGCAAGCTCAGGTGGTATATCAAAGAATAAAGTTATATCAGGCTCAAGATTCTGAGTTGCAAAATCATTTATTTCCTTTATTTTATTTATACCCAAATTTCTTCCGATTCCTTGATATACTAGGCTAGAATCTACAAATCTTTCACAAATTATTATTTTTCCTTTTTCTAAAGCAGGTAATATTTTCTGTGAAACATGTTGAGCTCTAGATGCTGCATAAAGTAAAGCTTCTGTAACCGGTGACATTCTAGTATTTTTATTATCTAAAATCATATCTCTTATTTCTTCACTTATCCTGGTTCCTCCAGGCTCTCTAGTTACTAATATATTATGTCCTTTTTCCTGTAAATATTTAGTTAATAATTTTGTTATTGTGCTCTTTCCAGAACCATCTGGCCCCTCTATAGTAATGAATAACCCCTTCATCTACATCATTCCCTTCTTTATCTTATTATCTCGATGTTTTCTAAATTATTATCTTTATATCCAAGTATTTGTATATTATTTGATCGTAAAAACTGAATATAGGTTATAATTTCTTCTGTTATAATTTCTCCTGGACATAATATAGGTATCCCTGGGGGATATGGAATCAGAAAGCTTCCTGATACTTCTCCTTTTGCTTCTGATAATCTTATAGTTTTTTTAGACCTATTAAAAGCATCATGTAATGACATATTCACATTTGGTAAAATATTAGATATTTTAGTACTAATTTTAGTATTATGATTACCATCCGCCTCTAGTTCGGAAATATTTTCTATTGCATTAGCAAGTTTGTCGATGTCTTCTTCAGTGTCCATTACGCTACATAGAGCAACACCATAAAAAGAGTCTGACATCTCAAGCTGAATATTATATTTTTTTCTAAGAATTTTTTCAACGGAACTTCCACTTATCCCTTCAATCTGAAATAATATTTTCATGGTATCAAAATCATAGATATCTTTATAATTTATTCTTTCTTGATCAAATATCTTTACTCTATCTAGTCCCTTTAGATGGGTTGTTGTTACACCTATTTTTCTAATCATTTTTTCAAGGTTTATTTTACCCTTCTCTTCCATGTAAGCCCTTGCCATATCTAACGATGCCATTAAAATATATGATGGACTAGTTGTCTGGTACATAGATATCATTTTTCTAAGTCTATCATTATCTACTCTATTTGTACCTACATGAACCATAGAAGCCTGCGTAAATGCTGGTAATGTTTTATGGGTACTTTGGATACATATATCTGCTCCTGCTTCAATTGCTGTAACAGGTAAGTTATTACTAAAATTAAAATGACTTCCATGAGCTTCATCAACAATCAATATCTTGTTATACTTATGAACAACCTTTGCTATTTCTTGAATATTACTACATATTCCATAATAAGATGGATTTGTTATTATTATAGCCTTGATATCAAGATTATTCTTTATTTTCTTTTCTATATCTTCCGCCAACACCCCAGTAAGTATATTCCATTCTTTATTATACACAGGATAAATATACTCGCTATTTAATTGATTAAAAATTACGGCATTATAAACTGACCGATGGCAATTTCTTTGTATTAAGACCGTATCCCCTGGCTTTGTAATTGCCCCTATGGACCCATATATACCTCCCGTGGTTCCATTGATAGAATAAAAGGTATTTTTTGCTCCAAAGGTGTTAGCTGCCAACTCTTGACTTTTTAAAATTATAGATTCAGGGTTATGAAGATTATCAGTCCCATCGACTTCAGTTACATCTATTTGAGGAATAAGATTTCTCCAATTTAAAAGAGCCTCTTTTCCTTTGTGTCCTGGCATATGAAATCTAACATTTTCTTCCATTATATATTTCATCAAACCATCTATAATTGGTGTCTTCATTCATTCTCCTCCTACTGTAATTATTCTACTAAATATATAAAATTCCTTTATTTAAGGAAATTGCATTCTAAAATTCAACTATAAAATCTAAAATAAAAAAGGATATAGAATTATTATCTATACCCTCCGTTCACTAAAATTTTTTAATAATTAAGCGCTATATAATCAATCCATATGTCCCTTATTGCAAGCTTATAATCCTCGTACCTTAAACCATCCATTTTTGCCTCTAACATACTGTCCACACACTGTTTACATATATGTACTCCTAGTATATGCAATCCTTTATTCTGATTGTTACTTTCCTTAAGACAAATCTTACAAACAGTAGACCCCACAAGACCATCTCCTTATTATATATTACTAGGATTATTGCCCTTATGTAATATATTATTCACATTGCATGACCAATGTTCTACATTTTTGGAAATGGTCTTTTATTTTAGTTGTCTACATATTTAGCAATTTTATCCTTAACAAGTAAATTCAAAAGTCTGCTACTTGGCTTAAATATAAATCTATATTTTTTATCATCCTTCAAAAATGCTCCTACATAAAAATTATCATAATCTTTATCACAAATAAATTTATAAGTGACTGCAACAGATTTGTCTTCTTCCATTTCTCTATATGGTTTAATACTTTCGATTTCTTCTATACCCAAATCTAAAATAACCTTTGATTTATTTCCAATTATTCGTTCAAAAATTAGTCTATTATCAGCTATTCTATAACTATAATATGCTACAATCTTGATTATTAAAAATCCACAAACAGATATTGTTGAAGCAAGAACAATAATACTGGCAATACCAGCATATTTTTCTCCCAATAAATTACAAGATGTAATTAATAAATTTAGTAATATAACAGCTCCTAAAACTATAAATACTATTTGCCAAAATGGTCTTTGCTGCCTTCTTACTACTTCTTTGAATAATCCATTCATAAGATAATATCCTTTCTCTATTTAACTTTTTGATATGCCTTCTTAACTGCTTCAGCAACTACTTCCGTTACATTTTTGTTAAACACATCAGGAATAATATATTTTTCACTTAGTTTATTATCCTGTATTACAGAAGCAATAGCTTCTGCTGCAGCTATCTTCATATCATCATTAATCTCATTAGCATTAATTTCTAAAACGCCTTTAAATATCCCAGGAAATGCTAGAACATTATTAATTTGATTATCAAAATCTGATCTTCCAGTGGCTACTACTCTAGCACCATTATCCTTAGCTATATCTGGCATGATTTCAGGTACTGGATTTGCCAAGGCAAATATGATTGGATCTTTTCCCATACTTTCTATCATGTCTCCAGTTACAATATTCGCTGCAGATACTCCTATAAAAACATCCTTACCTTTCAATATATCCCTTAGTTCTCCTGTCTCATTATTAATATTGGTGATTTCCAACATGTCCGTTTTTACCCAATTAAGATCATCTCTCTCTTTAGATATAGCTCCCTTTCTATCGCAAAGAACTAATTCTTTTATACCTACCTTATTTAAGAGCTTTGTAATTGCTATCCCTGCTGCTCCTGCTCCGTTAATAACGATCTTCATGTTTGCCAGTGCCTTATTAAGCAGTTTAGCACAATTAATTAATCCCGCAAGAACAACTACAGCCGTTCCATGTTGATCATCATGAAAAACGGGAATATCTAGCTCCTTTTTTAGTCTTTCTTCTATTGTAAAACATCTTGGTGCTGATATGTCCTCTAAGTTTATTCCACCAAAGGAAGATTTTATAATTTTTACCGTATTTACTATAGTATCTTCATCTTTAGAATCTATGCAAATAGGAAAGGCATTAACTCCTGCAAACTCTTTAAATAAAATTGCTTTGCCTTCCATAACTGGCAATGATGCATCAGGACCAATATCCCCAAGCCCTAAAACTGCACTTCCATCAGTAACTATAGCCACCATATTTCCTTTGGATGTATATCTATAAATGTCCTTTGGATTTTTTTCTATACGAGAACAAGGTTCTGCTACTCCAGGGGTATATGCCAATGACAAACTTTCTCTGTCCTTAATCTCTATTTTTGAATTTACCGAAATTTTCCCCTTATTCTTTTCATGAAGTGATAATGCTTTCTCTTTAGTATCCATTGCTTACTCCTTTAAAAATATTTTTTATAAGCTATCTCTTATGCTATCTTTGATTTTATTCCAATCTTTCTTTAAGAGGTCCATATATCTTACATCTGAATATTCTCCTCTTCTACTGTCAAAGTAGCCTTCTCTTATAATTCCTATCTCTTGAAACCCTAGTTTTTTATATAATCCTTTTGATCTATTATTATCAACCATGGTGGTTAATTCAATTTTATTAAGGTTTAAAAACCTAAATAAGAAATCTATGAAATGAAATAATGTATCCTTGCCATATCCTCTATTTTGTTCAGAAGTTTCGCAAATCTTTATTCCGAACTCACATTTTTGATTTCTTGCATCCCAATCATTATAGTTTATTTCACCAATTGGTTCTAAGTCTTCTTTCTTACAAATTATAAATCTTCTTTTTTTCGAAAACATCTTAGTTTCTTCGATCTCTTTTAAAATATTTAGCTTGATGGACTCTTTACTTTGAAGAGTTCCAAAGGGATGGGTTGCATGGGCCATCATCTCACCATCATTCCACCATTTATATAGATACTCTTCATCCCCTAATTCAAGCTGTCTAATTACAATATTCTTCCCCTCAATCATTGTATCCCCCCTTAAGCTAACAAATCAATATTATTATCTATTATATAGATTATTTCCCTTTGAATCAATCGCAACAATTAGTGGGAAGTTTTCTACATATAATTCTCTTATTGCCTCTGCCCCCAATTCTGGATATGCAATAATTCTAGATTCTTTTATACAACTGGATATTAGAGCCCCAGCTCCTCCTATTGCTGCAAAGTATATTGCCTTGTTTTCTATCATAGAGTCAATTACTTTTTCATTTCTTAATCCTTTACCTATCATACCTTTTAATCCTTTATCTAGTAATAGAGGTGTATATTTATCCATTCTATAGCTAGTTGTTGGTCCTGCCGAGCCAATCACTTCTCCTGGCTTCGCTGGGCAAGGTCCCACATAATAAATAGTAGCATTTTGTATTTTGAATGGTACGTTTTCTTTATTCTCTATTTGATTTACTAACCTCTCGTGAGCTGCATCTCTTGCAGTATATATTGTTCCTGTAAGGTAAACTCTATCTCCCGCTTTAAGATCTTTAATCTTATCAAGATTTAAGGGAGTCTCTATTTTTATTTCAGACATATTAACTCCTCCTTAAATTTCTATATTCATATGTCTTGCAACATGACAATTCAAATTTACTGCCACAGGTAGTCCTGCAATATGAGTAGGAAATACTTCAATATTTACGTCTAAGGCAGTTGTATTTCCTCCTAATCCTTGAGGTCCTATTCCTAATTTATTTATTTCTTTTAAAAGTTCTTTTTCAAGTCCTGAAATATGACTCTTTTTATTATATATTCCAATATTTCTCATTAATGCTTTTTTAGCTAATAAACATGCCTTTTCCATTGTTCCTCCTACTCCTACTCCTACAACTATTGGAGGGCATGGATTAGGTCCTGCTTTTTTTACAGTATCTATAACAAAATCTTTTATTCCCTCAATACCATCTGATGGCTTTAGCATTGCTACTCTACTCATATTTTCACTACCAAAACCCTTTGGAGCAAAAAGCATCCTTAACTTATCTCCTTCAACTAAGTCATAATGGATAATTGCCGGTGTATTGTCATTTGTATTTTCCCTTAGTATTGGATCACCTACAATGGACTTTCTTAAATATCCTTCCTTATATCCTTGCCTAACACCTTCATTAATTGCATCTGTCAAACTTCCACCTGATATTACTAGATTTTGTCCTACTTCAACAAAAAAAACGGCCATTCCAGTATCTTGACATATTGGCATCTGTTTTTCCTTAGCTATATTTGCATTTTCTAAAAGCTTTTCTAAGATATCCTTTCCTATTAGTGATTTCTCTTCTCTTAAGGACTGTTCTATTTTATCAATTACATCCTTCCCCAAGTTTCGATTAGCCGATATACACATTTCTTTTACTTTTTCAATTATAATAGTAGTACTAATCTCTCTCATTGCTTTCACCTTCTCTCAAAATAATACTATTTCCCTAATATTTATTATTTTACCATAAGATTTTCTTTTAACTAGTTGTATTTTCGCAAAAAAAATAAGCGGTGTATAAAATACCACTTATTTTACTACTCTAATTCTTCCATTATTAATTTGTCTATCTTTATTATATCTAATAGTATTATCTTTGGCCGCTACTGTAGGTCTATAATTCTTATTTGCCTTTTTAAAATTCTTAAGAATATCAAAAAATAAAATGCCTTGAAATACAATAATAGGTGTAATTAAAAAAATCATAATTATCATTTTCATAAAATCATCTCCTGATTATTGGGAAGTTAAGTGAATAGCTTGTCGAATTTTACTGTATTAATTACCTATTTTTCTTCCATTTATTATTTATTTTATCATTTTATTTCGAAAATGTCATGATTCTTTTGTAGAATTTGATATCTGTTGTCATATTTTATGAAAAAAGAGATTGTCTTAATAAGATATATATATCATTAAGACAATCTCTAAAATTTTATTTCAATATGTACCTATCACTCTTTTAATTCTATTTGAGCTTCTTCATCCTCTTGCCCTACAAGTTCAGGTTGATCTTCCTCAGTAATCAAATCAGAGCTAGATGTATCTTCTACATCATCGACTTCTTCATCTTTTATATGTGATAGGGATACAATTACCTCTTCACCATCATTTAATATTGAGAAATCTTCTGAAAACTCAACATCCGAGACTCTTAATGAGTTTCCTAACACTAAGTCAGATATATCAATTGATACAAATCTTGGTACTTTATCTGGATAGCATTCTACTTCAATTTTTTCTAGTTGCTTTTGAAGTATTCCAGTAGTATCAACCTTCTCTTTTCCATTTAGAACTATTGGTATAGCAGTATGTATTTTTTCTGAAATGTTTATCTGTTGTAGATCTAAATGAATTATACCTCCAGTTAAGCTATCTCTTTGAATTTCCTTTATCATAGCAGGATAAGAACTTCCATTAACCATTACATTAACTAAAGCATTTTCACCATGATCTTTAATAATCCTATTGATTTCTTTCCTATCGAATTCTAAAGGATAACTAGATATGTGATGTCCATAAATCACGCCTGGCACATGTCCATTTGCCCTCACTCTATGACTTGCATTACTTCCAACATCATTTCTTAAACTACAGTCTAAAAAAGTATCTGGCATAATAATCCCTCCCTTTCTATTAAAACAGTATCTCCAGTTTTGTATTTTTTTAAACTTTAGGGAGGTAAAAAAAGAGACCTTGAGTTCTAAGACTCAAAGCCCCTTTATATAGCTATATGCTTATTCTTCTAAAATACTTTTTTCAGTTTCATAAATTGGTGATTCGACTTCTTCTTCAACCTCTTCTCTAGTAGCTGAAGTTAAGGAAGCTACAATTTCACTTTCTTCATTTAATATTTCAATATTATCGTCTTTTGCTATCTCCAAATCTCCTACTTCTAATGATTTCCCCACCTCAAGATTAGATACATCTGCTGTAATAGATTGCGGGATATCTTTTGGTAAACACTGAATTTCTAATTCACTTATTTGCTGTTGAACAATGGTAGAAGATGTCTCTACCTTTTCCTTTCCTACTAAATTAATAGGTATTGCCATCTTAATCTTTTCCCCAGCTGATAATTGTTGAAAGTCTACATGTAAAACTCCCTCTTTAACAACGCCTTTTTGAATTTCCTTTATAATAGCCGAAACCTGTTCTTTTTCTAATTCTATATTAATTGTACCACTATGACCATGTCTTTTTAAAATCTTTTCAAGCTCATTATTATTTACCTTTATGGTCTTAGTTTCTTTATTATGACCATAAATTACAGCTGGTACAAAACCTTCTCTTCTCAATTTATTTGCAGAGCGTTTTCCATTTCCTTCTCTTAGCTCTACTTTTAGTTTCGGTATAGACATAATAATTCCCCCTTTAATTTTTTGTCCTATTTTTTCCTATATATATATTAAAACAGATTTTTCGGAAAATTTCAAATTTTTCAAAATATTTATGTTGTCACTTATTCTCTACATATAGCTTTATATCATCATCACAGCAATTTTAAAAATAGAATTTTTTTCCTTTTAGGATAAAAAAAAAAAGGCTCCGTTCTATTAACAGAGTCCTTTAATTTATATATTTAGTAACCAAAATATATTTAATACATGAACTGTCCAGATATTTCTCTCATGATTGGTATCATAGTTATTATACCAAGTATTATTAAAATTCCAACAACTACTATTAGAGCAATAATAGGTATGAAATAAGTTAATGTAGCCTTACCAGTACCCATTTGATAAGTTTTCTTTATAGCGATAATATTTAAGACTATCACCCAAATGGTTATCGGAATACTTATTATAGTACTTACTATATTTAAGTTTATTGATGAAAAGATTCCCAATAGAATAATACTAAATATTCCTGGAACGCTGGCAAATCCAAGGGCTGAGAACAATCCTTTACCACTTCCCTTATACCCTAGAAACTCAGAAATTAAATTATACATTCCTGTTTCTATAAAGTGAAATAGTGGATTAACTATCATAGCAAAAAATACGCCCATTACCATAAACATTGGTATCATTGACGAAAGCATTTCAATGTCGTAAGGACTTATTCCAGGCCCCATATTTGCCATTAATGTATTTCTATTTAATGTTATAAATACTGACAATACCCCTAATATAACATTTATAGAAATAGCCTGCCATATTGGTGCACTATTGGATATTTCTTCAAGTGTATCTTTTGGATTAGTAATCACTCCTATTATTCTCTTAAAAAACCCCATAAAACTCCTCCTTTATTTGTTTCTACATACTTAATAATAACAGAAGTTTACCTCTAAATCTACTATTGGATTTTTTTAACTATTTATTATTTTATTATTAACTTCAATAAATAAATACCCTATTGCTAGGCTTTTAATAGTAAGCCTAGCAATAGGGTTTAAATTAATCTTGCTAGTGAAGTTTTTACAAATTTATCTTTTGATAAGACTCCCACTTCTATAAGTGGGAGAGAAGACTTCTCTTCAGGTGGA
>NZ_JAETGO010000037.1 GCF_016765695.1 Sporosalibacterium faouarense | reverse complement strand
AACAAAACTTTCATGCATAGCACAAAGAGCAAGAAAGGATAAAGATATTAAATTCAATTCATTGACGTTATATGAAATTAGGATTATTATTTATTTTTATAAAGATTTCTGAATGCAGAAGAAATATAAATCTAATTATAAAAAAAATATTTGAGGATATATTTTAATAGGAGAAGGTTTTATAACAAATATAAGGAATTAATATAATAGTTTATATAATATAAGGAGGAGTTCTTGATGTTTCAAGAGATTGATAAGAAAAAGAATATTATTGATAATAAGAGGCCTTTACCTAATCATACACTAAAAAGCTTAAGAGAAAATTTTTTATTAACTTGGACATATAATTCCAATGCTATAGAAGGTAATACTTTAACTTTATCAGAAACTAAAGTTGTTTTGGAAGATGGAATTACTATTGGAGGTAAAACTCTAAAAGAACATTTGGAAGTAATTAATCATAAGGAGGCTATTTTATACGTTGAAGATCTTGTAAAAGAAGATGATATTTTGACAGAATGGCAAGTAAAAAGTATTCATAGATTGATTCTTAAAGGTATTGATGATAGCTATGCAGGAACATATAGAAAAGAGAAGGTTATTATAAGTGGTGCAGAACACATACCACCAGAACCATTTTTACTTAAAGAAGAGATGGAGACACTATTAGATTGGTACAATAATGAAAGTAAAGATTTACATGCAGTAGAACGTGCAGCAAAATTACATACTGATTTTGTAAAAATACACCCATTCATAGATGGTAACGGTAGAACGGCAAGACTCTTATTGAATTTAGAACTAATGAAAGCAGGTTATCCATTAGCAATAATTCGAAATGAAGATAGAGCAAAATATTATAGTGCATTGGACAAAGCACATATTACTGGAGATTATAGAGAATTTATCGAGTTAGTAATTCAGGCTTTAAATCGAAGTCTTGATTTGTATTTAAAAGTAATTGATTAGAGTGTACGAATCTTCATTACAAATGTTATAATACTGACTTTACATAACAAAATTTTTGCACAAGGATGCTCTAAGGAAAAAGAAGTTAAGAAAAATGAGCACCACACCTTCTCATTGGGAACGAAGTTCCACTAAAGAGCATTTCTTTAGGGTCCAGTTCGAAGGTATCGCAAACATGAAGACGTTATATGAAAGAACGCACACAGTGTACTAGGTTGGAGTAAGTATGTTGCATTAATAATTGATTCAAAATGAAAAGTGTAATAATCTTGTTAAGATAATAAAC
The DNA here is from genome assembly GCF_016765695.1 of Sporosalibacterium faouarense. Classification (GTDB taxonomy): domain Bacteria; phylum Bacillota; class Clostridia; order Tissierellales; family VENL01; genus Sporosalibacterium; species Sporosalibacterium faouarense. The sequence goes on along the minus strand of NZ_JAETGO010000037.1, from coordinate 204,459 downwards.
AGTATTTTCATTAAAAAGGAGGTTGTGTTAATTTTGAATAAAAGAGGGACAGGAGTAATTTTTATTTTAATCGCAGCATTATTATATTGTACAAAGTTTATTAGTGCTGCAATATTTGGTTCGGGAGTTTCTAGTTGGAGTCCAAATTTATATAGTGCTATGTTAAGCTATATTGGAAATTCATTAAATATATGGAGTATAATTGCGCTAGTTATAGGAATTTTTTATTTAATATGGGAAGAAAAAAGTAAGATAATAAAGTAATAGAATTAACTTTGCCAATAATAATTAATATTAAATAGAAGTATCTATGTTTTATAAATATTTTAATGAGATTTTATTAAAGGAATAAAAACAATTACAGAAGATTTATATCTATGTCTATAAGATATGTAAATGGAATTTAATAATTAGAATAATGATTTTTTTATTATTTATTGTTAAACTACTATCTATAAAAAAGGGCGAATCTAAAAGAAGGAAGTATTGTTCATTAGTAATAAGTATAAAAATGAAATTGATGATTTATTGAAAAGTAATATAGAGAAGTAATTGATCTTATAATCCTAGTATTTACCGAATCATATATCGTAAATATCATAGAACAAAGAATTTGTGGGTATTTAATATGAATGAAGAAATTATAACAAATTGATTGGAAGAGGCAAAATCATTAAGAATATCAATAAAAAACAAAATTTGGTTAGAGAGGTGCTCATTTGTATTGTTCTAATAGTTTTATTCAACAGATATTCTAAAAAGCTAATCATTGATAAAATTAGCCATAATAATAGTAAATATCCATTAATAGTATATAAAACAGATGTAGATGAATATCACAACTTTAAACGATTCACAAGGGAAGTTAATAATGAAGAAGTTAAAGAAAAGGTTATGGACTATGTTACGAAAAGAGATATACGACGGATAGTAATTTTTCTAGAGCCTTTTTTTGATTCAGAATTTGATAAAAATAGAATAATGCCTAGGTATAGTTTTCAAGGATATCTAAGGGATTTGAAATATGGAGTAATAAATTAGCTCTAATTAATAATTATTTATTTTCATTCACTTGTTTTAATTTAAAAATTTCTTGCTCATTTTCTACTTCTTTATGAATTATAAATTTAAGTGTATCTTTAATATCACTAAAATTTTGATTTGTTTGTGTTCTAAATTCAGTAAGATCAGCTGTTTGATCAACTACTGAATCAAGTTTTGATTTGATATCAGATATATTTTTTTTCATGTCATCTTGGTTATTTATAACTTGTTTTAAAAGTTTTTCAATGTTATCCATATAATCAACCTTTCTTATCTTGTACTATTATTATAACAAAATTTAGTAGATAAACAATGAATAAATAAAAAATAACTTAATTTGGTTTAATATAAAAGTTCATAGATGTCATTGTCTAACAAAATATTTTTGCAGGGGTGCACGTAGTTCAGGGTTAGGATAATGAGCGCCACATCTCTCCGCTAGGAGACAAGCTCCACCAAAGGAGTATTCCTTCTGTGGCTAGATTAGAGGCGTAGCAAACACGAAGACGTTAGGTGAAATAGTTGCTATAGGGGAAAAATATATGGTCTTAAAATCAGAATTATCAAATTTATTATGAAAAGAAGCGGAGTTATGAAGGGAAGAGTTAAGAATGATTCTATTTTAGAAGTAATCTTCATTATAGCATGTTTACTCTGCATATTTATTTCAAACATAGATTATATATTATCTATAATTATTATAATAGGCACATACATATTATCTTTTCTATTTTTAGTTGTTTTTAGAACAAAAATTATAAATAGTAATCTTGATACTGAAAAACAAAAAAAGTTTTTATACGGCTTCATTCTTGTTTTTATAGTTTATATGGCAATTCAATTATACTATAAATTTGGCTTAAACTTAATTAATATGATGGATCAATATACACACAATCAATTGAGATTATTTCAATTACCATTAATAATGACGATACTTTTGAGTTATTTTTTTAACATAAGATTAAGAAGAGATTTTAACTGGGGAATAAAACTGAAGGATTTTTTAGTAATTATATTATTATATGTTTTGTTGGAGATAGTTCCTCTCATAATGAGTAATCAAGTAGAAATTTTAATGAATATTTCTCTAATTGACTATTTTAAAAACTTAGTACAACAGATATACTATCCAAGTATAGTTAAAGAAGTAATATTTAGAGGATTATTGATAAGTGGCTTAATAGGCTATGGAGTTTCTCATAAAAAATCTAATATTATTCAGTCTATAATATTTGGATTAATTCATATTCTAAATTATAATGAGTTTTCAATAAATATTATATTAACTAGTTGTTTTCAGATGTATATAGGATTTTTACTTGAAAAGATATATTTAAATTCTAGGTCATTAACCCCTTGTATTCTGTTACATGCACTAATAGATACAATATAGAATTTCTAGAGAAGTTTGTTAAAATTTATCTTTTTTATAGTAAAAGTGAAACTATTAGAATGAATTTTTAATTTAAAGGGATGATTTGATGAAAAGCAAAAATATTCTAGTGGGAATTATCTTCGTAATTATAATCTTAATTGTTATAGAAATGTATGGTCCACTTTATATTTTTCACACTGAAAAAAGTGCTTTGAGATTTGCTGCCCATGATATACTTAGGAAATTTAAATATGATAGTTATTCTTTAACAACAGATATATCTATTTGGGACAAAAGAATACCTAAGGTTGAAGTTTTAGTTTTAGATTATAATGAAATAAAAATTCCAAGTGAGTTTAAAGGTAAATTTGATATTACTAATTCAGAACATTATCAATTGCCTTATACAGTAGATAATTTAGTGAAATATGAATTAAGGTTTGAAATCCCCTTAATCAAAAAGGGACTGAATGATTGGGGTACTAGAGATAAAATGGATAGATAAACTTTTTTATTAGTGTAAGTTAAACAAGCCATTGTCTAGCAAAATATTTTCGATTTAGAAGCACATGATTTAGAAGAGTTCAAAATAATAGGAGATTCATTATGCAAAAAAGAGAATCTTTTAATAGTGGAGCAAAGATATATGATGAGTCAAGACCACCTTATCCAGATGAAGTTATAGATTGGATTATAGATAGAACTAAAGTTTCAAAAAGTGATAGGTTACTTGAAATAGGATCGGGTACAGGACAAGCAACATTTATGTTAGCTGAAATCTGATAGAAAGTTAGAGATAACTAATAGTGGCTTCTTTATTTTAGAAGACTATCTAGACTATAAGTGGAAATTGGTTGAAAGTAGGGATAGATTAACAAAATCTTTCTTCTCTCAATCATCATTTTTATCTCTAGACAAGGAAAAACAGAAGGTGCTTTCTTCAAAAGTGATAGATCTATATCAAAACTTAGATGATATTGTTGAAACAGATATATACAACTGCTTATATAGCAAAAAGAAAATGAAATTCATAAAAAATTTAAGTTAAAAGAGTGTAGTGATTTCTCATCAGATTATTAGTCTACATACATCCGAGTTATTAGCAAACTCAAATGAAGAAAGTTCAAAAAAATAGGTAGATTAATTCAATACTTAATACAGTACTTGTTAAACAAACAGAGATGGAAATACAAATGAGGGGAATAAATATGAAAGTAATAACATTATGTGGTTCTACAAAATTTAAGAAACAGTTTAACCAAACAAATGCCTTTCTTACACTTCAAGGCAATATAGTAATTAGCGTGGCCTTCTTTGAACAAAGTGAAGGTCTTGAAATAACTAAAGAACAAGCTGATATATTAGGGGAAGTTCATTTTAGGAAAATTGATATCTCTGATGAAATTTTCGTAATCGATGTCAATGGTTATATAGGCGACAGTACCAAAAAAGAAATCGAATATGCTGAAAAGAAGGGAAAGGTAATCCGCTATTACTCTAATGGTGAAATTCCTCAGAAGAGTTTAAACTAACATGAGGCGTTAGTAGATTCGAAGAAGGCATATGATATCTTAAAGCAATATGTTCCAGTAAGTGGGTACGATAGTGGGTTTTGGAGAATGGTGTACCACACCTTATCACTGGGAGTCAAAATCCAACAAGAAGTATCCTATAGGGTGCAGTTCGTAAGTGTTGCAAACAAGAAGACATTAGATGAAATCCAAATAATAAATGAGGTGATATTTTGAATGGTGATAAGTGTAATTATGAAAAACACTTGGTTAGTTTAAAAAAATTAGTAGACCTACATAGTGAAATTAAAGATATTGATATTTCTCTCTCTAAGCTATATCCAGTTGCGATTGTTGAGAATAATAATTTTATAATATTTGATTTTAATGAAAAATTGAGGAAATATTTTTTTGTAAAGAAATGTTCAGTACCTATGACAATGCCAGAAGGAGTTAAAGCAGCTTTTGACCTACAAGAATATGAAAATAAAATGGCTGCAGTGTTATCAGAGGATACTTTTGACACTGAAAAGGGATATGTTTTTGCTTTTCATGAGTTTGTACATTGTTACCAAGGGACCTGTGAACAGAAATTAAAATCAGATTTAGGTGTATATCAAGATGCTATGAAAAAGAAGGATTATATGTGGGAAATACAATATTCATTCCCTTATGAAGATAAAACATTTATAGAAAAAACTAAAGAGTTAGATATGTACTTTGATGCTACATGTGAAAAAAGAGTAAATGAATATTATGAGTATATGAAGAACTATTTAGATTGTTTTGATTTTGAATATATGATTTGGCAACAATGGAAAGAAGGATATGCGAGATATATAGAAAATCAAATTAGAGTAATCTTTGGATTAGAAAAAAATTCACAGGAGATTACCTATCCATTTAATAGAGTCTCTTTTTACGAAATAGGTAGTAGGTACATAGACTTTATATTAAGAACTAAGAGGGAGTTAAGAGGTAATGTAGAAGGAGTATTTAGAGAGATGCTTAAGGTTTAGTTTATTGGACATCATTTAATAAAGCTTTTGCGTAAAGGTACACGACGGACAAGCTATTGGATATTTTGCAAAACAGCTTCTCATTTACCGAATCAGTTACCGCACTAAACCTTTGTATGCTTATAGTTATGAACGACCTTTTGTAAGGCTCGAAGGTGTGGCAAACGCTAAAACGTTCACAACATATCGTGGTAAGGGTATAGTAAGTAAATTCATTTAGACCCTACATATTTATACATGAAATATCGGGTGAAAAATATTATTTCCTATATACTTATAATTGAAAGGACTGGTTAATGTGAATTGGCTTGAACAAGTAAATAAAGTAATGGATTATATTGAAGAAAATTTAACAAATGAGATTAATTATGAAGAGTTGGATCAACTTGCTTGCTGTTCTAGGTATCATTTTTCCAAAATGTTCACATCTATAATGGGAGTTACTTTGTCTGAATATATCTGAAGAAGAAGGCTATCATCTGCAGCTTTTGAATTGCAAAATAGTAATATTAAAGTAATAGAATTAGCATTAAAGTATGGTTATACATCTTCGGATTCATTTTCTCGTGCTTTTAAAAATCTTCACGGTGTAAATCCTTCTGAAGCACGGGATAATGGAATATCTTTAAAAGCCTTTCCAAGAATGTCCTTTCAAGTATCAATTAAGGGAGATGTTGAAATGGAGTACAGAATTGAAAGGTTAGATTTTGAGTTTGCAGTTGTAGGAGTAAAGAATACTATTCTTACTGAAAAGGGATTTGAGATGGTTCCTAAAATATGGGAAGAAGCTAGCAAGACAGGCTTGGTACAGAGATTAATTGATATGTCGTGGGAAGACCCTCAATGTAAGCTAGAAAGTCTATTGGGAATTGTTGGAGAAGAAGCTTCTATTACTGATGAAAAGTTTGATTATATGATAGGAGTTCGTTATAAAAATGAAGTACCTGAAGATATGGAGAAGATAATAATTCCAAAAAGTACATGGGCAGTATTTCCAGATATGAAAAATGCTTGGAAACGTCTATATACTGAATGGTTACCTACTTCTGGTTATGAATTAGCTGATTTACCATGTATTGAGTGCTTTTATGCTCCAGATCATGAACCTAAAGATGAATTATGGGTTCCAATTATAGCTTGAATTAAAAAAATAGTAGAAATTGGTAGTCTGCATTTATATGACAGGATACTTTGTATAACAATATATTGTTGGTTTCGCTCGCTGTACCTAAATTCAGGTGCCTAAGATAAGAGTTATCTAAGGCACTTGGACTTCGGCAATAGGGTTACGTTAAATGCTATTCCTAAGAATGCTTTAGGCTTATTAAATTGACATATTTATTGACATCTTAAAGTTAAGATAAAGAATACGTAAAAAAATAGACCTAGGGAGATAATTTGAATGAAATATACATCAAAAAGAATTTAAGTAAACCCAGTAGAAGTTTTTTCAAAACAAAATGGGAAGTGCAAGAATTAGTTTTAGGGGAGGTAGAGCTAATTGAAGCATTAAAATACTATTTATTAAATGTTATGGAAGGAATATTAGACCCAGATATAGCAGGTAAAAACCAGATAGATTTTTAAATAATTTACAAAGTGGAAGATTAGGCGATTTTTCACAGAGATACATTATTACAGTACGTGACAATAATGATGTAGTTGGTTTACTGATAGGTCTTCCAGAGGAAGTAGAGAGGTTACATATTTATTCAATAGGAGTATTAACAACATACCGTGGTAGAGGTATTGGTGCAACTTTATTAGCAAAATGTATAAATGATATGTTGAAAACAACATAAATGAAAATTGTATTAGATGTTCATAGTGATAATGTGCCTGCTTTTAATTTATATAAAAAATTTGGTTTTAAATAGTATCTTTTGGGGATGAGTGATAAATGAAAATTGCATGGTTATGGAACAGCATGTAATAACGTATGCCCGTTGGTGCTGGGGTAGTCTCTGATACATGGGCATCATTAAACCAAGTATTTAAAAATTGTGGATTAAGAAAATACTTCTCAACGTTTATTATGTCCTCAGTACTTGGAGTTGTAAAACCCAGTCAATTGATGTTTAATAGAAGCTTTATCAGAATTAAGTGTTAAGCCTGAGTAAGCATTGTTTATTGATAATAATATCAAAAACGTACGAGGTGCTTTGAAACTTGGAATAAACTCAGTCTTAATTATAAGAGAAGGAAATTCTAGAGGTAATAGTGATATTATTTCTATTAATAGTTTAAAAGAACTATATGAAATATTATAAAGAGTCTAAACTTGGTCTAACAAAATATTTGAGCAAGAGTGCTCTAAGGCTTGCTTGGAAAAACTTAGGGGTGAGCGCCACTGAGAGTCAAGCTCAACTTTGAGATATTCCTTTTGAGTCCAACACAGAGACATCGCAAACATCGAAGGTGTTAGCTGGCATTCTCATCTAAGTAGTTCTTGACTATTACTAAATTATAATATTGATGATATAATATTAGTATAAAATAACAAGGAGTAATTCTATGAAAATTATAGTATCGTGAAATTAGAATATAGGAAGGTCTATTATTGACCTAATGAATATGATTATCAATGTAAAGAATGATAAAACTTTGTAGCATCTAATATGCTAACGGAATAGTATGCAGATTGGTGTGGAGGGGTTATCTTTAAATAAGTTAGATAATTACAGAATATACCCTACGATGCTTAAAGAATTACTAGGTAATAATGTAATAAATAAAAGCAAAATATACTTAAGAGATATATCAAACATGATTTTCTGAGCAAAGTGTTAAATCCCGTAATAAGCACGTTTTAATTTTTCTATGGAATTATTTACATTAAGTGTTAGAAATATAAAATATTTGATATAATAAATTTATGCTGTAAAATCAGTTACATAGTGGAAATATTGTTTTGACTAATATGTGCAGTACACTTTCTCAATGGGAGCAAAGCTCCACCAAGAGGTATTTTTTATAGGTCCAGTTCGAAGGAGTCGCAAACACAAAGACATTATACATATTAATTTATTTTGGGGGAAGAAGACATGGGAAGAATTGCAAAGATAAGCTATAAACTAAGTAAGGTCTTGTGGAGAATTACTAAACCGACAACTTTAGGGGTTAGGGTGTTAATGATAGAGCAAGGTAAAGTACTGCTAGTCAAACATACATATCAAGATTATTGGTATTTACCTGGAGGTGGAGTAAAAAAAGGAGAGATATTTGAAGATGCAATCAAAAGGGAAGTTAAAGAAGAATTAGGAGCAGAGCTGATAAACTATAAGCTGTTTGGTGTATATAATAACTTCTTTGAATATAAGAATGATAGCATAATTATATTTTCTTCAGATGAATTTTCTTTCACAGGAAATACAGATAAGGAAATTGAAAAATATCAATTATTTGAGGTTAGTGAATTGCCTAATAACGTTTCTAGAGGAACGAGAAGAAGAATTCAAGAATATATAGAGGATAAGTCACCTTGTCTAGGTATGTGGTAGGGAATATAGACATCGTATAGCTCGAAGATGTTGTAAACACGAAAACATTATCAGAACATTTTTCTTTTATCTAGCTTTAAATTTTCTGATTATATAAACAATTAATTCGGTAAACAGGGATAGATCAATCAATATACTTTGGAGTAGTTTTAAATCTTTTGATTTATATTTTCAGTATCAAGTTTTTTCATGCACTAATTACAAGATCCATAGGAATTATGGATTTATTTTTTTGCCTTAATTATGGGATTTAATGTATTAAGTGTCATTAATATGAAACATTTGATATAATGAATTTATGTTAAAAAACCAATTACTTATTGGAGATTTTACTTAACTCGAGAGCTGTAACTAGAGATATCTATAGTTTAGGCACCTACATCTTCAAACTTTATTGAAATCATTTATGTGCTAAATTAGTTAAAGAATTTTGATTCATTATAGAGTAAAAGTTTCAAAGGTGTAGCAAAAATAAAAAGTTATATATAACCTATAAGTCAGTGAGGTGGTTTAATGAAATGGGTAGTTGATAAGATAATTAATTTTAAACAAGAAAAATTATGGAAAGAAGGGTTTGCTCATCTTGGATTTCATGATTATTTTGGGAAACAATATGTTCTAGATTATGATAATGATTGGGTGGGATGTTTTGAAGATAATGGGGAATTAAGATGGACGTTAGGCTCTTTTCAGAAATATAGTAGTAAATTTCATATTAAAGCTGATATACAAAAACCAGTTTATTTATCGGGAAATAGCAAAGGAGAATTATTGGTTTCTAGTAGTGGGAACAAACGAATATACAAGGTAATACCTGAGGAACAATCTGCTACATTACTAATAGATGGTGAAGAGTTTGGTATGAAAGATATTGGGAACTGCCTATATGACCATAATGGTTGTATATGGATTAATGAAATTACTGGTTGTAGAGTATGGAAATTTAGTTGCGATGGACAAGCTATAAGAAGTATTGGAAATGGCAAACCAGGATTTCAAAAGGATGATACTACTTTTGATTTGGCACAATTTAATTGGATATTTGATTTAAAGTGCGGACCTGATGGAAATATATATGTTTTAGATAGTAAGAACTATTCAGTACGAATGATAGATTTAGAAGAAGAGAAAGTTAAAGTGGTAATAGGTACTGGAGATGGTGGATATATAGGAGATGGTGATATTGCAATAAAAGCTAAATTGGGAGGGAATCCAAATGCTGAATTTGATGGGCCTTGGTCACTAGCATTAGATCAAGAAGGAAATATTTATATTGGAGATACTCAAAATCATGTTGTAAGAATGGTTGAAAAAGAGAGTAATATTATTTCAACTATTGCAGGAAAAACAAATGTAGAAAAAGGAAAAAGAAATATCAAAACAGAAGGGAATCCATTAAATTTAAATTTATCCCTGATTTGTAGTATGGATTATCATGATAACAAACTATATATACCTGAATGGGATGGAGACTTAATAGTGTTAAAAAAAGAACTATAGGTGGCTGCGTATACAAAGTTTTTGCACAAGACTAAACAGGGATTGTTCTGGTTGAAATGTACACCACACATTTTCACTGGGAGCAAAGCTTTATTCTCAGATATTCATTTTGGGCTAGTTTTGAGGTGTTACAGACATGAAGACGTTATACGACAGACTAAGTAATTAACAGTATGTTGTTAAATAAATGTAGGTAGTATTTTTAAATTATTGTATAAATACATATTAAAATATTTTTTGAGGAGATTAACGGAAATGATAAGTTTGAAAAAGATAACTGAAGATAATTATAAAGAATGTTTAGAACTAAGTGTTGCTGAAAACCAAAAAAGTTTTGTGTCATCAATTGAAAATTCACTTGCCAAAGCCTATGTTTTTAGTAACATTGTTACACCATTTGCAATCTATAGTGATGAAACTATGGTGGGCTTTATTTTATTGAGATTTAATGAAGAATATAGTAATTATTTTATTTGGCAGTTCATGATTGATGAGAAATATCAAGGAAGAGGTTTTGGGAAGCAATCTATGATAGTAGCAATCGAGTGGATGAAACAAGATAAAAGGTGCGATTCTATTGTTATTGCATATATCAAAGGGAATGACCGTGCTGAGAAATTATATACAAAACTAGGTTTTCAGCAAATGAATGAAGTTGAAGACCAAGAAGTTGAGATGATACTTCATTTTTAATTTTATTAATAGCGTGGACAAGTTTAAGAAAATATTATAAAGCTGGTCCATCGTATACAAAGTTTTTGCAGAGTGCACTAGGGAAAGGTCATTGAGCTTTGTACATAACACTTTCTCACTGGAAAACAAGCTCCATCAAGAAGTATTCCTTTAAAGTCCAGTTTTGAGGTGTTGTAGACATGAAAACGTTATATGAAACTTTAATTGTGAGGTTGTAAAAGAATAGGGGGAATTTCAAAATGGTTCAATCAATAGTACATATAGCTTTGGTGGTTAGAGATTATGATGAAGCGATTGAGTTTTATACGGAAAAGTTAGATTTCACATTAGTTGAAGATACTTATCAACCAGAACAAAATAAGAGATGGGTAGTCGTATCGCCTCCAGGTTCAATAGGAACGACAATATTACTTGCAAGAGCATCAAAGCCTGAGCAAGAGTTATTCATAGGTAATCAGTCAGGAGGTAGAGTGTTTCTATTTTTAAATACAGATGATTTTTGGAGAGATTATAAAAGGATGGTTGAAAGAGGCATTGAATTTGTAAGAGAACCTAAAGAAGCTCCATATGGAACTGTTGCTGTTTTTAAAGATTTATATGGTAACTTATGGGATTTAGTAGAATTAAATGCAGATCATCCAATTTCTAAACGAATGAAATGAAAATAAATGAGAACACTTGGACGAGCATCGGTTTTATTCTTCAATTACATAGAATAGAAAGAAAAGCAGCATAACTATTAGATTTTGATATATCTATTGAAAAAATTAGATTCATAGATTGCCTCCTTAAATTTACTAGGCTTTAAGTAAGAGTCGTCTCTAAGGTTGGCGAATAATACAGGATTAGTACTCAAATCAAGGAGTGTTCTTATAAGGCTAAGTTCAGAGGTGTAGCCAAACCTGAAACATTAAGGTGCAATGGCAATATGGGAACAGAGCTGCAAGGTATTTTTCATAAGGATTAAAACATATTGATTTAATTATGAATTAATTGACTATGGTGGAATATTACGAATAACTTGTTATGGGAGGGATAATTCTTATGAGAAAGATTTTAATATTGGGTGGAAGTGGACTTATAGGAACATCGTTAATAAATGAGATGACTAAATATAATGAATTTGATGTTTATTCAACTTACTTTCAAAATCCGATACTTTTGAATCAAGATAAATGCTTTAAACTAGATATTGAAGAGGAAGATAGAATAAATAGTATACTAAATACTATAAAGCCCCAGATTATAATTTCATGTTTAAGAGGAGATTTTGATAAACAACTGATTGTACATCTAAAAATAGCTAAATACTTAAAAAAGTATGGTGGTAGTTTATATTTTTTCTCTACAACAAATGTTTTTGATAATGATTTGAGTAAACCTCACTATGAAGATGATTTACCAATGTCTTGTACTGAATATGGAAAATATAAAATGGAATGTGAGAAGAAAATATCTGATATATTACATGAGAATGCTTGTATATTAAGAATTCCTCAAGTTTGGGGCAAAGGTTCTCTAAGGATGAAAGAACTATTAAATTCACTTCATGGCAATAAAGATATTGTTGTGTATCCCAAACTTCATCATAATACTAATACTGATGTAATGATAGCAAAGCAATTATGCTACATAATAAACAATAATCTCCATGGAATTATTCATTTGACGTCGGAGGATGTGGTTAATTATAAGGAGTTTTATAAAGAATTAATAACAGGATTAGGCTTTAAAAATGCAAAAATTAAAGATAATTTTGAGGAAGAAGGATATTTTGCACTCTTATCAAAACGGATAAATGAATTTCCTAAACAATTAAGAGTTACTAATAAATCAGTAATCAATTATTTAATTGGTTGATACTACAAACAACACATCATTTTTATATTACATCTAAGATTAGGGTTAGGTTTCCGCAGTTCTTAACAAAAGGTTGTCATTCAACTACTTATGCCTGATAATAATTCCCAGAGTCAGCAACTAGAACCGTTAGTTGCAATCTTAGTCACAGGTATAAGGGTTGTGCTTTTTAGAGATGAAATTGTTATATAAGAGGAACTACAGGCGATTTATATTAGGAGAAATTAAATTGAGCGAATTAATTTTAGTAAATCCATCAAAGGAGTTAAAAGAAAAGATTTTGAAATATAAGCAAGAGTATTTAGACTTTGAGGAAACTAATATCAATGGTAGTTGTGGCTTAGCCCGTTATAATGATTTTGATGAATGGCTTGATATTGTTCTTTCAATTAAGAAAGATAAGCTTAGAAAGAATGTTCATGCAAGCACATTCTTTTCTGTAAGAAAATCTGATAATAGAATTATTGGTAGTATTCAACTTCGTCACTCTTTAACTAATGAATTAGAGAAACATGGAGGACAAATAGGCTATGGCATTCGTCCAACTGAGCGAAAAAAAGGTTACGGTAAGCAACAATTATTACTAGTTTTAGAAACTGCAAAAGATATGAAAATTCCAAAAGTAATGATTATCTGCGATAAAGATAATGTTGCTTCAAGTAAAACTGCGATGAGTTGCGGTGGTATATTAATAGGTGAAAATCTCCATGAAGGTAAAGAACAGCAAATATATTGGATTAACCTCTACTAATGAGGTTGTTGCAAGTAAAATACCTGCTTATGAAAATATAATAGATGGTGAGGACTAAGCCAACTGTTACGAAATAGGTAGTAGATACATTAATTTAATTTTAAAAACTGAAATCGAACTAAAAGGTGACCTAGAAGGATTATTTAATAGGATGCTCCAAATTTAGCCTGTTGGATTCCATCTAACAATTATATCTAATGATAACGGTCCAATCACTCAGATTGGAAAGAAATTAATTTTAAGTTAAGGTAGCACTATAATTACTATGATGTAAGTAATAATTGTGACAACTTGATTAGATTTAAAAATAGGATTGAGATTATACACTATAGTAAAATAAATACCGAATCAAGTTGTCATAAGACATAGAATCAATAGTTTTATCAATATAAGCAGTGACAATATTAAAGAAATAAAAATTATTCGGAAAGATTTAAGTGTTATAACAAATGAAAATAAATATAAAATGAAGGAAGTTAACTTGAATAATAAAGAAGAAATCAAAAACTTCTTTAACAATCTTAATTCAATTAAACTAAAGAGAAATTATCAGGATGAATTGCTTTATAAGCTAGGACAATGGGTAAGTTATCCAGAAGCTAATAGCAATATTACATATACAATTTTTATAAATACTGTTAACAAATATATATAAATAGATTTGACTAGTGGAAATACTTATATTGGCTTGAATGTTAGTACACTAAAAGACCATATAGATAAAAAGCAATATTACTTTGAAGCAAAAGATGAACTTGACGATGTATTCTTAAAAGAGGTTTATAAGTGAGGAAATTGCATATTTACAAATTAAAATTTTTTTTACAAGAGCTCATCTGAGTTGGGATTACTTAGTCACTTTTTCCTTAAATTAAATACCTCATTGAGAAGAAAGTATGAAATAGATGATATATACAGATTCATTTCTTGGATAAGGTATTTAAGATTTAAATTATTTATATTGCAGGGGGATTAAAATGATAACTCATCAGGAATTGGTTAATAGAATAACTCAAGAATTATATAAAGATAAAAATGTTTCAGCATTAATATTATACGGTTCAGTTTCAAGGCGTGAGGAAAGTGCAAACAGCGATATAGACCTATTGGCAATAACCAATAAAAATCATCTTGAAAAAAGGCATGAGGTACGATACGGGATTACTGTTGAATTTGTTGAAATGAACTTAAAAATCTTGAAAAAATTCATTGCAGAAAATGAAATACCCATACTTTTTGCTTTAGCAGATGGAATTGTTTTATTTGATAAAATTCCAGAAATTAAACAATTAGTTGAGGAAGCAAAGAAAACTCTTGATAAGGGTCCCACTGAGAATGAAAAGTGGAAAAATGAAGGATACAGAATTAAAAAGCGATCGGACTTAACTGAAATATATAAAGATTTATTGGACATTGATGATGTAATTAAGTTTAATTATGTAGCTTCATTATTAATTACAAATGCGATAACGATATTACTCGAAAATAACAACTTGTGGCATCAAACAAGAAAGAAAACGATTAATTATTTAAAATCCCAATGTTATGAGAGTTATGAATATATCGAAACTCTTTTAAACCCAGTATATTCAATATATGAAAAACGTGATGCAGCAAAAAATCTGACTGAATATGTATTGAAACCCCACGGAGGAATTTTAAGTGGTGATGCCATTATATTTAGCAAAACAAACTAAGGTTGAGAGGTGTTTTAGTGGCAGACTATATACAAGAAATTAGAAGAGTTGTTGGTACAAGACCTATTAAAGAGTATTGGGAAAGAAAAATAGATTTTTAGTATGTATCACAGAATGGAGGAGATAAAGTGAAAGTTTATGAGAAAAGTTTAGAGGTTATGAATGAATTATTTGCACGGGATTATCAATTTGCTCTAGCAACATCAAATGATAATATACCTTCTGTGAGATTTATAGATACATATTATTTTAATAAAAGTTTCTATGTTGTAACATATGCTAAATCGAAAAAAGTAAAAGAAATGGAAAATAATCCTAATGTATCTCTATGTAGTAAACTATATAGATTTAGTGGGATTGCTAAAAATATAGGCCATCCATTAAAATCTGATAATAGTGAAATAAGAGAGAAACTGATAAAGGCTTTTGAACCATGGTATTTTGAACATAACAATGAAAAGGATGAGAATATGTGTTACATTAAAATAGAATTAACAAGTGGATTTTTTTACAAAAATGGGACAGGCTTTGAAGTAGATTTTAGAGCTAAAGAAGCAAAGGAGTTCCCATTTGAGTTTGATATCGTTTTAGTAGAATAATTTGGTTAAAATATAATCGGAAGTTTGTTAATTGGCAATTATTTTAAGAAAAGATAAAATTTTATATCCGTTAGTAATTAGAAAATTTTTATAGAAAGGCAGTAAAATTCACTAGTATATTAAATGAGCTGCAGCCAATGCAGTTTTATTTATATTCTGTTCAGGAGGTTATTACGTGAAGGACAGTATTATATATGATTTGAAAGATAGTTATGGGATAATTTGTAATAAGATTACTCCAGTAACGGGTGGATGGTTAAATAAGCAATGGAAGGTTTCCACTGATAAAGGTGAAGTATTGGTTAAACAATTTAGTAATAAGCGATTTAGTAGAGATAAATTGAAGCTAATTGAGTCTGCGTTGCAACGACAGATTATTCTTGAAAAAAATGGTGTTCCTTGTCCATCAATCTGGCAGTATGGAGGGAATGCTATTCGTCTGTTGGATAATGAAACAGCCTATATGGTTATGGATTTTCACTTGGGTAAGGTAGAAAATCCTAGCACAATTACAACAATGCAAATGCACAGTCTTGGTAATGCTTGCGGGTTAATGCACAAAGCTTTTTCTCAGATTCCTGAGCTTTCGGTTAAAGGGTTTCCTATTAACAATAGACAAGTTATAGATTCGTTATGGACTAACTTTCATGACAGTATGCAGGAATGTTCATCTGACATGCCCATTGAATATAGAGAAGCTGTGCTTGCCCAAGAACCTATTTTAAAACAGCTTACAAATGAGTTTTTTGAAAAACTGCCCAAGGGGATTGCCCATGAAGATTTTACTTCGGATAATATCCTTTTCGATGTAGATTGTGTATCTGCCATAATTGATTTTGACCGCAACAGTTACAGCTACATTTGGCATGACATAGGAAGAGCAATATTATCTTTTGCATTGAAAGATAATGTAATAAACATTGAGAAAACATATGCTTTTCTTGAAGGCTATTCTCAGCATTTAATGCTGACTTTACCTAATATAGCAGACGCTTTACGACTTTCATGGTGTATTGAAGTACCGTGGTGGATACAGCCTGAATTTTTTAGAAAGTACCGAGGAAAAGCAGGACGTTTTAAAGATGAGATCCTTTGGTTAACGGAAAACTGGTTTGAAATAGACTCTATACTATGCTCATAATGGACATAGTATAAGTTTAGTACTTCACTATATTTTTAGTAGCAATTTATATTAACTTTGTAAGGGGATGAGTTAAAATGTATGTTAAAAAATTGTCAGACAGTGAAGAAAAAGCATTGAAGAAAAGATCTGAAAGAATAAATGAATTGCAGGAAAAGGGTATATGTTTTGGATGTTATAACTTTAGGACAGGAGATATATTTCCTGATGAAGGGTTAATCTTCTATGAGGATGAAAAGGTAAGGTGTCAGTTTGAAAAATACCCAAGAGCAACTGGACAGACCATTATTGTATCAAAGGAGCATTATGAAGATATTTCTGAAATGCCTCTTGAACTAGGAGTACATATATTAAAAATATCAGAAGTAATAATTAAACTCCATAAAGAAATTTTAGGTGCAGAAAAAGTGTATATGTGTACAATTTGTGACGGCAAAAGGAACCATCTCCATTTTCAGCTTTTACCTCGATTAAAAGGAGAGTCGAGGGGTTATGGGAATTTTGTGAAAGAAGAAGGAATTATTATGGAGTATCATGAAACAGCAGAACTTTATAGGCAGAAATTAAAAGAAATAATACAATAAAACTCATGAGAATTATTATGAGTTTGAAATGTAAAACATGAATTATTCTCTTTATACTTTCAATAGCATTCATTTGTCGTATTCACATTGAAGAAAAGGCATTGATAGCTCATTTCCATTCAGATTATAAGGATTATTGTATAAATACTTGGAGGTTGGTACCATATTTGTGGTGAATTGGTGAAATCATATTTTTCTTGTTTTAAGACTAGTTCTTTGCAGCTTTGAAGGAGCATTGGACTTTTGTCCTTAAGCCTAAAAATACTATGTATATTAGGATAGCATATATACATAGCTTTATGTAGATATAAGTGGAAATATGATTTGTTAGTTAGAAAAAAGTTATTTATAATAACTTTTTAAGTATGATATAGTTTGAAATTGCTTATATAATTGGAGGTCAGTATGATAAATAATACATATTATAGGATAAGTTACGGTATCGGATTAGTGGTGGGGGCATTAGTAGTAGGAGTGCTATGTGGATTAATTCCATTAATATTAGGAGTTAGGCGTAAACAAAAGGGATTAGCCATTACTGCTTTCATACTATGTATCATTGGTGGTATGATTAAGGGTTTTATAGCAGCTGTAATTATTGCTATAATATTTACTATTATTATTTTTATTAGGAATAATAACTACAATCAAGAAAAATTATAACAGAAGAATTCATTAGAGACAGTGTAAATCGAATTGTTAATAAAAATGAATTGTTATTTTGTAATATTGTGCTAAAAAAATATAAATAAGAGTAAGGGGTGTTGTCTTATGGATATTAATAAACTACTAAAGTTATCTCAAAAACCAAATTTATTTGAAAAAAGTGAAACAGATTTTTGGGATGATGAACATATTTCTAAAAAGATGCTTGAAGCCCATCTTAATCCAGATTGGGATGCAGCCAGTAGAAAAATTTCAACTATAAACTTATCAGTTGAATGGTTAGAGAATGACATATTTTCTGACAAAGATATTAAAATTCTTGACCTTGGCTGTGGTCCAGGACTATATGATTTCAAATTGGCAAAACGAGGATATTCTATTACTGGAATAGATTTCTCTAAGCGTTCCATAAATTATGCTAAAAAGAGTGCTACAGAAAGCAATTTAGATATTAAATATATTTATCAAGATTATTTGACAATTGATTTTGAATCTGAATTTGATGTAATTATGTTGATTTTTTGTGACTTTGGAGCACTTACAAATGATGAAAGAGATATCTTGCTTAATAAGGTGTATAGAGCTTTAAAACCAGGAGGTATATTTATTTTCGATATATTTACAGATAGAAATAGAGATGAAAGGGATTTGGGAAAAAGTTGGGGAATTTCAAAGGACGGATTTTGGAATAAAAAACCCTATTTATCTTTGACGGAAACATTTATTTATTCAGAAGATGATACGTTTTTAGATCAAACAATAGTTATGACTGAAGATGAAGACATTAATATATATAGACTTTTTAATCATTATTATACTAAATCAACTATAACTAACACATTAAATCAATTTGGTTTTAAGAACCATGCTTATTATTCAGATATAACGGGAAAAGAGTATTCTGAAGAATCGAAAACATTAGCAGTGGTTACTACAAAATAGTATTGAGTTTATAAAGAGACACCACTATTGCACTCTGTATTTATGGGAAAGGAGTAAAATATGAATTGGTCAAAAACTATTAAAATAATTTCAAATGTTATTTATACTGCTGGAATAATTACTGTATTATACCTAGGAGTTATCTGTCTTTTCGGATCAAATGAAGTTGTTGATTCTACAGCTATGATTCCATTCACTTGGAAAGAACGAGCTTTTATATGGATTGCCTTAGGCACTGTTCCTATGAATATAGCTTGCATTGCAGTTTACAAGTTTAATAGTATAGCGAACAGTGCACAAAAAAAAGCGGAATTTTATTCTCGTATTTCTTCCGGGATTTATTTTTTTGCGTGGCAATGGAATTTATTGTATTAAGTGTTATTAATATGTAATATTTGATATAATAAATTTATGATGTAATCCAACTACATAGTGTAGTTTCTAACTTAACTAGGGAAGGATTATTAGAAATAGATACTCATATACTTGGTGTATTTATTAATTAAGTAGAATTCAGTATTTGAATTGAAGTGGACATGCCATTGCAAGGACTATTCACTTAGAGAACAAGGAGATTATTATTCACTGATTGGAGAGAAAATAATGGATAACATAAACTTTGAATATAAAATTATTGGTGATGGGAATTCTACGCTTGTTATAGAGAGGTAAAGCTGAATTCATAGTAGCGTCAGACAGCGACTATCTAATACATAAGGATAGACCAGATGTAGTAATTAATTGCTTAAGGTCATTGCTTAAAAAGTTATAAGTGAATACGTCATTTAAATGGAGGTAGATAGAGTGAAATGTAATTTTTTATTGATAGATGGATTTAGCCTATTGTTTAGAATGTTTTTTGGACTCCCTGCTAAAATACGTGGTAAAAATAATCAGTTAATTCATGGAATTGTTGGCTTTACAGGAACACTTTTAAAAACAATATCTTATTTTGAACCAGAAAAGGTTCTTGTAGTATTTGATAGTGAGTTAGGTTCATTTCGTCAACAACTTGATTCAAATTACAAGGCCAATAGAATCAAAGATTGGTCAAGCTTATCAGAAGATATGAATCCATTTATACAGCTACCTGATTTAAAGAAAGTATTAGACTATCTTTCAATAAAGCATTGTGAAATTGAGAATGTAGAAGCTGATGATGTATTATCAGAGTATGCAAGACGTTATAATAATGAAAATAAAATAGTGATAGTCTCAACTGACTCTGATTTATTACAATTAGTAAATGAAAATGTATATGTATATTATCCCAAAGGAAAAAGTTCAGTACTATATGATGAAAAAGAAGTGGATAAGAAATATAATTTAAAACCTGCACTCATAGCTGATATGAAGGCAATTGTAGGAGATAAATCAGATAATATTCTAGGGGTTCCAGGTATCGGGATAAAAACTGCCCAAAAACTATTTAATAAGCACGGGAATCTAAGCAGTATATACGATAATATTAATGATATTGAAAATGATAGAATTAAGAAAAAATTATTAGATTACAAAGAGGAAGTATTCCTGAATTTAAAATTGATTAAGCTTAATAGAAAAGTAGATTTAAAATATAATCTAGAAGAGTTAAAGTTGTCTAAAGACTTTAGTCAATATAAAACTATGCAGGTTTTAAAAGATGTTGGATTGACTTAATATTATTTTGTGGCGAAGACAAGGGCCTAATTTACGATCTAGTAAAAAGTTTGCTCAAAAGTGCATTAGGGATAATCTTCAGGGATATGTGTGCCACACTTGGACAAGCGCTAAAAATATTAAACGTTAATACATTTCATTTTAGTCCAATTATAGAATTGGTCATTTTTGGTATTGTACTTAAGTAATTATATTTGGATAAAGGCAATAAGATATCGTGGGGAAGTATACCAACTTTAAATGGAATTATAAGCATTGTATTTCTTATCCTATCATTTAGATTGCTATATGACAATTCTATTTATTTTCTAGTCAAGGATTTTAATAATATTTAATTAGTAATTGAGAAATTTATAAATTATGAAAATAATGAAATTGTTTTTTATATAAGTTGTTGTAATCGCACCTATTATTGAAGAAATATTTTTTAGAGGAATAATTCTAAAGGAGGACTATATGATTAGTATTCAAGGCGACAGGATATGTTTGAGAACATTTACAAGAGAAGAATATCATGAATTTTATAAATCGTACATCGCAGACCCCATAATGGATCCAGATTCTTATAGTTATGATAAAGAAAAAGTAGATAAAAACTATGATATTATCACTGAGAAGGAGTCATGGTATCCGAGAGTTGGAATATTTTTATCAGATGCAACGCCAATAGGTGAGTTGTCTTTCAAAAGAGTTAGTTTTGAGAAAAGTCAATGTGAACTAGGGATTGTTCTTGCCAATGATGAATATAAAGGAATGGGATATGGAACAGAAGCTATTAAAATCGCAATAGATTATGTATTCAATACCTTGAAACTTAAATACATATATGCTGATACAATGGGGTCTAATACAAAAATGCAAAGAATATTTAATAGGCTTGGATTTGAATTCTTAAATAGAGAAAAGAATTGTTATGATATGCATGATAGAAGGGAAGATAAATTGAACTATATGCTTAAAAATCCAAACGGCTTAAAATGAGGAGCAGTATCTCTAGTTAGTTTTATAGTAAAATTAAATTGATTTTTATACTATATTAAGGGCTACAGTGATGAAGGTATTACTACGTCCTATAACAATATATTACATCAAGGGTACACCATGGTTAAACTCTAGGGCGTTGTGTACTACACTTTTTCACTGAGAGCGAAGCTTCACCAAGAAGTATTCCTTAAGGTCCAGTTCGAAGGTATCGCAAATACGAAAACGTTATAGGAAACAGTGATATCGTGGTTGTTCTTTGGAAATGTTTGATTATTAGTTTAGTAAACATATTATGTACATTAAGAAATTTATTAACCTATTAAAACAAGGGGGAAAGATTATGGGGAAAACAGCTTATGAAATTCAAAAAGAAAGGATTAAAGAGATTGAGGAGAAAGCTTCTCAATTACTAGATAGGTGTGAAGTTGTAACGCTTGCTTCAATTAATGAGAAGGGGTATCCGCGCGTATGTACTATTACAAAAATTAAAAATAATGGTTTTGCGCAAATCTATTTTATGACATCAAAAAGGTCTCATTTGAATGGAAAAGCAACTCATTTTGAAAACAATACCAGGGCAAGTGTTTGTTACAATAGTGGTAGTGACAGTGTCACACTAATTGGTAATGTTGAAATAGTAACAAACATGGATGAAAAAAGAAAATTTGATAAATATTGTGACAGGAATTTCTTCAAAAAAGGGATAGAAGATCCTAAATGTTATTTATTAAGATTTCAAACTATTGAAGCAACATTCTGGATTGAAGGTAAATTTAGAACATGTAAATATAAAGCTAAGTAAAGTATATTAGAAACATTAGGTTTTACTTATACATCAGAAACTAATACTAAACACTTATGCTATTCTAAAAGTTACAGTTAAGAATAAGTCACTACTTTGGGACTACTAGGGAGTGCTTTTGGAGATTATACGACTACATCTTATCGCTAATCGAGTCAGTCACCCAGAGGCTACCCTGGCATAAGCGATTCCTTGTAAAGCTCAAAGGTGTCACAAACACGAAGATGGTATATGAAATAGTGATAACGGAGTTATTCTTTGTAGTTTATTATGTATAACATTAGATAATCTGAAGTAGAATGAAAATGGTATAAGAATGAAGGAGGGTAAAAATGAAGTGCAAAATTAAAGATATATTTATAAATTATGAAATAAAAGGAAAAGGAAAGCCAGTTATTATGTTACATGGCTATTCACCAGACCATAGATTAATGACTGGTTGTATGGAGCCTGTATTTGATAATAAGGATGGATACAAAAGAATATACATTGATTTACCGGGTATGGGAAAATCAGAGAGTGCAGAATGGATTACTAATTCAGACATTATGTTAGATATTGTTATTGATTTTATTGAAGAAATTATTCCAAATGAAAATTTCTTAATTGTTGGTGAATCATACGGAAGTTATTTATCAAGAGGAGTAATTTATAATATGAGTGAAAGAGTAGATGGTGTTTTATTAATTTGTCCTTGCATAATCGCGGATAGCAAAAAGAGAGATGTTCCTGAACATATTGTTTTAGTAAAAGATAATAAGTTATTATCTAGATTGACACTAGAGGATGCTGAAGAGTTTAGTTCTATAGCAGTTGTTCAAAGTAAAAAAAACTATGAAAGGTATAAAAAAGAAATAATGTCAGGTCTTAAAATAGCAGATAATAAATTCTTAGAACAATTAAAAGAAAATGGATATAATTTCTCATTTGATGTAGATAAAATAAATAAAAAAATAGACAAGCCTGCTCTTATAATAGTAGGAAGACAAGATACTTTTGTGGGTTATAGAGATGCATGGAGTATTTTAGAAAATTACCCTAGAGCTACTTTTGCTGTATTGGATAGAGCAGGTCATAACTTACAGATAGAACAGGAGAAACTATTCAACTCATTAACCAATGAATGGCTTACACGAGTAGAAGAATCATAATGTTTTATTGTGTAAAGGCTATAGGGAGGGAAATTGTCACAACTTCCTATAAACCAGCTAATAGTTGTCAAGGATATTTCTAAAAAAAGTAGAATATAGTAAAAATAGGCATAGTAAATAAACCTATCAATTAAATCGGTTTCAAAAAGCTACTGCTAGTTACTAATCAAATATAACTACTTATTCATTGTAAAAAGTTTACAACTTTTTGAAATACCATGAACAATTCTAAGTAGTTTGTTAAAAGTAGCAATAATAGTTGCTTTAGAAGGTTTTCCCTCACTAATTTTTTTATCATAATAAGCTTTTAATAAAGAATTAGCATATCCAGAAGATCTTTTGTAAATACCTTCACAGGTGTCTTGATACAAAGCTTTTCTAAGGTATGTAGACCCACGTTTTGATATTTTATTATTGGAGGAGTTCACAAGAGTATTACTGAAGATTCAATGTATATAGGTTGGCTTTTAGTTAATGAAGAATATAGAAAAAAAGGAATTGGTAAAGGTCTTATGTTAAAAATAGAAGAAGAAGCAAAGAAGTTAAATGTCTATAGTATTAATTTAGGTACAACTGAATTTCAGACAAAAAAATTCTACGAAAAATTAGGATACAAGATTGTTTTTATAAAAGAGAATGATCCGAGGGGTTATAAATCATATAGTATGATAAAAAAAATAAAGATTAATGAGGGCAGGTAACTGAAAGAACTTCATCTAACATGAAATTTAAGATTCAGATACGTTCCATCAAAATTCGTTAATCAAAGGTAGCCACCCTAAGATTTACAAACTCCCTGAACACCTGGTATGCTAGATGACAGAAAAAGACTAGTTTTAAAGATTAGAGTGTAAAAATGATATTAATATATATATAGGAGGATAGAGTAATGGAATACGAATTACTATTTAGCAGTTATCCAGTAATAACATCAAATGAGATAGTGCTAAAGGAAATAGAGGTAGAAGATTTAAATGATTTTTATGAAATACATAACAGTGAATTAATCTATAAATATATTCCAGGGAAGGCAAGGAAAAATATCAAATCTGTTGAAAATATGATAGGACATTATAAGAGAGATTTTAATAAAAAGAAGATGATATTTTTAGGAATTTATATTACTATACCTGAGAAAAAACTCATTGGAATTGCTGAGATTTTTGATATTAATAAAAAGATTAATATGATAACCATTGGATATAGGTTAAATGAGAATTATTGGGGTAAAGGCATTGCAACAAAAGTGGTAAAGATGATAACGGGTTATATGTTTGAAAAAATAAGAGTCAATAGAATACAAGCATTTGTAATGGCGGAAAACGTTAGATCTAAAGAAGTTTTAAAAAGAAATGAATTTGTATATGAAGGAACTATACGCCAAGGTGAAATATGGAAAGAAAAAGGACTTATTGATTTAGAATTATATTCTATACTAAAGCAGGATTATGAAAAGTTATAATCCGCAACTTAAGGGAGGGTTCTGCAAGACAAGTATGAGTTTTAAAGGGAGATAAGATTTTATATCTGTTAGAAATAAAGAAGTGGTTATAAAAAATGGCAGGAACAATTGCATAATAATATGTTTACATAAAGGCGTCTAGGGAAGAAAAAGCTTAGGGATATGAGTGCTACATCTTTTAACTGGGATCAAAGCTCCACCGAGGAGGATTCCACTAAGGTCTAGTTCGAAGGTGTCGCAAACACAAAAACGTTATACGCAATTTTTCAATATTGAGTAGAATTAGGGAGGATTTATGAAAAGATTAAGAGTTGAAGCACAAATTACAGGCTGTCAATGTGCATGTGATCACTGTTTAACGTACGGGAAACATACTAAAGAGTATATGAGCTTAGATGAAATAGAACTAATTTTGAATAATATGAAGGAATATTCTGAAATTGGTCATTTTTTTCCACTTTTTGATGTAACAAATCACCCTGAGTTTATCAAAATATTGAAGTTATCTAATGACTATGGATATAAAAGAGATACATTATCAACGAACGGGGTCTATGAAATTTCGGATAATGAACTTAAATTTATGAAAGAATTTGGAATAAAAGATATACAATTAGCTTTTCACGGGTTAAATGAAACCCATGACAGCTTTGTTCATTATAAAGGTGCTTTTAAAAAACTTATTTCACTAATAAAAAAAGCTTCGAGTCAGGGATTTAAATTTTGGAATATTTTATTTATTAATAATAAGAATATTTCAGAGATTAGTGAAGTCATTAGGATACTTAAAAGCTTAGGGATTAGTGAAAAAGATTATATTGTAACGACATATATGTATCAAGGTAGAGCAATGAAACTAGAAGAGTTATATTTCACAAGAAAACAAATGAAAGAAGTTGAACTGATTTATCCTATCATACCAAGAGAAAGATATAGTGAATCTGAATGGATGAATAAAGTTAAGAGAGATGATAAATGGAACAAACCAGCATTTCAACTCCAAAGAGATAAATTGGAACTACATATTGATTCTAACTTTGATGTGTATTTTCAAAACATGAATCCTTATTATTTTAAAGGAATAAAAAAGAGTAAGGAAGGATTTAAGCTAGGAAATCTTAAACTAGAGAGATTAAATAAAATAATACAGAAAGCTGAAAGAGAGCGACCACCACTTATCAGATTGCTAGAAAATATAACTATAAAAGAACTAGGAAAGAAACTAGAAAAAGAATTAGAAAAAAAGAATGATATTCTGTATACACATAATGATATTCTGTATAAATGGCCATATGAATTTCTAAAGAGTGTTACGAATGAAAATAGCGTATAAAAAATATTTATGCAAGGATGCACCAAAGATTAAGTTTTAAGTGTTGTAGACACTGTTTTTTATTGGTAATGTATTCCATTGGAGTCAAATTCAAAGGCATTTCACTGGGAGCAAAAATTTACCAAGTCAGCATTCTGATAGGGTACAGTTCCAAAGTCTTGTAAGCAAAAAGGTGTTATCTGACATATGCGAGAAAGTATTTGTTAAAAGATACAGTTATTATGAAATCTAGATATAGAGTAGTGATTTGCAAATCATAGCATTTTATACTTGGTTTTGCTGGTATTGATTCTGGGTCATCTTACTCTTTAAAATATAAGGTTTATAAGGATTAATATATTATTTTTATAACTTAATTAGCTGATGATAAATGATTATGTTATCATAGCTAGTTTTTTTGTTTTTATTAATTTAGTGTTGACAAATGTAATATATCCAAGTATAATCATACTTATACAAAATTTTGTTTAAATATTAAATATTAATCCAGTGATTGGGAGAGTAAGTGTAATGATGATTTAAGCGAGCTAGAGTTGGTGTGAGTCTAGTAATCTAGTTATAGTGAAAAGAGCCCATGAGGAGATTTTTTGAAATAGTAGTAGGAAAATACGGATCCCACCGTTACGGGGAAGAGGAGGATATGCCATAGTCATATCAAAAAGAGTGGTACCGCGGGATTTTACTCGTCTCTTAATTATAAGAGATGAGTTTTTTTATTGCATAAAAAACTGTTTTCAACCGGTTGATAAGTTCATATGTAGATACAATGTAAGTTGAGTAGGGGATTGCATATATACAAGTAAAATACATTCTTACCAGAATCTTAATATGCAATTTTCTCGGATAAAGAAACTATCAAAGGGGGATTTAATAATGTCAAAAAATAAATTTAAGAAGTTTTTTTTAGTATCACTAATAGGAGTATTGGTTCTAGGATTAATAGCATGTGGGTCTACAACTGAAAAAGTAGATGTAAATAAGCAAGAAAGTCAATTAGAAGCAATAAAAGCTTCAGGTAAGATTGTACTAGGGACAAGCGCTGATTATCCACCTTACGAGTTCCATAAAGAAATAGATGGTAAGGATGAGATAGTTGGATTTGATATTGAAATTGCAAAGGAAATTGCTAAGGATCTTGAAGTTGAGCTAGTAATAAAGGATATGAAGTTTGAGGGATTATTAGCTGCATTAGATTCAGGAAATGTTGATTTTGTTGTTGCAGGAATGACGCCTACTCCAGATAGAGAAGAGAATGTTGACTTTTCAAAGATATATCATAGAACTGTACAAGCCTTAGTGGTAAAAAAAGATAATGTAGAAAATATAACATCTTTACAAGATTTAGAAGGTAAAAAAATAGGAGCTCAAAAAGGATCTATTCAGCAAGAAATAGCAACTGAGCAAATTCCAGGAGGTCAAATAAAGGCATTAGGAAAAGTATCAGATCTCATGCTTGAGCTAAAATATGGTAAGATTGATGCAGTTGTTGTAGAGATTGGTGTAGCAAAGGCATATGTATCAAAGAATAGTGATCTTTTGGTTTCTGAAATCAAATTTGATGAGGAAGAAGGAGGGTCTGCAGTAGCCCTTAAGGAGGGAAGTACTGAACTTGTTAATGCAATAAACAATACTTTAGACCGTTTGATGAAAGAAAAACTAATTGAAAATTTCGTAACTAAAGCTACAGAATTGATTGAATAAATGTATAAATATACAAAACTCTTATATTCATTAGAAACTAGGGTGGACCTTTTCCCTAGTTTCTAAACACTTTTACCAAACAAAAGATAAGTAGAATAGGAGGTAAATAAGAATGGATTTTAGTTTTTTAAGTAAGTATTATTTGTTTTTTTTAGAAGGAAGTAAAAATACAATACTACTTTCATTTTTTACAGTAATTATTGGTGTAATTCTTGGAACTCTTTTGGCTCTTATGAGACTTTCTAAGAAAAAAATAATTAAGTGGATTAGTGCATCATATGTAGAGTTTATAAGGGGGACTCCATTGTTGGTGCAATTATATATAATTTATTATGGATTACCTAGAATGGGTGTTGACTTTACTGCAATACCTGTTATAGGAGATACCTATGGAGATTTTATAGCTGGAATTATCACTCTATCCATTAATAGTGCGGCTTATGTAGCTGAAATAATTAGAGCAGGTATACAAGCAGTTGATAAAGGTCAAATGGAGGCAGCTAGATCTTTAGGGATGCCTCATGCTATGGCTATGAAGAACATAATCATTCCTCAGGCTTTGAAAAACATACTACCTGCATTAGGAAATGAATTTATTGTTGTTATTAAGGAATCATCGATTGTATCAATTATAGGTATTCAAGAGCTCATGTATAATGCAGATACTGTTAGAGGAAATTTATTTCAGCCCTTTGAACCTCTTATTATAGCTGCCATTATCTACTTTATTATGACATTTACATTGTCTAAGCTATTAGGAGTTGCCGAAAGGAGAATGAGTCAAGGTGATTAAAATAAGAAATTTATATAAAAAATTTGGGAAAGTAGACGTTTTAAATGGAATCAATGAAGTAATTCACAAAGGCGAAGTTGTCGTTGTGATAGGACCAAGTGGCTCGGGAAAGAGTACGTTCCTAAGATGCTTAAATTTGATTGAACAACCAACTTCTGGAGACATTTTACTTGAAAATCAATCTATATTAACAAAGAATAATAATATAAATGTTATTAGACAACAGATGGGAATGGTGTTTCAACAATTTAACTTATTTCCTCATATGACAGTTCTTGAAAATATATGCTTTGCTCCTAAGAAGCTGAAAGGTTTAGTCGAAAGAGAGGGGGAGGCTTTAGCATTAAATCTTCTAAAGAGAGTAGGACTTGAAGATAAGGCAGAAAACTATCCATCTCAATTATCTGGAGGACAAAAACAAAGAATAGCTATTGCTAGAGCACTTGCGATGAGTCCTAAGGTTATGCTATTCGATGAACCTACTTCAGCTTTAGATCCAGAAATGGTAGGGGAAGTGCTACAGGTTATGAAGGAATTAGCCAATGAAGGGATGACTATGGTAGTAGTTACTCATGAAATGGGATTTGCAAAGGAAGTTGGCAACAGGGTTCTTTTTATGGACAATGGATATGTGATAGAGCAAGGGTCACCTGAAGAGTTCTTCAAGAACCCTAAAGAGAAAAGGACTAAGGAGTTTTTAAATAAGATTTTATAATATATAAATCAGAAAGCAAAAAAATATGTGTATTTAAAGATTATAAATTCTCTAAGATTCTGAACATATAGTTAAATCTTGTCTGATAAAGTATATGAGGACCTAACTAAAATATTAAAAACATTCAAGAAAAATATATAAACTTTACTCTAGTAAGTTTAAATATTTCAAGTCCTTCCTAACTATATATTTTTCTTGAATAATACAAATAACGATATAAGGCTATCACTATAAATTAAACAAGATTTTATAATTATCATAAGTAACAAGCTCATTGTATAGCAAATATTCAGAATCTAAATCTGGGTTATAAATAGAGTTACCAGTTAGGGATAAAGACATTGAGAGTTTACTTTTCCAGTATTTGTGGCAATTATCTCAAGTTCCTGTTAGTGTAGAGATATCTAGTCCTGAATGACGGCAAGATGTAAGTTGTTTATTTAAGTATCCTCTCAAACCAAATTCTATAGTTAATCTTCCTGATATAGATAAAATAAAAGGTTGGTTAAAATACAGTTTATCATTTCAGTTATATCGTGTTGTCAAACAATATTTATAATACTTAATAGACAGCAGTGCTTTCTTCAACATTTTTATTCCCTATCAAATATTGGATATTTCTTTATTGACCCAGTTTTTCTTATGGTATAAACAATTGATTCAGAAGAAAGGATATAAATCAATCTATATATTTTGAGATAGTTTTGAATATTTTGACTTATGCTTTCAATATCAAATATTTTTTCATGTACTAAGTGCAAGATCCATAGAAATTATGGATTTATTTTTTTGCTTTAATTATGGTATTTATTGTATGAAGTGTTATTAATATGAAATATTTGATATAATGAATTCATGTTGAAAACCAATTATATAGTGGAAATTTTACTTATAAATAATCCTCGTAAAGGGAGGGAGTATCCAGGTGGAATCGTAGAACCAGGTGAAACCGTTATACAAGGATTGATTAGAGAAATAAAAGAAGAAACAGGCGTTAATGTTGACATAAAAAATATTGTAGGAATATATTCAAATACAAAAAAGAAGAATGGATACAATGGAGTTAAAGAAGTTCCAACAATTGTTACAATTGACTTTATATGCAAATACATATCAGGTGAGTTGCGAACCAGTGATGAAAGTAGTGAAGTAAAGTGGGTTACTAAGGAGGAAGCTCTAGACATAGTAAGAGCAAAACAACAGTTAAGATTGAGGAAAGCATTAGAGTATCAATCAAGTTTTTCATGTGTAGGGTATCAAATAAATTCATCTAATGAAATCGAAGTACATGAAGAATATTTATTAAAAAGATAGAAATGCAATAATTAACTAGTACTACTTATATAAAATATTTCAGGTTTATTAATTAAATACAATGCTACAGTTGCCATCACACATAAAACAGATAGTGGTCTTCAATGTTTTCACAGATATGCACTAGCGACAAACTTTTGGAGATTGTGTACTAAATATTCTTACTGAAAGAAAATCTTTACTAAGAGGCATTTCTTAGACTTTCAGCTTGAAGGTAGCGTAAATACTAAGATATTATATGTCACGAGTATTCATATAAGGAGGAGATTCTATGGGAGTAAAAATCACTTTATCTACTGAAGGATTTGATTGCTTTTACGATGTATTTAATACTAAAAAAGTACTAAAAAAACAAGACATAGAAATATTATTTAATACATTTTCATATGAGAAAATGATAAAGTTATTTGGTAAAAATGTTGGTCTTACAAAGAGAGAACACTGGGTAAATTTGTTTTATGAAGCATATTGTAGACACTTGAAATTAATTGAAAGTAATATAGAAAAAGATCCAATAAAAGAGAATATTATTGATTCTGTTTTATGGGCGTTAAATAACTTTGAAAGCTTGTACGCCAATGTAGAAAGAATAAAAGAAATAATTAATGAAAAAGATTTTATTTCAAAAGCATTAAAATATTTACCTGTTTTGGATTCGGATATTGAAATTGATATGGAGTTATACATATTTATGAATAATGCTTGCGTTGAAAAAGGACAAGTATTACTAGATGTCTCTTTTTTAAGTCAATTGAATGAAGAGCAGGTTAATGATTTATTAGCTCATGAGCTACATCATTATATGAAGAGTCATATTAGAGGTATCTATAAGCAGACGAAAGAAGGACATGAAGATGTAGTCAAATCTCTATTTGCTTTAGAAAATGAAGGAATAGCCGATATGTGTAGCTTTAAAGGATTAAGTTTTATATATGAATTCTTGGGATTTATGGAAAAAGTACTAATGGAAGATGTTTTGAATAACCCAGTTAGTTATATGAAAAAGTTTGGGGAAATGTTAAAAAACAAATTAGAATTCCAAAAAGAATCTATTAATTTATATGATTTTCTAATGAGAAACCAAATTATTCATCCGCTAGGATACTCTATGGGGAGAAATATTGAAGATGTATTTGGTTTAGATGAGTTGAAAAGTTGTGTGGGAAATCCTTTTAAATTTTTATTAAAATATCACCATTCTATAGAAATAAAGAATGGTGAAAAAATTCTTGATGGAAAAACTATTGAATATCTAGACAATATTTATAGTGATTCTATTTAGATATCTTAATACACTATAAAAGGCATTAACTTGGGTAGCGTATGATAAATGCTGTATCTACAGGTGAACTGTGGTCAGGATTTAGGGACATGCGCAATACATTTTCTCGCCAACTGGGTTAGTCACTGTATTAGGAGTTCATAATCTCGTAATTATAAACAACTTTATGTAGAGATTTAAGCTGTCGCAAACAAGAAGAGGTTGCACAATAGATGACAAGACTGTAGATAGACCACAAAGCATTTAAAAGAAGAACTGAAAGTTTGGACAAGCTAATTGGAGCGGCTATTGTAAACATATTAAAATTACAAAATGATATCTTAACAGTAGCAATAAGTGAAAAAGCTAAAATTAAAGGTTGGTTTAAATTTGAATTTGAGAGTTATTTAGAAAGGATTGGAATGTAAAATGTATAAGTGAAAATCTGTTACTGAATTAAGGAGAGAGATATTGAAAGTCCATGATAAAAAAATGTAATGACAATTATTATTTTAATTGGAGGTAAATTTCATGAAAAAATATTTTATTATTGTAACTTTAATGCTAACTGTCTTATTAGGTGGTTGTACTGCAAATAATGAAAATGTAGATGCTTTGCTTTATACAAAAGGACTTGATTTGGTTCACAGAATGGACATAATGGCTGAAAACGATAAGTATATAGATCTCATGTTTGCTTTAACTCAAGTTGGAGAGAATATCAGAGAAATTGGAAAAGGAAATTATTCAAAGCCCAATGAAGTATACAAAATTACGATTCCCAAAGGGCTAGAAATATATGATTTTGTAGGCAGCGATATGACTGGAATACCTGAAGAGATAAAGACAGAAGTAGAAAAACGATTTATTGCTACGATTTCCTCTCGAGTTAATGCTTTGAATGGATCACTTGTTTTAGCAGCTTCTTCTGCTATTACATCATCGGATAGCTTCATAAGCGAAGGTTTAGATAATAATACTCTGTATATTTATCTTTATGAAGGCAAGTATTCCGCAATAGTGTCTTTCTATCCAGGAAATGAAAATATTGTTGGAGCATCTGCCAATTTTGTGCTAAGTGATTCTTTGAATCAAGTTTCTTCAGATTCTGAAATGTTAGAGTGGCTTAAAAAATATGCATCTCTTGTTGATTGTGAAGTGGAGAAGGTTGAATAAGCTACATTTGAAGCAGCTTATTTACATTTTATTCTTAAAAAAAGGGTATTCCCTGTCCGTCAATCTGGCAGTATGGAGTTCGTGCTATTCGTCTGTTGGATAATGAGACGGCTTATATGGTTATGGATTTTCCCTTGGGAAAGGTAGAGAATCCTCATACAATCACAACAATTCAAATGAACAGTCTTGGTAGTGCCTGTGGCTCAATGTACAAAGCTTTTTCACAACTACCAGAGCTTTCAGTTAAAGGGTTTCCTATTAACAACAAACAAGTAATAGATTCGTTATTATTTTCCTAATAAGCATAAAACTAAGTTAAGTATTTACTTAACTTAGTTTTTATATAAGGATGTACCAAAGCAAGTTTTGAAGTGTTTTGCCAATAAATTAAAATAAGTAGTAAGGAGTGAAAATATAAAATGAAAATTTCATCAAGAATAACTTTTTTCGGGAATTGTAGGGAAGCAATTGAGTTTTACAAGGAAGTATTTGAAATAGAAAACGTAAACGTTGAAACTTTTGAAGACAGTAAAGAAATGAGTAATATGCAACTTTCTGAAGATGAAAAAAGGTTAGTATTTAGATCAGAATTAAAGATAAAAGACAAAGAAAGTTACTTTTCTATCATTATGGCAGATTCACCTGTTTTGGCATTTAATAAGGGATATATTGGCAATAAAAATAATGTTGATAATATTACTTTTGAAGTATCTTGTATAACCAGAGAACAAATTAAAGAAATATATGAAAAATTATCAGCAGAGGGTAAAATAAATATATCTTTACAAACTAAGAACTCATATAAGTTATTCGGAAGTTTAATAGACAAATATGGGGTATGTTGGAATTTGTACTGTTAAGTTTTAAGATGTATTTGGAAGGATTGATAAGATGAAAAGATTTATATTGTTAATAGTAGTATTATTTAGTTTACTTGGGGCAGTTGGATGTATGAACAAAAATGAAATTAGTGAATCAGAAATTGAGAATCGAACTTACATTAGAACTCAGGTTACAACAGAAGATAAACCAAAGGAAAATTCAAATGTAGATATTAATAGTGGGTCACAAAGTGAAAGCAAAAATAAAAATGATAATGATAATGATATTCAAAGTATATCGTCGTTTATACCTACAGGCTGGCATGTCTTACAAAAAAGTGATGGTAAATTGGCTATGGCAGAAGGTGATTTAAATAAAGATGATATAACTGATAAAGTATTTGTAATTGAGAAAAGTGACCAACTGGAGTATGAACATCCAAGAAACTTATTAATAGCTTTTGGCAATAAGGATAATACTTATACACTGTCAATAAAGGTAGAAAAAGCTATTCTTCTTAGGAATGAAGGAGGGGCTTTTGGAGACCCTTTTCAAGACATGATTATCGATAGAGGTTCAATTTTATTAAAGTTTTATGGTGGTTCAAGTTCTAAATGGTTTATGGATTATAGGTTTCGTTATCAAGATGAAGGTTGGTTTTTAATAGGAGCTACCTTGGGTGGGAGTTTTACAGGTATAGATGGAAATGTCTATGTAGATGAGGAAGATTACAACTTACTTACAGGTGATTATATTATACGTAAGTATGACGAAAATGGTAAATTGACAATATCAAAGGGAAACAGAGGGAAAAGACAACTTTTGAATTTGCGAAATTTTGATGCAGCTGCAGATAATAAGTCAAAGATTTAGTTAGATGATATTATAGGGTGTTTAAGGTTAGTACAATACCAATTTACGAAAATGGAGGAGATAGAAATGAAAGTCTATGAGAGAAGTTTAGGAGTTATGAATGAATTTTTTGTATAAGATTATCAATTTGCTCTAGCAACATCATTAGAAGTTTGCTAATTGGTAATCATTTTTAATAGGATAATGTGATATTAAACCTGATTGTGTACAAAGGGGAATATACTTAATTGTTGAGATGGTTTTTGAGAGCTTATACTATATTAGATTACGAGGAGAAGTGTATTATGTTAGAGAAAAAAGAGAGAGTAAA
This sequence comes from Sporosalibacterium faouarense, assembly GCF_016765695.1. Taxonomy (GTDB): domain Bacteria; phylum Bacillota; class Clostridia; order Tissierellales; family VENL01; genus Sporosalibacterium; species Sporosalibacterium faouarense. The sequence goes on along the minus strand of NZ_JAETGO010000037.1, from coordinate 169,218 downwards.
AAATGTACTTAAAAAGAGTGATGGACAAGATGCAACTAATAGTGTATGGCAAATATTAAATGATGCATTTGAAAAGGATAGGGACGGTATGACGATTCAAGAACTGAATGTATATCTTATCTTGAATTTTATTATGGAAGTACATAGTGGAGGCTTTGAATCTTTTTTTGAACATTCATATGGAGATTATACTGAAGAGACATTGAAAGCACTAAAAGAAGTAAAATCAGTTATATTTAAAAACTTGTTTGAAAAAGCTGTATTGGAATTTCCTGGGAGTTATGTTCCAAAAGATATGTTTGAAAGAAGAAAAATAAAAGAAAGTATTATAAGTAAAGCTGAAGTTGTTTGGGACTCCTTAGATAATGAATGCTATAAGTATGAAGAGAATATTGACGAATTATTAATTGAGTATATTAATGATAATATAAGATATTTTAGTTAGTGGGTTAATGTAATAATTTTATTAGAGAAGGAGCAATAAGAGGAAAAGCTCTTTTTATTATATCTGAACAATCAGAAAGAATATCAAATTTCATTATAAACGATATAAAGCATGGTGTTACTCTGCTAAAAGGAACAGGAATGTACACTAAAGGCGAGAAGAATGTTTTATTTTGTATTGTTAAGAAAAATCAGATTGTAAAAATAAAGAAAGCAATTTTATCTATTGGCGAAAATGCATTTATAAGTATTTATCCGCCCCATATAATATAGAAAACTGTACTAAGTATAATTGTGCTAAAATATTGCTGCCCCTAAAGCCCTATATGAAATATCAAAATTAGGATTAGAGGTTTAATTTGATTTAGATGTAGGAGGGATTTAATGATAAAAAGAAATCTTATTGCTTTTGGATTACACTTAGTAATTGTTTCTATTGGATTGTTGGTAACTTCTATAAATATAGTTGCTCAAAATATATTATTTGCTTTTTCGGTAATTATATATTTCGTGTTAGGAAGATGTTTTCTTGATACTGGGAATTTATTTAAGAATTTGATGTCGTTTTCATCAATTTGGTTAGTTGGTATAATTATATGGGTTTTTGATTTTAAAATTTATAATTTTCATGAATATAGAAATGTTGAGCTATTAAAAGGTGTAATATACAGTTTTTATTATTCAAGTGTTAGTCCAATTTTAGAATTATGTTATGTGCCTATAAATGAGAAATTTAGTGGGCTACATCCTTTAAGGGCTTTTTGGGTTTCATTTATACCAACAACAGTAATGTGGTTAGGACTTCAATGGAAAAGTATGTGTAAAAAATCATAATATAGACTGAAATATGCTTTAGTATAGGTAAAGAAGAAAGTTTTTGTGAACAAGTAACCGTAATACATTCCTTAGTTAGATACAAACATAGTCAGGGTCTATTTCATATAGAGCTATTTTTTTCGTTCAATTATGGGATTTATTGTATTAAGTGTTATTAATATGAAATATTTGATATAATAAATTTATGATGTAAAGCCGATTACGTAGTTTAGCTTTAAGATTAATTAGGGTACTAGGGTGTATTGCTTTTTTAGCAGAAAGATTTAACGAGTAGCACTTTTTAAAGATTTATTTCAAAAGTATTTAAAATGCTAGAATGTTAACCACTATTATTACAGATGAAGTTGTAAAGAAAAGAATTTTAGATGCACCTAAAATTACTTCAGTTTTTGTGGGAAATAGCAATAGTGGTGTAGTTTTTAGATTTGCGATGATAGCCTGAAAATATTTTCAAACTGCAGATATAGGAAGTATAGTTAAAGAAATTGAAATAGATTTAGAGGGAGAAGATTTAGAAATATGATTTAATATTAGGTATTTAGATAGAGGGATTAAGAGTTATCAATGAGGGACAAATCGTATTTTGCTTTTCAAAAGGAAGTAAATCACCTGGAGTTATTAAGCTAGTATCTGACATAAAATATGAATATATAATATTAGCAGTAAGAATTAATAGTTATAGTAGGAATTGAGAAAAAAAACGCAATCTAAAGAGGGGCCTAAATTACACTTTACAAATGAAGAAATAGGAAAATTATATTGTACAAGATAGAATTATAGAAACCGTCTGCATATACATAACTATTACAAAAAAGGAGCTCGAAAGTAATGAATTATCGAAAACAAAAATTTGCAATAATAATTTTTATAATAAATCTAGTATTAGTATTTTCTGGTTGTAATGTAATCGAGAATAATAAAGGTGATTTACAACAACCATCTCAGAAATCATTTTCAGAGAGTGATTCTGAAAAACTATCAAATTCAGACAATAAAACAGTGAGCTTTTCTACATTTGATATTAATAAAAAGTATTTCAATGATATAAAAGGTTTTGTAGAATTAAGACTAAAGTTACCACGACTAAAAGGTAACTACGATGGAATACCTAAAATCAATAAATATTTTATTGATAAAGAAAAGTTTTTCTATGATGAGTTACCACTCGATGTTTTAAAAGAAGCTAATATAAAGGTACAAGGTGAAGCTGACAATTGGTATAGAAGTGCTGACTACAAACTTGAGTCTGTATTGGGAAATATCATTTCAATGTCAGCGTACTTAAATGGTGGAGCTGGTGGTGTAGGATGGGCTGGTATAGAAGGAGATACTTTTAATCTAAATACAGGAGAGAAATTGGAGCTAGGAGATGTATTCAAAGTAGATGAATATGAATATATGAACTTCATATATGAATTTGTGTCTAAAGAAATTATGACCAAAATTAATAGCAATAAAGAACTGGGTTACGGTAGTGGATATAATTTTGACGATGCTTACTCTGGTGTTGGATTTGAGAGTATTAGAGGGGTTGATCCCAATAATTTTTACCTTACAGAAAATGCACTAGTAATTTTCTATCCTAAATATGATTTGGCATGTGGAGCAGCTGGACCACAAGTATTCTCAATATCTTTTGAACTAATTTCTAATATGCTGGATATTGAAGTAAAATAATAGCAATTACAATTTATGTCCGTATGGCACTTAATATTTCAAGAGAAGAGTAGGAATCATTCATAAGTGAATATTATTTTTATAGATATAAATATGTGGATTTAAAGTTAAATCAAAATCTAGGTAAGATTTTTATTTACAAAGTGTTATGAATACTAATAAATCATATGATATTTATAATATTGTATTGGATGGAAAAATGAAGGTTAAGATTTGGAAAACGACGAATCTAAATATTGTAGATATTAATAAATTTGCATAAAAGCATCTAGTAGGACAGTCTTTGAATATTAGGTATCACATTCATGATTAAGGATTGTTCCTTTAAAGGTTAGTTAACACTGTTTATAATATGAAGAGGTTTTATATTAGTAGGAACGGATAATTTGATAGTATGTTTTTAAGGTAAATTAAAATGGAAACAAAGGAGGAAGTCTCATGAGTACATATAGTGAGTTAAAATGGCTTGGAAATGATGAAATGCATCTTGATGAGATAGATATAAAAAAATGTGGCAGCATATACATTGGGAGTTATGGTGGAAATACAGAAGCTGGTGCAGACAAAAATGAAGATGGAGCATTTGTTTTATCTGATAGTGATTGGAAGTTTGCAATGATTTTGGATGCTCACACTTCATCAGAGAGTGCTAAATTGGTTCTTAATTATATGATAAAGTACAAAGAAGAATTGTTGTCAGTACTAAACTTACCAATTGAGACTATGTTTGCTAAAGTTGAAAATTTAATTTTAGATATTTTTCTAAGTAAAGAATTTGTGCAAAAGAGTAAAAAAGTAAAGGGAGAAACAGCTTGTTTAATTTGTATTCAGAGAGAACAATACGTGTGGTGGCTCTCAATTGGAGATAATTTGGTTTATTTGTTGCATCCTGAATTTGCAGAGTTAGGACAATATAAACTGAATCAAAGACAATTTTATCAATGGGTTGGACAAGTCAACTCATTAAACTTAACTGTACCTTGTTATTCAACAGGGATAAGAGAGTTAAGAGAAGGTTGGAACTATATTTATCTAATTACAGATGGAGTACTAGAATGTGGAGAAAGACCGTTTGAAAACTCAAAATTAATATATGATGTACTGACAAAAAGTGAGGATAATGGGAAGGTAAATATTAAGAGCAACATATTTAATTTATTGAATAGAGTAAATGAAGAAAAGGGAAGGGATAGTGCTACTACGATAGGATGGGCGTACTACAATAAAAATAAAGCTTGTCGTCCTTCCAGATAGAAATAGCTATTATTTAAAAAATTTAGGGGGATTTTATAATGGGACATATTAAGTTATATTATTCAAGTTGGGAAGAATTAGATGATGAAATTAAATCTTTATTCTCGGAGATGTTTCAAGGTAATGGTAAGAAAGCCAAGCAATGTTATGAGTTGTATTTTTATTGGTATAATATAGTTCATGAAATGGGACATATTTTGAAATTCCAATACGGTTCAACGGAGCAGGAGAATCCATGGAAAGAAGAGCAATATGTAAATGAATTCGCAGTTGCATTTTGGAGGGGAAATCAACAAGAAGAAAGATTGGAAATGTTAAAAAAATTTTTAGAAGAAGTACTAACTATAATTCCTAGTCCCATACCAGATGGTATTCCAGCCTCAAAATTTTTCAATGAAAATTATCATAAATTAGCTGAGAATCCACTAGAATATGGATATTTTCAATTTTATCTTGTAGTTAATTCCTTAGAGAAGAGCGATAAGCTATATGATGTTATAAAAAATAGGATCTGGGATGATATAGAATACTTTGAACCTAATTATTGTATAGAGTATGAAAATATTAATGAAAAACTTCCTAAAGAAATAATAAATGACCTAAGAGACTATCTAAAAGAGTTTGGAATGCATCTTCCTGATATTAGTGTTCAAAAGAAATCCACACCTTATATTCAGTATGTATCAGTTGAGAGATGATTGTATGTAAATATTTTAAATGATTTGAGTAAAGTCTTTCAATGGAAATGCAACATATAATGTACTTTGACAAAACTCGGTGGGGAATATCTAACTTTTTTTGGCATGAAAGCTTATAGAGAATTATATTCAAATATAAGTGATGATTTTGAGTATTATTTTATTCATTCTTTTAAACAATCATTTAAAGATATAGAGAGTAGCTTTATCAAATATTTGGAAAGTGTAAAAGTAAACAGTAATATTTTTGAAGTATTAGAAAAAGAATTGGAGAACAGGAAGCTAGTAAAGGAGATATAAACGCTATTTTATCTATAAAATAACTTGAACGAACATCAAAAGTCTAGACATAATTGTCACAAAATTACAAAATAAATTTATAGGGGTTTTTTAAAAATGTGATTTTGATTAGGGAGTGATAATATGAAATTAAATAAAGGGATATTTCCAGAAGAAATATTTAAGGATATTAAGAAAAAGGATGGTTATATAGCTATCATTTTTATTATAACCTATTTTCTATTTAGTTTTATCGATTTTTATCTATTTAAAGACTTTATGCTAGGTATTAATACCAAGATTTATTCTAAAGAGTTAAGAAGATTATTATCTGGTATAGGGTTCTACATATTACCTATAATCGCTATTTTTATTATTTTGAAGTTGAGAAATCAGAAAATATCAACAATTGGATTTAGGCAACATGGCTTGAGATGCTCAATTATATTAGGAATTATTTTAGTTGCTATTATATCAATTGGTCATATATTGAATGGAAAAGAGTTAAGTTCGATAATATATAATCTGATATTTTTCATTTGTATTTTAGGTTTTAGTGAAGAAATAGTTTTTAGAGGTTTTCTATGGCCAAGACTTGTAGTATGCTTTGGGAAAAAATATGGAACTATCTTAAGTGGGATTTTCTTTGGAATAATGCATGCACCAGTCAATATTGTATTAAAAGAGGGATCTTTTTTAAATTCTATATTTAATGAGATTGGTGGAGGGATTGTAGGAAGTTTATTATTTATCTATATATATACACGTAATAGTAATATTGTATTACCTTCTTTTATTCATGGAGCTCTTGACTTTATTGCATGAGATACTTATTAGTTTAAGAGTATTAGTTTAGAGATTTGTGGTGAACTCTATATTCTTTGCTAAGTTAAGATTTTTATTTTAGGAGGATTAGGAATATGAAGAAAAAACTAAGCTGAGTCTTATAGTAATAGGCATTGTAATAGCAGGTTTAGTGGGTGTGACAGCTTATTTAAATAATGGTGGTGCTACAACTAGTTATGCGGTTTTAGCTAGTGTGAAAAATAATAGTAATGGTAAAACGAGAAATATTTATTGGCAATATAATTGTACAAAAGCTCAAATGAAATGGATAAATGATGAGACGATTAAGATAAATGGCAAAAAATTAAAGGTTAAGAGCGATATATATTATTATAGAAGAAAATAAAAGAGAGTATATTTTTATTAAAGATTGATTAGTAACGAATAGTATGCAGAAAGTATAGTCCAGAATATTTAGGATCACTGGACTACACGCAATAGTTCTACTTATGAATCATATTTGATAGTTCACTATCTATTTTTGCTCGATGCATTTCAATAATTAATTGCTTTGCATCCATTTGAGACAATCTTTCAATTTCATTTTTTATCATTTTACATGCTTTCTGAGACAGATTGGTGAATATTCTATTTTGAGTAGATTCATCACAATCTATTAAAGCAATGCTTAATGTTGTAGGATTGACTTTATATAATAGATTTTGAATCTCTTTATCTGTCATATTAGAAATGTTATTAAATGAAAGGTCATAGCTTTTCTGGTTAATAGTTTTTAAAACTATTTGATTATCTTCTACTTCTAGTTCAAATTCTTTATCAGCATTACATTGCTTTAATATTGCTTGTGGAATTCTTATGCCTTTTGAGTTACCGATAGATATAATAGGAATACGCAAAAATTTCACCTCCTTTAAATTAATTGCATATGTAATTACAATATAAATACAAAACTATTGCAAGGAGATTGGACGTACAGAGTTAGTAGCAACTTATACTAAAATTAGTATGTAAAAGAACATTAAGAATAGGGAGGTTTTTCTATGCTTAAAAAAGGAAATATTGTTGAAAAATTAAAAGAGCTTAATTTACCGATAAATGAATATTGGGTATTGGCAGGTGCAGCACTAGTATTACATGGTGTAAAAGAAGAAACAAGAGATATAGACTTAGGTTGTACTAGCAATATTATTGAGAAATTAGCATCAAGAGGTTATAAAGTAAAATTTGAAGATGATAATAGTCGAAGTCTACAAGTTGGGGCCGAATTTGAGTTTTTTGAAAATTGGGATGTAGAAGAAATTGAAATGATTGAGGGATTACCTGTGGGTAGTTTAGAAAGTATTAAGAAACATAAAGTTGACCTTGGCAGAGAAAAAGATTTAAAAGATATCGAATTGATAAATCAATTTATTGATAAAAAATATAGAAATAAGTAAAGTGGAAAAATAAAACATAAAAAATCATAGAAATCATTCATATTAATAGTTTAAATGATTATGATTTATTATAAGTAAAAGAAGGAAGATAATTATGAGAGAAACAGTTAAACTAATAATCTTAAGAGGAAATTCGGGAAGTGGAAAAACATCAACTGGCAAGGCATTACAAAAGAAATTTGGACATGACACTATGCTCATTTCACAAGATGTTGTTAGAAGAGAAATGTTATTTGTAAAAGATGGGCCTAATCCAAGGGCAAGTAGACTATTATATGAGCTGGCGATTTATGGGAAAAAGAATAGTAATATAGTCATTTTAGAAGGGATTTTAAATGCAGAGTGGTATAAGGGACTTTTTCTAAACCTTCAGATAGAATTTGACAATCAAATTTTTGCATATTACTTTGATTTACCTTTTAAAGAAACTTTAAAGCGTCACAAAAACAAGTCTAATGCCCATGAATTTGGAGAAAAGGAAATGAGGAAATGGTGGAATGAAAAAAACTTCATTAAAATTATTCCAGAGGTTAATATTTACAAAGAACAAAGCTTAAATGAGATAGTAGAAATGATATATGAAGATGTTTGCAGATAGATAGAAACGATTTAATTATTTGATTTATGGAAAGGACTGCATTATATAGTATGAAAGAAAAAACATATCCTATTTTGGTGATTTTATTAGTAATTAGTATTGGTTTTAATGTCTATTCTCTATGGAATATACAAGTAGGTGGTCAAGTAAAGGAAAAGAATGATGAGAAAACTAATATGGCAGAAGAGTTGATAAATCCTTCTGAAGATAATATAAAAGGGTCAAAAAATTATCTAGCAAAAAATGAACTAGTTAATAATGATTCTTCAAGTGAAAAACATAATCCTATTGACGAATTTTTTAGAACCCATGAATTTACAAATAATAGTACATTAAGCTTAAGAGTATATGCAAATTTTTATAAAGAGTGCTGGAAAGCTGAAATGGGACATGCTTATAACAAATTATTAGAATCAGGGCATAAAGATATAAAAGATAGTATAAAGAAATCATATGAATATTATCTCGACTTTGCTGAAAATGAAGGAGATGTAGTAGCAGCTATTAAAGCTTCTAATGCATTTGAGAATGAAGATGTAGTAAATAATGAAAGAATTATATATGGTACTATTTCTTTGTCTCAAAGAAGTTGGGCTTTAGCAGAATTATATAAAGAGAGAGCTCTAGCATTAAGAAGTTATCTGGATAAATTAGATATGCATATAGAATATGTTTTTGATGAGAGAAATATGAGTGATAAGGAATCAAACCTATTTAAAGAATCTAATGATTAAAGCATAGCTAGACTTTTAATCTAGTAAGTATTAGATATATAACGAAACTATTAATTGAAGTGAATTTAATATGAGTGGAACGAAGAAAATCCATGGCTAATTATGGTAAGGGCAGTTAACTAAAGTTTTAAATTGAAATTGAATCGTTTTAAGGAGGAGATATATGGAACGATTATTGTTAATAGAACCAACTAGAAAATATGAAAAAAGTTTTAAAAAGTATGCTTTAGCATATAGAAAAATAAATGATGAACATTACTTCAATAAATACAAAAAAGCATTAAAAGATTTTCAAGATTATTTAAATGATTTAAATAATTATTCTAAGGGAAAGAACTTATCTCAAGGTGATGTTACAACTTCAACTTACTGGTTAATTAATAAGATAGATATTGTTGGAGTAGTGAGGATTAGACATGAGGAAATAGACTGCGCTGGTCATATAGGATACGATATCTCACCTGACTTTAGAAATAGAGACTATGGTTTTCAGATTTTAAAACTAGCACTAGAAAAAGCAAGAAAGATAGGACTAGAAGATGCAATTATAACATGTAATATAGAGAATTTAGCTTCAAAGAAAATTATAGAGAAGAACAACGGCAAGTTATTAGGAACTATTTTTGATGAAGAGGAAAATGAATACCTTTTTAAATATAGTATACCTTTAGCAACTGAATAATAAGGTAGTATTAATATCAACTTATTATAAAAGTTATTTAAGGTAAAATCATAGGAAAATATTATTTATTATTATTTCACCGACGATAAGTATGTAATTTCTGTTAGGGGGTAGTATATTATGAATAAAAAAGTAGTAATAACACTTCTAATAATAGTTTTTATAGCTTTTATACTTATGTTGAGAGTATATAAAGTTAATTATTTACAGGGTGAAATAATTATAGAAAAGAGAGTCCTACATAATAGTAATTATTCAGAGAAAAAAATAGGAGAATCAAACTTAATAATAATGGTAAGTAATCAAAGCCTAAATAAAGACACTATTAAAATTAATGGTTTTATAGATAGAGAGCCTATATTCAGTGATGATTTTAGTGTTGGAGATCAACATGTGGTAACATACTATTACGAAAATTTGTCAGAAGGAGCGCATAATTTGATTATACAATCAGAAGATGGTGCTGAGTTAATTAAAAACGTTCAGATTATTAATGATAAGACTTGGGTGTATATAACCTATTGGAACAATAAAAATTCTGAACCTAAAATAGGTTTTAAGAAGCAAAATAAACATATTGGAATAGATTAGTATTTGGCAAAACTCATTTCAAATATGTTAAATATATTTATTAGAGTAAGGTAACAGGAGGATATAGGGCTAAAAATGGCGAAAGAACAGCTAATGTAAATTGCTATCCATTGAATAAATATTTTATTTAAAACAACAAATAAATATTTATGATTAATAATAAATATATAAACGAGGTTATGCTTATGATATTTAAAGGTCTTTTTGGCTCTAAATTAGATGATAAAACGAAGGTTAATAGAAAAACATCTGTAAGAGCTATTGTAAGTCAAAATCAGAAATATCTAATGATATTAAATAAAACTATTTAATTTATGACAAGGAGAAAAAATGAAATTATTAAAAGAAATATACGAATCAACAGTTGGAAAAATAAAAGAAGATAGCTTAGTACAAGAGAAAAAATATAAAGTTCGAAAATCAGCTAGGGCTGTTTTATTTAATAAAACAGGTCAAATTGCATTACTAAATGTAACTAAAAAGAATTATCATAAATTACCAGGTGGAGGCTTAGAAGGCCAAGAAAGTATATTGCAAGCCTTAGACAGAGAATTGATTGAAGAAGTTGGTGTTGGCATTGAAGGAGAAAGTGAAGTAGGACTTATAGTAGAGTATAGAGATGAGATTAATGTTCTCCAATTTTCCTATTGTTATTATGGCTCTATCGCAGGAGAAATTGGAAAGACATCATATTCCGATTCAGAATTAAAAGATGGATTCGAATTAATATGGGTTGACTTAGATACTGCAATAGAAAAGATGAAAAGGGATATACCAAGTGATTATTTTGGGCAATTTATTCAATTTAGGGATTTAATAATTTTAAATGAAACAAAAGAAATTTTGGGAAAAAATAATATAATAATTCAGATTAAGAAATTATAAGTAAAAATAAATTGGATGTAAAACATATGAAATGAGAAGTTAATTAATATTGAAAAATATTCAATATATCCGAGCAGTTTATCTACAAAGTTTAATCCTTGGATTATAACCATTATAGTATGAAGGAGAGAAAACAGAGTGAATGATCAGGAAGTAATAAAAATAAATAATATGGAATTATTTTTTAGAAGAATAACGATTGAAGATAAAGACAAAGTTATGAATTTATTTAGAGAATGCAAAGATTTTTTTGTTTTAACTGAAGGAGTTATACCTTATGACTCTGATAGCTTTTTTTATGATTTACCTCCTGGGAAGAATCTCGAAGAAAAATACCTATATGGAGTTTTTGATAAAAATTCTCTTGTTGCAGTTATAGATATGGTGTCAAATTATCCTGAAAAAGGAGAGTGGATTATTGGACTATTTTTAATACATACAAAGATAAGAGGCATAGGATTAGGTAGAGAAATACATAATCTGATCAAAAACTTCATAATAAGTAAAGGTGCTGAAAAGTTAAGAATAGGTGTTTTAGAACAGAATACTAATGCACTAAAATTTTGGAATAAAATAGGCTATAAACAGACTAAAATTACTGAGCCCAGAAAGTTTGGAACAAAAGAGAGTAAAGCTGTAATTATGAATTATTATTTATTATAATCTGATAATTAATATCCTTTAAATAAAGGAACAAGGTTTTACTCTACGTGGAATACAATAGTATTAAAATTAGGGGGTAAGAAAATTGAAAAAGGACAAAATGAGAAAAGCAGTTACCATACTTACTATTATAGCTATAGTAATAACTGTCATAAGTGTAGGCATCAATTTTTTAGCACCTATGTATTTATCGCATAAATTGGTTAATGAAGTAGACAAAGTTAGTTCTGTTGGAATTATCGGAGGTGCAGATGGACCAACAGCTATTTATTTGACAAGTCAATCATTTTCGTATATTTCAACTGTAATCTTTGCATTACTTTCAATAGTTGGACTGTTTTGCATATCTTTAATTAAGAAGACGTCAAAATAATAAGGATTTTAATTTATTACTTAAATTATATGAGCTAAATAGTGATTATTGAGGATGGCTTATAAAGAGAAGTCTTTGAATATGAAGAGGAGAGAATAATATGAAGGATGATATAATAAATAGTTTTAATAGAATAGCTTTATTAGAGGATAAGTGGGATCATAATCAACAGTATGAAAAATTACTTATAAGAGAAATAAGTAATCAAGATAGAACAGCACTGGATATTGGATGTGGAACGGGTGAATTTGCACAAAAGTTATCAAAAAAAGTTCAAGGAGTATATGGTATTGACTTATCTCCCGTGATGATTGAAGAGGCAATAAAACGGCATAATGAAGACAATATACAGTATAATATACAAGATTTTGATGAGATTAGTGAAGATGTTAAATACGATTATATTGTGAGCATTGCAACGTTTCATCACTTGAACTTAGAAAGAGCATTGCCTAAAATTGTAAGACTCTTAAAAGAAAACGGAAAATTGATAGTTTTAGATTTATATGAAAGAGAAGGAATTGTAGATAGAATTTTGGATTGTATTGCTATACCTGCAAATTATTTCTTGAGAGTATTAAAGAATGGTAAATCTGTCGATGATGAAGAAAAAGCTGCTTGGGAAGAGCATAGTCATTTAGATGAGTATATGACATTTAAGGAACTTTCAAATGTATACAAAGAATATTTATCAAAAGAAATAAAACTTAAGAGGTTATTATTTTGGAGATATATGCTGGTATATGAGAAAAAATGATAGGTAAATTGAAGATGTAGTTTTTATTGAAGAAACAAAAAAGCGGGAAATATGAGTTAAATTCTATTCTTAGCTTTCTTTCATAAAATTTCAAGTATGAACTTTGAATTTTAATTATACTAAAGATGTTACAACAAAAATAACTGAAAAACTGTTAATCAATTAAAAACTTATGTAGAAAATAATAGCTTTAAAATATACATAATGATGAGGTGTTCAAATTGGATGAAATGTATGGAGAATTTCTTAATGTTGCGAAAAGGCTAAATTCTGAGTTTAATATCATTCCGTTATTATATGGGTCCTTAGGACTTAAAAAAGTAACTAATGTTGATTTCTGTCCTGATGACATTGACATATTAATACCAGAATTATATTTGGAAAATAAATGGAATGATTTTAAGAAAACTATTGAGATGCTTGAGTATACACTGGTGGACTTACATGAGCATAAATTTGTTAAAAAAAGATTTAAAATTGCTTTTGCTAGCATTGAAGATTTAGAATCATTTGCAGGTATAGACATTGAACATATTGAAAATCATTGTGAAAATGGTACTAGATATAAACTCTTAAATATAGAGGAGTATTTAGAAGTTTATACCCAATCTTCAAAAGATGGTTATAGAAGAGAAAAAAATAATAATAAAGATTTGCTTAAGATTGAAAAAATTAAACTTTTGCTAAATAAGTAATTTTGGTTTTCATATAATAATCGGTGATGACTATATCTTTAGTAAAAGAGGCATAGATGGTTAGAAGAATTGACAACAGAACATTTTAAATTTGATTTTTAAAAATGATTATCAATATATCATCTAACAGAGTATTCCAATGAAGCTTAGTATACAAGTATAATAGTTAAAGATAGTCGCTATGTAAAATTACTTTATTACAGAAAGGAGTGTCTACGATATGACTTTTATGAATATAAAGGAAATTATTATTGCAATATTTATCTTTATGCCAATTATTACTCTCATTCATGAAATAGGACATGCTTGTATTTCGAAATTATTTGGTTGTAAGATTAAAAAAATTGTAATCGGAAAAGGAAAAACTATAGTAAGATTAGGTTTTCTTGAAATAAGAAAAATATATTTTTTTGCTGGGCGGTATGAAGCATATAATGGAGCTAAAACAAGGACTGGTAGAGTTATGGTTCATATTGGAGGTGTATTATTTAATTTATTTAGTATACTAATAGTTATTGTATTGATAAGTAATGAGATTTTTAGATCACATCGGCTATTAATTGTTTTCATAAACATGTCTATATACGTAATTATAGCCTGCATAATACCAATTACTTATTTAGATGGAAGTAATAGTGATGGGAAGCAGATTTATCATACTATTAAATATGGAGAATCTGTGTTTCGAAAAAGAAAAGAAAAAAATGAATCATTTAAGTAGCATGCATACTAGTGCATAAATTTATTCAGTGTATACAAAGTATCATTAAATAATGAAACTCCTAAATAACTGGGAGTTTATTTTTTTGCATTATGGAATTATTTGCATTAAGTGTAATTAACATGAAATGTTTGATATAATTAATTTATTCTGTAGGAACAATTAGATGAAATTAGTTAATGAAAATTTTAATTCTCACTTTTTTTATTTTGACACTATATTCTAAACTAAATTTATTTAATGAAAGGGGAAAGTTATGAAAGTAACTGTAATTGGATGTGGAAGATGGGGAAGTTTTTTAGCATGGTATTCAGCCAAAATAGGACATGATGTTATATTATGGGGAAGAGAAAATTCTAAGAATATGAAAAAATTAAAAAATGAAAGAAAAAATGAGTATTTAGAATTACTTCCAAGTATTGAGTTAAGTAACTCATTAGAATACTCAATTTCTAACTCAGACTTTATAATAGTAGCTATTGGAGCTCAAAGTTTAAGAGAGTTTGCTAAAAAGTTGAAGGACTATGATAATAAAGATAAGACTTTTATATTAAATATGAAGGGAATTGAAAGTGAAACAGGAAAAAGATTAACACAGGTATTTAAGGAAGCAATTGGAGAAAATGTGAATGTTGCTGTGTGGTTAGGACCTGGACATGTTCAAGATTATTTGAAAGGAATTCCAAATTGTATGGTAGTAAGCTCAGAAAACATTGAAACCACTAAAAAAGTAGTAAGTACATTTAGCAGTGAACTAATTAGGTTCTATTATGGACAAGACCTAATAGGAAATGAAGTTGGAGCTGCTACTAAAAATGTAATGGGAATTGCAGCAGGAATGTTAGATGGATTAGAATTAAGTAGCTTAAAAGGAGCATTAATGGCTAGAGGAACGAGAGAAATAGCAAGATTAATTAAAGCTTTAGGGGGAAATGAAACTTCAGCTTATGGGTTAGCACATCTTGGAGACTATGAGGCAACATTATTTTCTAAGCACAGTAATAATAGAGGTTTCGGTGAAAGATATGCAAAAAAAGAAGAATTTACTAAGCTTGCTGAAGGGGTCTATACAATAAAGGCTTTAAGAAAGTTATCTATGCAATATGAAGTCGATTTACCTATTACAGATGCACTTCACAGGATTATATATGAGGAAAAAGATGCAAAAGATGTGTTAGAAAGCTTATTTTTAAGGTCAACTAAGTTTGAATTTTAAATAAAAAATAGAAAAGATATATAAGGTTCAAGCATATCAACTTTAAACGAACTATTCAGAGAAACATTAAAAGAGGTTTGGGAGTAACATATGTATATTATTGAATAAGTAGGTGATAGAGTAATGAAAAAGCTACTGAAGAGAATATTACTGTAGTACTAAAGAATTACTTAGAGCTTCCTACTACAGATATAGTAATATTTGATTGGGGAATCCACGGTCCTAGAAAAAGAATATTTAATAATATTTTAAAAAATCTTGAGGACATAGAATTTAAATATATACCAATCATCATAACTTGTGATGAAAAAGAAAATATTACTAGAATGAAGATGGATGAAAGAAGTAAATTGCGAATAGGTCGTGCCATGGAAATACGCAATTTGTATAATGATTTATCTCACTATACTATTGACACCACTGACATGAGTCCAGATGAAGTAGTAGATGATATTGTTAAGTATTTAAAACTTGTATAGATTAATAGGCTCATAAAAATTTATTACAGAAAAGAGGTATATGATGCGAACTAGAACAGAAAGAGAAATGTATGATCTAATAATTAGCTTTGCAGAACAAGATGAGCGCATTAGAGGAGTATTATTAAATGGCTCACGGGTAAATCCAAATATAAAAAAGGATATATTTCAAGATTATGATATCGTATATTTGGTTACAGATGTAGAGTCTTTTAAAGATGAAAAATATATATTATCACATTTTGGTGAGGTAATGATTATGCAAAAACCTGAAGATAAAATCTGGCCACCATCTGAAGGAGATGGAAGATATATTTACTTAATGCAGTTTATAGATGGTAATCGAATTGATATGACTATTACTAATATAAATAAAGTTGAAGAACAAATTGAAGATAGTTTGACAAAAGTATTATTAGATAAAGATAATATTATTCCAGAATTACCACCTGCAAATGAAGGAAGCTATCTTGAAACAAAACCAACAAAGAAATTATATGAAGATTGTTGTAATGAATTCATATGGGGATTAGGGTCCCATATTCCAAAAACAATTTGGAGGAAAGAATTACCTCTATTGAAAACTTTAATAGATATAGTATTACGACAACCATTAATTCAGATGTTCAAATGGTCTATTGGGATAAAAACTAATTACAAATGTTCAATCGGAAAGGGTGGAAAACACTTAGAAAACCTTTTAGAACCAGAGCTTTGGAATGAATATAAAAATACATATGTTGATTATGAGTATGACAATATATGGGAATCTTTATTTGTATTTTATGAATTATTTGTTAAGACAGCTAGATATGTTGGAGAAACATATGATTTTAAGTTTCCAGAAGAGGAATGTGAAAGGGCATTGGAATTTCTAAAACATGTAAGAGGATTACCTAAAGATGCAGAATCAATATTTTAAATAATTAATAACTTCTACTTTGAAAGCTGAATGCTATATAATATAACTATTTAATTAAGGATTATAACTTGCTATTTCTTATTATTGAAATGCTTAAACTAGAGAAAAAACATATAAATTTTGTTTTAATTATAAGTGGTTGTTAATGGTGAGTCTATAAGAGCAGTAATTATTTCATGCATTATAGCAAAAAACATCGAGTCTTTTCTTAAAATATTTCCTACAATTTGAATATAAGCTTTGGAGAGGAAGAGAATATGGAATCAGAAGTTATGGTAAATGACTGTATTGATTATATTGAAGAAAATGTAGCAGAAAAATTATCTCTTGAACTGTTTGCTAGTAATTTTTATATTTCAAAGTATCACTTTCATAGAATTTTTCTAGCATCAATGGGTGATTCCATAATGAGTTATATAAGGAGAAGAAGAGTAATAAGAGCATCCCATGAAATAATGTATTCTGATAAAGATATAACTTATATAGCTTTAAACTTTGGTTTTAACTCTCTAGATGTTTTCTCCAGAGCATTTAAAAAATTATATGGAATACCCCCTAATGAATACAGAAAAATTAAGAAATGTTCAAAGGGGAACCATACTCAGAAAGGGGAAGACTATATGAATAAACTTAATATTAATGAAAGAATTAAATGCAATAGTAATGAAAAAAGAGAGTGTCTAAATACTTTAGGTATGATATTAGAAGCTTCAAAAAAAGCCCATAAAAAAGGTTTATTAGCTCTTGAAGAGGATACTAATGCTATTTCAAACAAGTTTTTTAAGAAAGGATTAGAATTAGTATTGTATGGTATGGAGCCTTTAGTGATTCGAGAGGTGTTAGAAAACTATATTATTGTTGGTGATTATACAGGAAAGGAATTATTAGAACGAGTATTAATGTTGGAAGGAATCTTATCAATACAGCAAGGAGATTATCCTTGGGTTATAAGAGAAAAGCTTTGCTCATATTTTGGAGAAGGTTTTTTAGAAGAAATAAACAGTCATTTTAAGTTAGCAGAGAATATGAAGAAGAAAATGGAGGAATATATTGATTCTGTTAAGGACAAGCAACCGTATTCTACTAAAACTACAATTCTTGATAAGGAATTGAAGAAAATGCCTGATAGATCAATTCAAAGGCTCCTTAGAGAGATTGATATTTTGGTGCTTTCTATTGGTATGAGAGGAGCGAGTGGTGAAGTACAAATAAAGATTATTAAAGGTCTCTCAAGAATGTCAAAATCAAACTTATTCGAACTAATTGACTTAAAGGAAAGGGTTAACCTTGCTCAAATTGTAGATGCACAGAATATGATATCAAGTATTATTAAGGAACTAAGGGGTAGAGGAGAAATAATATAAACAAAGGTTTCAAATTATTAAAATATGAGGTGAGAAACAGTAAGAGTAGTGATAATATCACTGCATTTGCATAAAAAATTCTAGTTAGTATTTTGGAGGGATTATATGAAAAAGAATAGTTTTAAGCTATACAATCTGATTTTTCCAATATGGCTTTTATGGTTAATACCGACAACTTGGATTATAGTATTGCCAGCCAATTTTCTTATAGATCTGATTGTTGTTCTATTAACTATGAAATATCTGAAAATAAAGGATATTAAAAAAAATACAAAGCTTATAGTTTTTAGAGTTTGGATATTTGGATTTGTTGCTGACTTTATTGGTACTGGATTAATGTTTCTCTCAAATATAATAGATTTTAATTATGAAACACAATTTGGAAAGTGGTGGTATAGAAACATCTCTAATGCTGTTAGTTATTATCCCTTTGAAAGCATTTATGCTTTTATATGGGTAACAGTAAGTGTTGTAATAGCAGCTTGTTTCATATATTTGCTTAATTATAAGTTTTCTCTAAGAAAATCAACTCTTGACGATAGCCAGAAGAAGAAGCTTGCATTGGCACTTTCTATATTTACTGCACCATATTTGTTCTATATTCCCACATCTTTATTTTTCTAAGGAACATAAGGTGATTTGAGATTAATGAATTTAAAGTTATAGAACTAGAAAGTAGAATAAAGTTACCAAGGATTTTATTACATAAAAAAGTATTGGGTAATGCAATGATTATATATGGAAGGAAGTAGAGGATATGGACCATCTATGGGAACGTTCAATTCCATTATATAAGATATCAAAATATGACCTAAACAGTATTTTTCACAATTTTAATAGTAGCACAGTTCTGAAATTTCAACCTATTAATATTGGATGTAGAAATACTAATTACATTGTACAAACAAATAGTGGGAAATATTTATTGAGAATCTGCCCCTTAAATGACGAAGGATTTAAAAATGAGGTAGCTGCATTTAAAGCTTTATATGATTTAGTGAATATGCCTAAATTATTGTCTATTACAAAAGTTAATGAAAACAGTTGTTTGATTTATGAGTATATAGAATCAATGTCAATGCAGAGCTTATTATTGGAGAATCAAATATTAGAAAATAATGTTATTTCTCAGGTGGCAAGAAGTGCAGCAATTATTCATAACCTAAATGAGGATGATATTTCTGGACTCAATGAATTAGATCTTCCACCATTTGATACATGGTATGATTTATTCCTAAATAATGATTTTGCTGCGAAAAGATTAGGTGCTGATACTGTTAATAGAGTTAAGAAACTTGTTACAGATCATAATCAGCTTATACTGCAAATTGATCTTTATAATTCATTTATACACTGTGATTTTAGACCTGCTAATATGTTGATTAACAAGGAAGACAAAGTATTCTTCGTAGATTGGGAGTATGCTGGTTTTGGACATACTCTTGCTGATATTGGACAGTTTTTTAGATATGAACATTGTTTTAATAAAGAGCAAAAAAGGTTATTTGAGAAAGAATACAATAGTGTAGCTAAAATTAAACTGCCAAGAAATTGGTATGATTTAAGCAAACTTCGAGATTTAGTAAATCCTTTACAAATGATAGGGTCAAATAGGGAGTTACCTCAAAAATTTAGAGATTTAAAGGGAATTGTGATTGATACTTTAGAATACTTCGGGTATTAGTCTGTTCTAAAGAAAACTTGCGTATTGGAAAGGCTGGGAAATGAGAAGCATTAGACTACAATGTGACTAAATAAAAATATCACTCTAGTTTTCTAGTATATATGTTTATAGAGAAGGTGGTTTATAGTGGTTAAAGAATATAAAGTTGAATTTGCTAAAACAGATGATTTGGATCCATGGATGGATATGGCTACTGAGGTTAGGAATAATTTTCCAGGGTTAGAAACTTCAAAACAGCTGGAGAGTTATAGACAAACTGTAATCAAAAATATAAATAGACAAACTGCAATTTGCGTGAAAGACGATGTAAAAATTGTTGGTGTTTTACTATTTTCTTATAATTCTAGTTGTATTTCTTGTATGGCTGTTCATCCAGATTATAGAAGGAAAGGAATTGCATCTGAAATGATAAAAAAGATGTTGTCATTGTTTCCTGATGATATCAATATTTCAATGACAACCTTTAGAGAGGATGACGAAAAAGGAATTGCACCAAGGTCATTATATAAAAAATTTGGTTTTATAGAAGGTGAGTTAATTGAAGAATTTGATTATCCACATCAAAGGTTTATTTTACATAGAAGTTAAGGATAATCAAGTACTAAAACATAAAATCATTCTTGAATAAATAATATTAACAGTGTAAAACGCATATACAAAAATGTGTAAGTATAATAATCATTATGAACTACTAATTAAGTTTAGAAATAATTTTAACTTAGATTTCTCTATTAATGAAAGAAGGTTTTATTTGATGGAATTACAATTTTATTTAGACTTCACTAATAATAAATTTGATGTAACTGTGAAAGGGAATTTAACTAGGGACCAACAGGATAAATCACAATTTTTATTAAATAGAGATTTTATAATAGACGAAATAAAAACACAATTAGATGTATGGCTAGCTAAGAGTGCTGATGAACAAATCATTATTAATACTAAGAAAAACACAATGTCAAAATAAAGAAAAAATTTTGAGATATTAAAATAAATTCTTTATTAAAGAAATTATTGAGTTTAGACTAGAATAGTAGGATGGATAGCTTCATATATCTAATAATGTATAGTGTCTCAAAAGTTTATTTATTTTGTGAATTTTTTGGAGGGGAAAATGAAAATTCAATTAATGAAAATTAATGACTATAATCAAGTACATAAGTTGTGGTGCGCTACTGATGGAATTGGTATGCGTAAGTTAGACGACTCTTATGAAGGAATATCAAAATTCTTACTAAGAAATCCAAAAACAAATTTTGTTGTGGAAAAGAGTAATAATATTATTGGAGTAATATTGTGCGGTCATGATGGACGAAGGGGACATATATATCATATGGTAGTTGATAAGAAATATAGAAAAAATGGAATAGGTAGACTTTTGTTAGATACTGCATTGAATTCATTAAAAGAAGAAGGAATAAATAAAGTAGCATTGACTGCATTTTGCAAAAATGAAATAGGAAATAAATTTTGGGAATCTGTTGGTTTTAATAAACGTGATGATTTGATTTACAGGAATAAAAGCATAAATACTGAAAATGATTAGACTCACTAAAGATATCAATACTATCATAATAAGTATGAAAAATCTTTTGGGGGGAGGGGAGCTTTGTGAAATCAAGTAAAAATCAATTTAAAATAATGAAATGGGTAACAAGAATCATTTCTCTAGTCGTTATATTAATTGGTCTGCCTTTCTATTTTGGCTATGGAAATCCAATGCCATTTATTAATGAAGATTATACACTATGGGATAATCTTTGGTTAACAATATTTCCATTGATGTTTATAGGACTTGGACTTGGATGGAAATATGAGAAAATAGGAGGGTATCTTGTAACAATTCCAATATCATTAGGCTTGTTATTTGGGTTAATAGTGGAGAAAGAGTTGGTTACTCATATGCTGATTCCACTTGTTGCAGGTATATTATTTTTAATACAAGGTTATAAAAAAGAAAGCTAGCAACTATATCTCATGAAGTATTTAAAAAAGATACATTTACAATATTCCCTTAAAAACATATGTTCCCATGCTATGCTTTATGGTATAATATTACATATGGTAAGAGAAAGGAATCATAATTTTAAGTAAAAATCAACGTTAATATCAGTATATGTTGGCATTTACAAATAACACTTTATAAGGATTAAAGATGGTGTAAATTCGGAATGATATATGATATTTGTAGATAGGTCATATATATTATACAAAAAATTGGGGAGATTTATATGAATGAAAATGTTGAAGAATTGCTTAGAGAAATTAATTCAAAGGATAATAATATAAGACTAAACGCCTTAAATCAATTAATTAAAATTACAGATAATGTTGTGGATTGGTTTGATGATACATATCTAGAATTAGCAAAGAAGTTAAATAATAATAATTCATACCAAAGATCTATAGGTATTCTTCTTCTATGTAATTTAGCTAAAAGTGATAACAACAATAAAATAGCTGATATATTAAATGATATACTAGCACATACATTTGATGAAAAATTTATTACTTCAAGGCAGTGCATTCAAAACATATGGAAAATTGCTATTTTAGATAGAAAGTATGAAAAACAAATAGTAAAACATTTAAAGAAGCAGTATATAGATTGCAGAGATGAAAGACATTTTAGTCTTATTCGTCAAGACATTATCAATGCTTTAAATAGTATTTATAAAAATAATTCGGATGAAAATTTAAAAAGAGAATTATTAAGACTAATTGAATCAGAAGAATCAGAAAAATATAAGAAGAAATACTTTGAAATTATATAATAATTATAAGTATATTGTAGAGAGATATCATAAGAAATCCGTTCTTATATTTTGAAGATAATTTTTCTCAGTTATCAAAATTATTTTTAGTGTATTTAACTGTTATTCAAATATTTTATAATAGTAAAATTGCTATGTATATGTAGTGGAGAAAAGTTATTAGTTCATAAATTAAAGGGAGTGGCATAATGGCTAAAACAGCTAAGTTTGTTGCATAAAGCTGTAGATAGTCATGTTTAAATAAAAAAATATTGAGGCAATAAAGTATTGGAGGATATAAATGATAATATGGATTAATGGATCATTTGGAAGTGGAAAAACTAGTATATCAAATCAATTAAATAAACGATTAAAGAACTCTTATATATATGATCCAGAAGAAGTAGGATTTTTTATTCGTGATAATATTCCTTCTACTTTAAAAAATTATGATTTCCAAGACTTTCATCTTTGGCGTGAGTTTAACTATAAAATGTTGTCATATATTGAATCAAATTACAAAGGAATAATTATTGTACCTATGACTATTATTAAGAAACAATATTTTGATGAGATAATAGGTAGATTAGTGTCAGATGGGATATTAGTTAAACATTTTACACTGCTTGCAAGTAAGGACACCTTAATTGATAGGTTAACAAGCCGAGGAGATGGGAAAAACTCTTGGGTTATAGCTCGTGTTGATAAATGTATTGAGGCTCTTAATGATGAGTATTTTAAGGAACATATAATTACAGATGAAAAAACAGCTGAAGAAGTAACAGCTATAATAATAAAAATGATTGATTGAGTTTAGTAGTTTACATCAATTAGGTAAACACTTAATGTTGGATGATTTGTGATATTAAGTTGATTTAGTTATAATCATTAGGAGGAAAAAGAATGAAAGTTAGGGTTCGACTCTTATCATTATTATTGTTTTTTTCAATATTCTTTCTAATAATTGGTTGTACTAAGCATAAACCTGATGGAAGTTTAACTGGATTGTGGTTAGGTACTCAAGCATCAATGAGTGAAAATTACAATGGTCTTTTAGATAAATATAGTGTTTATTATTTTCATAAAGATAATAAATTAGATTTAGGACAATATGATTATAGTACAAAAAATTATCAGAATAATTATCTGTGGGTTGAGAGATATGTTGAATACAAATGGATTGATGAAAATACAATTGATATCAAATATAATGGTTCAAATATTTTCAAAGTATCCATAGAAGATACCAGATTAATCTTAAAAAATAAAGACTATAGTATTGAATTTAAAAAAAGAGAATTTGAAAATGATTAGTGAAGATGAGAAGAAAATTAGAAAGAGCAGTTTTCAGGGGAATCAGGTATTGATAATTCTATCTTCTTCAGTTAACTGTAAAAAAGGGTATTTAATCATATCTATATTCTGATGAAAAAGAGGAAATTGTTATGAAAACAATACAATCAAAAATTGAAGAAATATTAAAAGAAAATGGCTTTATTATGTTAAATAATAATTCAACCTATCCTAGTATCTGTGACTATGGTGGTGGATGGGAGGAATATGTTAAATTAATAGAAGAAAAGAAAGGCTTTTCTAGTATTTTAATTGATAATAAAACTACATTATTATCACCAACACTATATTATGCATTGAAGGAATCAAGAAAAGGAGAAGAACTAGAAAACAATGAAGAGAGATTAATGGAATTTATTGAGTCCAATCAGCCTGTCTCAATGAATGTAGTAAAAATGTGTGTTTTTATGGACAAAATAGAAATTAAGAAGACGGTAAAGAGTCTTCAAAAAAAGTTCATGATAACTGTTTTAAGAGAAGGAATGCGATTAAATAAAAACTGGGGGACTTATTTATGGGGAACGAGTAAAAAGTGGGAGGAAATACATGAAAATTTATATGGAGAAATCGAAAAGAAAGATTATAGGAAAGTAATTGACAAAATGTTAAAGGGAAAAGTAAGTGAAAGATTTTTAAATTCGTTATATACTAGAGATTGATTATAATAAAGCTATAAAACATAATAAATAGTCTATATTTTGTTAAGGGGGAAATCAAAAATGAAAAAAATATTTATTACATTATTTATTGGTCTATTGGTCATGATGCTCATTTCTTGCAATCAGGTTGAGGGGGATAGTGACAACAAGAATTTGTATATAGGATATATAAGAATAGAGAAAGATAAACTTTTTTTAGATGAAGTGGAGTGGATAACTTCTGAGGATAAAGATAGAATAAAGGAATTAGGGTTGTCCCAACAAAATGATATGCCAAATGGATATTATATTTATAATTCAAGTTTAGAAACAGTATCATTTAAAATAAATGAAAAGACAACTTATAGCTTTATAGATTGGGGCAATGATTTTGTTGGCAAGAATGAAGATAGAAATTACAGCACAACAAAACGAGAAGAATTTATCAAGTACTTAGATACTTATTCTGATAAAGGAGCTAAAGTTCCTTTTTGGATTGAGACTCAAGATGGTTATGTATTAAAAGTCACAGAACAATTTGTAAATTAGTTGGCTAAATGAAGATAAGGTTAGTTTTAAAGATATCTTATATCAAAGCTATTATTAATTAATTGAAAATGGATATGAAAAAATTGATTTTATGTAATTAGAATTTAAGCATCAGATAGTATCTTGGATAGATTTGTGTCTATTACTTCTAATGACTTTATAAATCTTACATCAAAAATTACATTGACATAGGTTTGAGATATAATAAGATGTGGCTAAAAGTATATGAAAAGCTTATTCGAAAGGATTGATAGAATAATGACAAAACAGATTATTAAGCCAAGTAAGGGAGTATCTAGGTTTACTTTTCTTATTGGAGTTGGATTTAGTATATTTGGCGTTATATTTATAATTAGTTCATTATTTACTCAGATGACAATGATTTTATTACCATTTGGAGTCATATGGACATCTATTGCTATATTTAATACGTATAGGTCTTATAAAAATGGGTTTACAGAAGAAGGAATAAGCATTTATGAAATTGACTCTAATGATGAAGAAGAAGGTAGTCTTGATTTCGAGGAAAAATTGCGAAAAATAGAAAAATTAAAAAAGGAAGGATTAATATCGGATAGTGAGTATAGTAAAAAAAGAAAAGAAGTTTTAAAAGACAAATGGTGATTTAGAAATAAGGGAATATAGATTAATTTGCATTTTAGAAAATGATTTCTGACTATATTAGAACATTGTATAACTATTATTTCACTGATAAAGGTTAGATGCTTAAGCCTTCCATCTTCTATGAGTGATGAAGGGCCACTAATAAGATATCAAGGAGAAACTCAATAAGTTATATAGTTTTAGAATCCATATAATCTATGGATTTATTTTTTATATAAAGGAAATTATTGTATAAAGTGTCATCATTATGAATTGTTTGATATAATTACTTTATAATGTAAAATCGATTACAAGAGAAAAAGCGTTGAAAGTAATGTTAAATAGAACATATTGCAGAGATGATATGAAGATTCTTTAGATTTGCATTGACCTATATTAAATAAGATATTGAGCTATTGGATTATCCATAAGATGTGTATTTTGTATATGTTAATAAATCAAATTTTTTTTGATTTGTATAATAATTATCAGCTTAATGAGAAAGAAATGCTTGACATTATAGAAGGTATAAAAGCATTACTTTTACAAATGGGTGAAAACTTCACTGATGAAGGTATATTGAGTGCTTTAATAGAAAAGAAAGATTTAGAAAATAGAGATTTTTAAAAAATATGAGGAATATATTTGAATAAAACTATGGAGGGGTTTATGGGAAGGCAATCGTTTGTAGATTTGAAACATAGAATAGAAAGTTTTAAAAGTAGAATAATTATCGAAATGTTGAACATTGATTATGATGATTACAATGATAAAGCATTAGAATTGTCCATAGAGGAACTTGACAATAGAAATATTAAAGATTATTTAGTTTCAGATAGAAATAGACTTAAGAATATAAAATCTGATCAAAGCATTCTTTTTAAAGAACTTATTTTACAAGTTAGATTTGATGAAGTATTTAAAAAGCTAAAGAAAATATCTTATATTGAGGCTTCCACATATGAAGACTACGAGAAAGTATTCAATGAATTGATATCCATGAATGCTTCAAATGAGAATAATATTAGAATTTCAATTGAGGAATCAGATAATATTTTCAACCCTAGTGTTAAAGAATTAAACATATTTGGTCAATACATAAAAGAAGAAGAAAAATTTGAAATGGATTATTTAACTTGGAAACAATGGTTGGCTTGCATGGTTAACACAGAGGAAGTATTCAGGATTGGGAAAGAGGCATATGTAGCATATTGCTTGAGTATTATAACCAAACATGGACTTACTCAAGGAGATGTAGACCAATCCTTTAATAAAATCAAAGACAACAAAGGTATTATTGAAGCAGAAGCAAACTATGAGGAAAATCTGAATGGGGAATCAAAAGAAATCCATCCTTGGAGAAGATATTTTGCTAGATCAATTGATTATATGATATTTCAATTTTTTATAAATTTCATATGGACCTTACTACCAGCTAATATTAATGTGATATTATATCGAATAGCTAGAATAATAGCTATAACTCCTATTATGTGGATGTTTATTGAGATGATTTTGATATGTAAAATTGGAACTACATTAGGAAAATGGATTCTAAATATAAAGGTACAGAAGAAGGATGGTAAGCTATTATCATTAGGAGAATCTTTTTATAGAAGTTTTCTAGTTTGGAGCATAGGACTTGGGTTTGGAATTGAATTTATACAGGTTATTACCAAATTAGTTGCATATTTTAGACTTCAAAGAAGAGGGGAAACTGTATGGGATTATAAGGTTGATTCGGAGCTTGAATATGGAAGGGTTGGACTATGGAGAGCATTTACAACTATTTTTATCTTATTAGTTATTCCTATGGTAATTGTTGTAATTCAGACACATTAAATTATTGTCTGATTGTTTTATTTAACAAAACATATTACTAGGAATATATTTAGTCTAAAAATAAGTTGTTTAGTATAGCTACTGTAATGGGAGGAATAAAAAGTGAAAAAAAGAAAAATTGTTCTGGTAGTGTTAATTATTATAGTACTAATATCTATACTAATTACAGCATACTTAAGTCAAAATAAAGACGATGAGATAGAACTTGGTAAGTATATTATGCAGGACTCAGAAAAACCAGCGCCTTGGGCATGGGTTGTACTAAAGGAGAATAATGAATTTGAGTTTATGAGAAGTCTGGCCACATCATATATCCCTAGAGGAACTTATTCAATTAATGATAATATATTAACCCTGTATGCTAATGAAGATGAAACTTACATATTTACGATTGATGAGGGAAATTTAATATTTCAAAGTGGAAAGTATGCAGTTAGGATGATTGAAAAGGGAACAGTCTTTAAGTTATCTAACAAAGAATAAGTGAAAAACTAAGAACTATATTATTGATGTAAATAAAAATTTTTATAGTATAAAAACTGAAGTAGGAATTATTATGAACATTTAAAGGAGTGAATTAAGTATGAAATATCCTGAACCTACTGTTGGGGCTATAATTTTTAATCCTGACAATAAAATACTTCTCTGTAAATCACATAAGTGGAATAACGAATATGTGATTCCTGGTGGACATATTGAATTAGGTGAAAAAATGGAAGATGCTTTGAAGAGAGAAATATTAGAGGAAACTGGTCTAGAAATATATGACATTGAACTGATAAGTTTAAAGGAAAGTATTTTTAGTGATACTTTTCATGAGGAAAAGCATTTTATTTTTATTGATTATAGGTGTAAAACAAATTCATATGAAGTTACTTTGAATGATGAAGCTCAAGAGTATGAATGGGTAGACCTAAATGATATTGAGAACTATAAATTAGGCGGTTTTACTGAGCCATTATTAATGAAAATAAGAAATAAAGATGAATCTAAAGATAGAGCAGAAATATTCTACAATTATTAAGCTTTAAAAAAGGTTTCTTATGCCTGGGGCAGTATAGAAAACATTAAAGATATCTTAAATAGTAAGTAATATGAAGCTATTAAATTTATTGGTAGAATACTTGATAATACAATAGGAGTTTATAATATGATTAATTTGGAAACTGAAACGGAAAGATAATTTGAAATATGGATTATTAAAGGAGGATTGAAAAAAATAATTTATATAAAAGCTACGAGAGGAATGATTTAATGAAGACACAAGTATTTGGAGAAAAAAATAAGGGGATTGAGTATATAGAGCGTAAAGGAGTATATGGAATATCATTTAATTCTGATAAACAAGTAGCCTTGGTAAAGTTACCAAATGGGTATTTCCTTCCAGGTGGAGGAATTGAAAATGATGAAAGTCATATAAGCTGTTTAGAAAGGGAATTTATAGAGGAAACAGGGTATGAAATAGAAATGGGAGAATATGTGGATTGCTTGGCCCAATATACATACTCTAACTTTAGAGAAATGCACTTTAAACTGGTAGGATATTTTTATTTAGTTAATATGAAAGAATCAATTTATGAGAAAACCGAGTTAGATCATGAGCTAGTGTGGAGAGATATAACTGATATTCAAGATATAATGTCACTTGAGTATCAAGCATGGATAGTGAATAAGGTATATAAAGATATATACTGTAATTAATAAATTGTTCAGGCAGTAATTTGATTAATAATTTATTTAAAACTATAAAAATTAATGAAATAATAGGAATGTATTGAGACGGGAATTCAGAAGATTATGAATAAAATTGTAATAATCTAATTACTTACATACTAATATATAATACATCTTGTAATCTCTAAGATTAATATTAATAAAAATTATTAATTGGAGTGAGAAAAAATGATAAAGCTTAGAAATTTTACATTATATATTTTGATAGTTATAAGTCTAGGTTTTAATTTTGCTACAACTTATTCTGACCCTTCTGGCCCTAAAGTAGATTTAGGAAAGTATTTAGATGAGCATTCTGAACTCTTTGAAATATCAGGAAGAATAAGTTTACCAGAAGGAGAGGTTGCACCTGAAGGCGGGGTTAAGGTAAGAATATATTTACCTTTAGGTCTTGGGGAAACTTATGAAACTTTTTATATTGAAGAGGGGGAAAACTTTGTTGAATATTCTCTTTCAGAAAAAGCAATGGAAGTTAGGCTTCCATATCTTTTATTAAATGATGATTATGGTTATTATATTAAAGCTTTTCCAATTTTAGAAGACGGAGAAGAAAATAAAGATTTAGTACGAAAACTTAATGAAAATAATGAAGCAGATAATATTAATTTTGAGTTAGAACCGTGTAACAGTATTATTTATGGTAAAATATCTTTTCCAAATGACTTTAAGTGTACAAGAGGTGGAAGAATTATAAAAATAACTGCAATATCAAAAGATATTTTTTCTACAGATTCAAATGATATGGAAATTCCACTGTACTTCTCAAGAGAAATATTATTTCCAGAAGGAAAGAATAGTATAGATTACTTTCTTCCTGTGAAGCCAAACTCTCGTTATTCATTACAGTATTCCTTCAATGAATCACCTCCACCTGGTTATGAGAACACTGGTTTTTTTCACTCTGATTTTAGTCAAATGATTTCAGTTGAAGATGGACCTTTGCAGAACATTGACATCCCTTTAATACATAAAGTGATTTTTAAAGGTAACTATAGTAAGAGAGCACTGACCTTATTTGAAAGTTTAGAAATTGAATCTAAGATAGAAAGAAATATTATTAATCTTGAATATAAACGTTTAAATAATAAATTGAAATTTAAGTTTAAGTCGGACTATTTAGGAAAACTTGATGAGACTGAAGATAAGTATATACAAAATAATATTAATAAATTCAAATTATTAGGTTACAATGTCTACTGCTATAAAGATGAAGATTATAATAGCACAGAATTAATTATGCATTTATCAAAGGATAAAAAAGAATTTGATATAAATCCAATTAGTGAAGGAACGTATAATTATTATGTAACTGCAACCTATGAAAAAGGGTTAGAGTCATTGCCCTCAAACATTGTAACTGTTGATTATAATTTTAATCCTATTAAAAGTAAGTGATAAAAATAAGAAACAAAAAGGATGATTTCTATGACTAAGACCTTTCATGTAAAGAAATTAGAAAATAGAGAAAATTATATAATTTTAAACGGAATAAAGCATTGGTATAAAATAGCTGGTGCTGAAAATGAAACAATACCAATTGTAATTATTCATGGAGGTCCTGGAGGAAACAATTATGTTTTTGAAAGAACAATAGGTCCCCTTTTAGAAAAGTTTTCTACTGTAATTTACTATGAACAAAGAGGTTGTGGACGTTCAGGAGCTCCAAAGAATAAAGATGCCTATTCAATGAAATTACTAGCATTTGATTTGGCAGTGCTTTGTAATGAATTAGGATTAAACAAAATTATACCACTAGGATTTTCTTTTGGTGGTGAACTGGCACTAGTATTTACAATTTTGTATCCAAATTTAGTGGATAAAGTAATTGCCCAAGCTCCATCACTATTCAGTGACTATAAGAGAATTAGTTTTATACAGTCCTATGGATTTTTACAAATAGCAAAAGGTGATTTTAAGAAGAGAATTGTAGATATAATGAGTTCTGATATTGATATTGAAGAAAAATGTTCTGAAATTTGGGATAATGCAGATACTGAGACAGTCGATAGATTTCTTTTTCATAATTCTAAGTATGCTAAAATTAATAGAGATCTTTGGAAACAAAGTGAACTATTAAATACTGGATTAATGATGAAGGCTTTATTGAAAGAGAAAAATGAGTTCTATATGATGGACAAGTTAGAAGAAATTGACGTACCATCATTAATCATAACAGGAATATATGATAGGAATGTTGGTCTTGATTTAAATCGGGATATTGCTAGTAAGATTAATAATTCTAAGTTCGTTATTTTTGATAAAAGTGCGCATTTTCCGGATATTGAAGAAACAACTAAATATGCAGAAGTAATTAGAAATTTTATTAAAGATTAAAAGGTTAGTTGTAATATTTATATCATTAGAGAAATACAAAAAATAAATAATGCAGCAATAGGTGAAGACCTATGAAAAGAAAATTTCTAGGGCTTATAATTATTTTGACAATAAGAGGGGAGTTACAATAATGAATTATAGAAAAATAGAGATTAATAGTGAAGATAAGAGTTTGGAGTCAATATTACCCCAAATTGCAAAATGGCATAACATGACGCCGAAGCTTTGGAGACCAGAATATAGAGTGACATCTAAGGATATGGAGGAAACTATAGAAAGAATTAAGAATACTAAAAAAGAAGATCTTTTTATAATGATTGCTGAGGATAATAATAAAATACAGGGATTTATTTGGGCATGTAAACAGGAAAAGCCTCAAGACAGCGTAATGATTTTATCTCTATATATAACAGAAGATTATAGAGAAAGAGGTATAGCCACTAAACTAAAAATATTATTAGAAGAATGGTGCAAACGGGAATGCATTAAAATAATTCAGACAACTGTTCACTATGATAATCAAAATATGATTTCTTTAAATCAAAAGATGGGATATAACCCTGGAATGGTAAGAATGACCAAAACTCTTTAGCAGATTAATTTTGTTACTCAACTTTGAGATAAGTGGTCAATAAATAGTAAGATAATACTTCGAGGAGGATTCATGAAAGCTAAGTTTAGAAAACAAAAGAAGAGATTAATAATAATAGCAATGGTTATTATTATATCCTATGTCACATATATTTCATTTGATATATATCAATATGGCAATATAGATGAAGCTATGAAAGCAGATGCTGCAATAGTTTTGGGCGCTGCAACTTGGGGCTCCAAACCATCTCCAGTATTTGAAGAGAGAATTAAGCATGGGATTTGGTTATATGAAAATGGATATGTTAATAAGTTGATTTTCACAGGGGCTAAGGGTGAAGGTTCGAATTTTTCCGAAGCTGAAGTAGCTAAGAACTATGCAATAGATGAATCCGTACCAAATGAAGATATTTTTATTGAAGAGAAATCTACAATAACTCAAGAAAATTTATTTTATGCTTCTAAAATTGTAAAAAATAATGATTTTTCAAGAGTCATAATTGTAAGTGATCCCTTACATATGAAAAGAGCTATGTTGATGGCAATAGATTATGGATTAAATGCCCACTCATCACCTACTCCTACAACAAAGATAAAAAGTATAAAAAATAAGCTATCTTTTTTAGGAAGAGAAGTAATTTTGCTTATAGGATATAAAGTATATAGATTATTATAGGCTTCTTTTTAAAAAGAAGCCTATGGTATTTAATATTGGAGGAAAATATGAATAAGAATGTACCAAAGGCTAGATATGAAATTATGACAGAAGGTTTTATTAAGTCACGTAAGGATGAAATAGTATCTCTAGAAGATGTAAAGCAATGCTTAGCAAGTTTGAATAAGTCATATGAAAACCTAGGAAAATTGACTGGTGGAAGGATATGTGGTGTTTATAGATTTAGTTGTAGTAATGAAGACAAGGTCATAAAGGTTTCCAGAGGTATATATAGGAGGACCGAATTAAAAAGGGAAGCAAAAGCTTTAAGATATCTAAATAACAGTGAATACAAACAATTTGCTCCCAGATTATATGATTTTAATATTTTAAATGATTGTTCATATCTCACATTAGATTATATTGAAGGAAAGAGTGTTAGAGAAAAGCTTAGCCTTAATAATTCCATTGAAGAAAGAGTAGAAATATGGGAAAAAGTTGGACAGGTCTTAGCAAGAGTACATAAGGCAGTTCATACAGAAAATTTAGAGGGAAAATGGTTAAGTGAACAGCTTAGAATTGCAAGAATAAACATGATAAGTGGGCTATTAGATCCTGAAGAATTTCAAGAAGAAACTCCTGAGGAAAGGCTCAAGTGGTTAAATCTAAATAAGCCCAATAGAAAGCAGATTTCTTTAATTCATGGAGATTTTCGTACTAAAAACATATTAATAGACAAAGAAAGTAACCCTGTAGTGATTGATTGGGGGTTTGTAGATATTGGAGACCCTTATTATGATTTAGCAATAATTGATTATTATTTTAAGAATGAACTTGATAGAAATAGTTTTTATAAAGGATATGGGATTGATAAATATGATAAAAACTTAATTGAGTATTTTGATAAACTTAGTACATTTATTAATGTTTAAAAGAAAATGAAGTAATATAATTGTATAATTTTAATATGGATTGGAGTATAAAGAGGATTTTCTAGAAAATAGGGCAAAGAAAATCTTTAATGAAATTAATATTATGGAAGAAATTATTAAGGGAGGATTATAATGAAGAAGAAAATGATGATTGTCTTAATATTCACTATTATCTTTACAACTACAGTCTATGCAACTCAAGTTGGTGATGGGGTAGGAGAATACTACTATACTGATATAGAGACTTATATTAATGGAGAGTTAATTGAATCATGGAATATAGGTGGAGAAACTTTTATATCCATTGAAGATCTTTCAAACTATGGATTTAATGTTGAATGGAATCAAGAACTAAGAGAATATCATGCAACCTTTAATAATCAACCAAATACTAAGCCCTTACTTTTAAGGCAGACTTCAGAACCATATTATAATAATTATCAAGAAGACTGGTTTGATGATTGGATAGAAGCAGTTAGCCCAGAACTTTCCTTTACAGTTACTCCCCGTGGGAATCCTGTTGAGGTTCCAGGAGATGCTGAGGATGAGACAATTACAATAAAGTTTTTGAAAGATATATCTCTAGATTATATAAATAGCAAATATATAGCTATTTTCTTGCATGAAAAGAATGTATCTAATAAATTTAGTTATGAATATGATGAAGAGGATAATATTCTTAAGTTAAAATTAGTTGACCATAATATTGTACATGATTTTGTAAAGAGTGGTAATAAGCTTTCAGAGTATTATAATGTCTATTTAATGAAAGGTATATCAACTATCACTGGTGAAAAGATGCCTAAACCACTTAGAATTACTGCAGATATTTCATGGGACCCAGAGGAGTATAAAACACAAATTGGAGAAGTAGCTGGACAATATGACTATTCAGATGTGAAAGCATATGTTAATAGTAAGGAAACTAAAACTTGGAATATTGACGGTAAAACATTAATATCAGTTGAAGAACTAAAAAATTATGGATTTGAAACAGAGTGGAATCAGAAAATGAGAAGAATAAGTGCAACTTTTAAAGCTATGGATTATGGTTGGGCTACAAAATTCAAACAAATTGGGAAGCCTTTATATTCAGGATATTATACAGATTGGGTTAAAAGCACATCTCCCAAAATGGAACAAGGCTATACTAGAAATGGTAATTTAGTTGATGTGGTTTACAATCAAGAAAATGAAATTTCTATAAAGTTTAATAAGGAGATTTCAAGTGAGTTTATAAATAGTAATTATATACCTGTTTTATTAAACCGAGATAATGTATCTGATAAATTTAGCTATGTATTTGATGAAAATAATAACACCTTAAAACTACAACTTATAGACAATAAATTAGGGGTAATGACGGATTGGGGTGGATTTCATAGAGACGAAGCTAACCACGTTGGTGATTTAACAGGTAGATCTTTTGATGTTTATCTATTGAAGGGAATTTCGACTATTGATGGGGAGGAATTAAATGATACACTTAGGTTAACTGCTGGAGTTTTATGGGAGGAAGAATAGTAGTAATAAAGTGTTATTGAGTATAAATAGAGAATATTACGCATAAGAGGAGATAAGAATGGGGAATGAAAAATATAATATACAGATGAAAAAACTTTGTTATAAATTGGAATTAGGAGCTTTAACTGAAGCTCCTAAGGAAATATCAGGGGGACTTTTGCATAAAATGTTTTGTATTAAAACAACTAAAGGTAAGTATGCAATTAAAGCGTTAAATCCACAAATAATGCTTCGTCCCACAGCAATGAAAAACTATATAAATTCAGAAAGAATTGCAGATATTGCAGCAAATCATATTCCTGCATTACCAGCAAAAATAATTGATGGTACTTTCATACATGAAATGGATAGTCAGTTTTATCTTGTATTTGATTGGATTAAAGGAAGAAGTATAAGGGCTAAGGATATTACACTTGAGAATTGCAAAAAAATAGGGACTATTCTTGCTAAAATACATAAGATTGATTATTCGGATTTAGACATAATATACGAAAAATCAGATTATGAAAAGTTAATAGACTGGAAGTACTACATGAAAAAAGGAAAAGAAGAAAATGCTGTTTGGAGCAATTTAATTCAAGAGAATCTCAATAGACTTTATGAATTGAATGACCGAGTGAATAAATCAGAAATTTTTCTTTCATCAAATGTGGTTATTAGCCATAGAGATTTAGACCCTAAGAATGTAATGTGGAATGAAGACAATCCAATTATTATTGATTGGGAAGCATCAGGGTATATAAACCCAATGAAAGAGATGATAGAGACAGCAATCTATTGGTCAGAAGATGAAAGTGGTCACATAGACAAAGAAAGATTCTTAGCATTTATATCTGAGTATAAAAAAATATATGGAGAATTAAATGGGGATTGGAAAGTTGTTTTATCAAATGGCTTTTCAGGAAAGCTAGGTTGGTTAGAATATAGTTTGAAAAGATCATTATTGATTGAATGTACAGATGAAGAAGAACAGAAGCTAGGTACTGATGAAGTAATAGAAACAATGCAGAGTATTATAAATTATTCAAATGAGATCCCTGTCATAGAAGAATGGCTAAATGGAATTTAATAGATTATCAAGATGGGAAACCGTTTATATTGTGATAAAGGAGGAGATAAACAATGAATTATAATTTTGTTCCTATGAAAAAAGAATTTGCAAATGAAATCACTTATAATTGGAAATATAATGATATCTATTCATTTTATGATATGACGGCTGATGAAGAAGATTTAGAGGAGTTTCTAGATGAAGATAGCTGGGAAGGACGTTATTTTGCTGTTCTTGATGAAAATGATGAACTAGTTGGTTATTACTCATTTAACTTTGATGATGGAATTATGTGGATTGGTTTTGGGTTAAAGCCTGGTCTCACAGGCAAAGGGTATGGACCAGACTTTGTAAATGCAGGTATAGATTTTGGAATTAATGAGTTCGGATATAAAGAAAATTATATTATGCTAGCAGTTGCTACATTTAACAAGAGGGCAATAAAGGCATATGAAAAGATAGGATTTCAATTTATAGAAAAATACATTCAAAAAACAAATGGTGGAGAATATGAATTTATAAGGATGCGAAAAAATATTTAATAAAATTTCTATTTGTTACTACAAGTATAACCATTAAGGAAAGCATAACATGAGTAAGTTTGTAAGAAGATAAAATTCTACTCCTTGCAATCCATGGGATTAAATGGTGAGGATAAATATGAGTTATAATCTAGTTGTTTTTTATTTTCATAATAATGAGAATTAAAAGGAGAAAATACAATGTGGGTAGAATAACATGGAAAACAAAAGTTAAAGAAATAAAAAAGAATATTCATTTATTATATCTTGCTTTAAAGAGTAAAAAAGTTCCATGGTATTCTAAGTTGCTAATTGGAGTTGTTGTAGGTTACGCTTTTAGTCCTATAGATATTATACCTGACTTTATACCAATATTAGGATATTTGGATGATATGATTTTACTTCCTATTGGTATTTTATTGGCTTTAAAAACTATACCTAATGATGTTAAATGTGAATTGAACAGAGAATTAAGTAATAGTGTTCAGAAAAAGCAAAGTTGGGTAGCTGCTGTAGTAATTGTTTTAATATGGATTTTCATGATTTCAATAGTTTTAGTGAATATAAAATAAGTGTTATTATTGATACTCCCTGCTATTATCAAGAAATTATAGACCATGGGATTCGTATCGCAAAGAAGTTTAATATTAACTACAAATATATTGAATGTAGAGTAGAGGAATATTCCATTATAAAAAATAGGATTTACTCTAGAGATAGACTAATTAGTCAAATCGACAGTACATCTTTGGAAAGGTTTAATCAAGCAGTAGATAAGTCAATTAAACCAGAAGACTCTAATTATTTAATCATAGATACTAGTTCGAAAAATAGTTATGATATGAATTCTATAGAAGAGTATTTGATAGGTGACTAATAAATTAACATAAGTAAAGGGGATTTCTTATGGAATATAGAATTGCCACTAGTAATGATTTATATTCCTTAGCAGATATGCGATGGGAGTTTAAAACTGAAGGAAAAGAAATAAATCCTAATAACAATAAATCAGATTTTATTAAGTCCTGTGTAGATTTTTTAGAAGAAGGCATTGAGGATAAAAGTTGGATACATTGGATCGTAGTAGATAATAGTGAAATAATCTCCCATATATCAGTTAGACGTATTAGGAAAATACCTAAACCTAATAAATTTTTCGATGAATATGGATATCTTACTAATGTTTTTACTAAAGAGAACTATAGGGGTAAGGGTATAGGGTCTAAGCTTATGAGTTATGTAATAGAATGGGCTAAGGAAGAGGATTTGGAAACATTAATTGTATGGCCAAGTGATAGAGCAATAAACTTCTATGAAAGAAAGGGATTTAGAATTCAAAGTGATGTTATGGAGCTAGAGTTAAGACAATCTATAGATTAAGAAATATATTTTTAGGAGTGAGATTTATGGCAGTTGAAAAGAAAAACTTTGGAATAGGAAGTCTATCTTTGCCACTAGTTTTACTTTCACTAATATTTGGAACTACTACTGGTGATAAATTTTTTAGATTAATTGGCAATAAAGTATGGTCAAATGAAAATTTTGGCGTGAACTATACTGGGATTTTTTCTATAATTTTGTTGATTCTAGGATTCTTTTTAGGAAGGAGATTTGAAGTTCATTGGGGAGCAAAATTAGGTGGAACAGTAGCAAATATTATGGTTTGCATTATAGCCATTTCAATGATTATTCAAATGTTTTTTAAATAAAGTAAAGTTGAATTGATAGAATGAAGTAAGGTAATTAATACAATTTATTGAAATATTATAGCTAGAATTATAATGCATAGCTATTAATAAAACTAATGATAAATTATAGGAGGTAAAAATGAAAAAATATTTAGATATGGAATCTTGGCCAAGAAAACAACAATATAAGCTTTTTAAGGAGATGGATTATCCACATTTTAATGTATGTGCTAATCTTGATATCACTAAGTTTTATTCCTATATAAAAGAGAACAATATATCTTTCTATAAAGCTATGATATTTATTGCAACAAATACAGCGAATAGCATAACAGAATTTAGATATAGAATGAAAGATGATAAGATTATTGAGTATGACCTAACTCATCCATCTTTCACAATTATGACGCAACCAGAAGTTTTTAGTTTTTGTACTGTAGACTATATGGAAAATTTTCAACAATTTAATAAAAAAGCAGAAGAAAAGGCTAAACTATTGAAGGGTAAAATTGACCTGGAAGATGAGCCAAA
The DNA here is from genome assembly GCF_016765695.1 of Sporosalibacterium faouarense. Classification (GTDB taxonomy): domain Bacteria; phylum Bacillota; class Clostridia; order Tissierellales; family VENL01; genus Sporosalibacterium; species Sporosalibacterium faouarense. Next base: position 130,123 of record NZ_JAETGO010000037.1, on the reverse strand, counting down.
TCGTGATGATTTAATATATATAACTACTATGCCTTGGGTTTCTTTTACTAGTGTAACCCATCCAATAGATATATCCTCATCTGATTCGATACCAAGAATTGCATGGGGAAAATTCTTCAAAGAAAATGAAGTGTTAAAGCTTCCTTTTTCAGTTCAAGTAAATCATGCCTTAATGGACGGAGTTCATGTAGGTAAATATTTTATAAAGATACAGGAGATTTTAAACAAACCTAGTATAGTACTATAATTATTATTTGGATTTTATGAATATTGAAATACAAATTCATATGTATATTTTACTTTTTATTAGAGATAACATAATATTTTCATTAATTTATATAACTATTTTGATTTTACTTGGTCTATCTTTCATTATAATATCTGAGTTGCTAGATAGGGTAGACTATATAGAGTAGAAATTAGGGATAGAGCATGATGAAAATTTGCCGCAAATAACTTGCCCAGACTGTGGAGTAGTACATGATTTTGATTATTCTAAATGTCCTGATTGTGGTCATAAATATTAATGGCAAATTAGGATTTTTTAGATAGGTTCGTGAACAAATAAAATTATTAAAGCGTATTGAATAAAAGCCGTTATTAATAGAATTATCTGAGATGCTGTATTTAAATAGGGGGAAACTATGACTAATAAGAAAAAGATAATACTAATCAGCATATTCTTTATTTTAATTTTTATGGTTGGATATAAATATTACACTAGACCACAAAATTTTAAGAGAAATATATCTGGAATAAAATATCAAACTAACAATAAATCATATCAAGAAAATGTTGAAATAAGAGTTGAAGGACGATATTCGAGAAAATTGTTTAGAAGATTCAAATTTGAAGGTCAGATATATTTAAACAATAAAGAGTTTAGCTGTATAATTAATAATTCGAACTCTTCACCATTGACATATACTGATGAGGGCTATACAAGAACATATGGCACCATTTATTCTAATACTAATTTAAATCCCATTGTTATTTTAGTCGGAAATTGGAGTAGCAAAGATGGCATTATAATATCTGGGCCAGCTAATGCTAGAAAAGATGCTTTAACAGAAACCCATGAAGTAATGGAAAAATTTCTATCTGATTATGGGATTAATGACCTTGAATAATTTCAAACTATTAAACTTATTAATAGACAGTTAATGAAGTGTAAACTTATGTTTGAAAATATGATTAGAAATTATAGTCATTGAGTCTAAAGACATGGAGGCGATAAATTATGAATAGTGAATATAAAGAAAGTATTAATATTTTTATAAAAAGATTTTTTATGAGCTCACGAATTAAAAGATTTCTTTTATTTGGTTTACTATGGATAGCATTTGAATGTTTTATAGACAAAGAAAAAGTTTTAATTATGCTCACTGTTGTATTAATTATAACACCTATTGTCTTTTTACTTACACCAAATCTTTTGTATAAGGAAACAAAAGAGGCGATTAATAATTTTTTTAATTCAGACTTAAGTAATTCCAATGGGTTAGTTTTAATTTGTAATCTTAAGAAGATAGACGGTCCAACTTTTGGGGCATTACATATTACTAATAACAAAATTATATTCGAGCCCTTTAGAGAAAATCTTCAGAATGAAGGATTTACTTTTGGAGAAGAGGAAATAAAAGAGGTTCATATTTCAGTTGCTAAAACTAAAAACATATTTAATAATTTATTTTATAAAGAGTTAAATAAAGTAATTAGAATTTCTTATAATGATAAAACTATATTGCTACAGACTCCGAATCCAGAATTAGCTATTGAAAAAATCAAAGAGATATTTTGTACAGGCTAGGATGGAATAATACCATAAAAATAAGGTTTTATTTTTAAAAAGGTGGTTTAATATATGACTATAAAAACGGAATTTTCAAGAAAAGATATAATAAACATTCTTTCAAGTTATTATATAGGAGAACTTAAAGAGTATCAACCAATTAAAAGTGGATCTGTTCAAACAAACTATTATGTACAAACAACTAAGGGAAGATTTGTAATTAGATACTATGAAAACCGTTCAAAAAACTCAGTATTATTTGAAGTACATCTTTTGAAATTTCTTAAAGATAATAATTATCCTTGCCCAGAAATAGTTAAAGATAGATTTAAAGAATGTATGGGGACATATAATAGAAAACCCTATGTTGTTTTTGAGTTTGTTGAGGGAGTGCATATTGAGAAACTAAATTCAAATCAAGAAAAAGAGTTGATTAAAAATATAGCTAGATTACACAATATTACAAAGAAATATAAACCTCTATATAAAGAACATAGATGGAATTATAGTGTGGAATTTTGTGAAAAGCTAGCTAACCTTGAGGCTAAAAAAATTAACACGGCAAACTCTAAAGAAAAATTAAAATGGTTTAAAACACAGCTATCCAATTTGCAGTTGCCACGATTATTGCCTAAAGGAATTTGTCATTGTGATTTTCATTATTCTAATATACTTTTTAAAGATGGAAAGTTCAATGCACTATTGGATTTTGATGATGCCAACTATACATATCTTTTATATGATATTGTCTGTTTAGTCGACCCTTTCATCTCTGAATTTAATTGGGAAACATGGAAGAAATTTAAGATAGAGGATAACATATTTAACTTTCAAAAGATGAAAGAAACAATAGCTGAATATATAAAGTACAGGCCTTTAAAAGGTGTAGAAAAAAGACATCTATTTGATTTATACAAATTAAGTATATTAATTGATTGTATTTGGTTTTTTGAAAGAGGAAGTAGTGAGAACTTTTATGAGAGAAGAAAAATAGAATTTCTTGATAATCTAGGAAGAGAAAAATTTTATGAAAAGGTGTTTGATAGTTAAAATAAGTATATGAATAGGAAACATATATCACTTATTGGCTTATAATTATTTTTTAAAGAGAATTACCAATTTAAAGGGAGATTCTATGAAGAGGAAGTTCTTAATCGTTGTTATTTTATTAATTACAGCTTTTATGGTGAAATACATAAATATTAGTTTTACTGAAAATGCTTCTTTTTCTGAATTAGTATTAGAAAAATATAAAGAAAAAGATTTTAATGAGATATTGATAGATAAAGAAATAGAAAATGGTAATTATGATATAAGAAAAAGTGAAGAAAATAGTGATATAGATAAGATAATCAAGCATTTTAACGATTTGAAATTGGAAGAGCTTAGGGAAAATGAAATTTCAAAGATTGATGGATACAAATATGAAATAAAACTTCATAATACAAAAACCCATGAGTATTTAAATATAGGGATAAATGATAAGAAGACGATTAGAATCATTTATCAATTAATGAGAAAAGATGAGAATAAGTCAAAGAATCTTACAGTTTGGAAACATAAAAGATACATAAAATATTATAGAATACAGGATGATGAAGTTAACTTGAGTTATATAGAAAAGGTTTATCAAGGAATGAATGCTTTGGAATGACTCACTCCTATTGAAGTAAACAGTTAAAATAAGAAAACTGTTACAACAATAGGAGTCTTTTTTATGGAATTTATTGTACCAAGTGTTATTAAAATGAAACATTTGATATAATAGGTTTATGATGTAAAATTATAGCAATACATTAATTATATTGATTGTAAAGATAGGAGGTTGCTATGCCATATTCTATAGAGTTATATTTCGACAAGAGAAGTACGGAAAAGATTATTAAGATAAGGAGAGAGTTTCATAAACAAGGAATTTCTATTGAGAATGTAGGTCAGCCACACATAACTTTGGCAATTTATGAAGATTTGGACCTGGAAAAATATAAGGAAGAATTGAAAGCATATTCTCAAGAAATAAAGACCTTTGATATAACCCTATCAAATATAGGAATGTTTGTTACAGAAAGTCCTGTGTTATTTATCAGTCCTATTGTAACAAAAGAGCTATTAAATATTCATTCTGAGTTTCACACTAAATTTAAGAAACACAGTGGTTCTGCTTGGGAGTATTATATACCAGATAACTGGGTTCCTCATTGCACTTTGATAATGGGAATTGAGAACAATAATATAAATAGGGCTATAAAATCATGTAAAGACTTAGGATTACCAATTGATGCAACAATAGAAGGTATTGGCATATTGGAGTTTAGCCCTAATAAACAGATAGTAAAATATAAATTAAAATAAAATTTTGGGGGATTTAATGAAGAATAATATCAAAGTAATTTTTTTCGACATGGGAAATACATTATTGCATTTTCATCATGGGAAAAGCGATGAAGAGAAGGATGAAAAGGGAATAGAATATCTTACAAATTTTTTGCAAAAATATGACTCTAGGATAAAATATGAAGATGTAAAGAAAAAATTCTTTACGAAATGGCAAAATATAATGCCATTGAGGAAAATCACTCATATTGAGTATCCTGTTGAAAGCTTTTTAAATAACTTTTTAAAAAGCTATGATGTTAATCTAAGCTTAAATATGTGTATCAAAGCATTAGATATTTTCTATACAGAGTATCGAAAATATATTTGGATTGAGGAAGAACTTATTCAAACGCTAAGTAGTATAGTTGATAAAAGATATAAGATAGGGGTAATTTCCAATGCAAGTATTTATGATGAAGTGATGATAAATTGTTTTAAAGAAGCTGGAATAGCTAAGTATATTGATTCATTTACCTTTAGTTATTATCTTAAGATAGGAAAGCCTAATAAACAAATTTTTCAACACGCATTAAATGAATTTCAAGTTAAACCTAATGAGTCAGTTATGATAGGAGATAATCTTTCAAGTGATATTGCCCCTGCAAAAGAGCTTGGACTTAAGAGTATTTGGTACAATAAAAACAAGGTTATTAATAATACAGATATTAAACCTGATATGGAGATATGTCAGATAAAGGATTTAAATAAATTGTTATAGTTCGTAAAGCATAATCTCTATAAGTTGTAATTAGATTACACATATAAATACAATTATGCAAATATGGAACAAATTTACATTAATTGGCATCTAAATATAATAAGTCTGTCTATATCATAATTGTATCTTAAGACAGTTCTAATTAGATTATATGGGAAATATTAAACAGGGCAAACTTTAATTCTTGGGATGGACCTAAGGTGTCACCACTCCTATAAATGGTGTAGGTTTACAAAAGTACTATTTATACTAAAATTTTGATATAATAAAGCAAATTAATTAGTACATGTAATTAAAATTAAGATAGTAATATAGATTAATAAAAATGAAGGAGTAAAAAATATGGGATATAAAAAAGTTAGCTTTTTTATTATTTTTTTATTGATTTTCTTAACTAGCTGCACAAAATCTACTAGTAAAGAAGTATTAAATTCTAATGTGTGGATGGATATTGAAAACAAGGAATGGAGTAATTTTGATACATGGGCTGGAAAGGGAATATATTTTTATGAAAATGATAATAAACCCATGGGTGTATATATGATATATGGCAGTGGGGTGCCTATTGCTTTTCTACATGAGTCAGTTGTGGAAATAATTGATAATGAAATTAATATTGAGATGCCAATATTTAATGAAAAGCAGGATACATATGAAATTATAAATACAAAACTAAATTATGAAGATGGTAAATTAATGATGAATGACAAAATATACAAAAGTAGATTTAATAAAGATATCATGGAAATGATTAAGGAATATAAAGAATCTGAATAAGCCCAAACTCCTGTAAAGTTTTATAAAACTGTACTTAATTTGTAAATACAAAATTTTCGCAGATATGTAGATTGGACAAGCTTTACATCAAAAGAAAAACTTAGGAGGAAGAAGATGATAAAAACAAAACAAAAATTAACTACAGGACTAATACTAATTTTAATAGTTTTATTATTATCAGCTTGTGGTGCATCTCTTAAATTAACAACAAATAATAATTCAATTAATGCTAATTCAGTTAAGGGTAAAGAAGAAATCAGCTCTAAACTGGATTTGGTTAAAGAAAAATTGAATTTATTCGATAAAGAGATGGGCTACAGCACAGATCAAAATGAAATTCAAAAGTATTTAGATAAATTTGTTCAAGAGAACAACGAAAACATATTAAATGCTTATATGGGATTTGAAACAGGTGGTATTATTATTTCGCCACAAGTTGAATTGCCTGAGAATTTTAACGCAGTTGAAGGTGAATGGTATAAAAAGGCAAAGGGACTAGATTACTTTGTATCTGAACCATATATGGACTTTTCTACAGGGAAAAACATTATTACAGTTTCTAAATCTATTGTTATAGACAATGAAATAAAAGGAGTAATTGGAATAGATTATATTACTGATAAATCAAATGAGAAGACAACCAAACAAACTTCAAATAATACATCAAAGGAAAAGACACCAGATTTATCTGAAATAGATATGGATGCATTAGTTGATGATCTTAGCTCTCTTAGCCAAAGTATGTCTAAACTTGATAATAGTGATGATATTACTCAGCAATTAAATGATTTTAGAGAAAATAGCGAGCTTAAAATTACAAATGTATATTTCGCCTTGAAGACAGGTGAATTTATTATTTCTCCATATGTAGAATTACCAGAAGATTATGATGTAGCTGAAAGAGCATGGTATAAGAATGCATTAGATAAAGAATATTATGTTTCTGGTATATTTAAAGATATTTCAACCGATGCCAATGTTTTTTCATTATCAAAAGCTGTATATAAAGATGATGAATTTATAGGAGTTTTAGGAATTGATGTTGTACTACCCTAAAGGGCAATCAGTTAGGTAGTAGAGAAAATAGATCAGAAAATGTAATACAGTATTATAATATATTTTATTATATTATGAAATTGGGGGAATTAGTATGGATGTAGTAAGAAAGGAACTAGGGAAAGATATTGATTTAGGTGAAAATATTAGGATAGCTTATCAACAGCACGAGATTTTTGCCAATTATTACTCTGTATATTATGGACATAAGTTTTCGCAATATTACTTTAGGGATACTGTAGATTCTCTAAAGGAAAGGGCTAAGTTTATAGATTCATGCTATCTCATTTTCAAAGGAGATAAAGTCATAGGTGGTGTTATTCTAAAGCCTAATTTCATGAGTGATTTATTCATAATTCCACCATTTGATGATTATAATTACATAGCAGAAAAGATAACAGAATATTTAATTGAAATTTCGGATACGAATGAGAAAATATTACTGCAAGAAATAATAGAAGAATTCGTACCCATTTATGAAAAAAATGGGTTTAAAATCCAAGAGAAAGGATTTTGGATGATTAGACCAACAGAAGAAATTAAAGCTTCTGTTCCAGAAGGTTATGTATCTAGACCTCTACATGAAGAAGATAAAAATGAAGTAGCAAGTTTGATTTTAACAGCATACACTGAGAATCCGTCTATTAAGATTGTTTATGACAAAGAAACATACCTTATTAGCGTAAATAGTCACTTAAAGAATAAAGGTAAAAATGGCGCAATTTATGATAGTTCAAGAGTTGTAGTATGTATGAATACAGGGAAAATAGTAGGAGTATCCTTATATATGGAATTTGAAAACATGCCATTACTTACTCAACTAGCTGTATGTCCAGAACATCAAGGTAAGGGAATAGGGAGGTATCTAGTTAAATACGGCATTAATTGTACTAGTAAAAAATACTCAGCTATTAGACTATATGTTTTTGATAATAATCCTGCAAAAAAGCTTTATGACCATTTAGGGTTTATCAATAATGGAAGTCTAAATGATATGTACATGATTAAATAGGAATTAGGAGGATTTTATAATGAATATGGAGTTAAAGGAGTTATCTTTATCTGATGGACAAGAAATTTATAAAATGATTGTAGAGATAGGACCTGGTGAAAATGGATTTGGAAACAGAGGGTATGATATTGAATTTAAGGACTTTTCAAATTTTCTACAGGATAATATAGAAATGTCAAAGGGGATAGGATTAAAGTCAGAATATGTGTCACAAACAATGTTTTGGTTAATGGTAAATAATAAGCCTGTGGGTATAGGGAAGCTAAGACATTATTTAAACGAGCATTTAAGAGAGCATGGTGGGCATATTGGATATTGCATTAGACCTTCAGAACGTGGTAAAGGTTATGGAAATATTATTTTAAAAGAGTTATTAAAGGAATCTAAGAAAAAGGGGATAACAGAAGTACTTCTAACATGTAATGAAGATAATGTACCTTCAAGAAAAGTAATAGAGTATAGTAAAGGAATTTTAGAAGAGGTTAATGAAGGAGTATGTAAATATTGGATTAAAGAATTTTAGTCAATAGAATGAAGCTATAGATGATAATAAAATCATCAATTAGAAATTGGAGGAACAACAAGTGAAAATACAGGAATGTAATTATAGAATTACTAAACTAGAATCCTATGATACTCCACCATATGATTTATTGCTTCTAGCTGACCCTTCAAAAGATATTATAGATGAATATTTAAAGAGAGGAATATGCTATGTATGCAAGACTAATGAAATAGTGGGGGTTTATGTTTTATTGAATACTCGCCCGAAAACTATGGAATTGGTGAATGTGGGGGTTAGAGAAGATATGCAAAGAAAAGGTATAGGAAGAATCCTTGTTCAAGATGCAATTAGAAAAGCAAAAGAGTCAAATATGGAAACATTAGAAATAGGAACGGGTAATTCTAGCTTAGGACAATTGGCATTATATCAAAAATGTGGATTTCGTATAGTGGGAGTAGATAAAGATTTTTTCATAAGACATTATGATGAAGAAATTATAGAAAATGGTATTAAATGTGTTGATATGATTAGATTAAGCATGGATTTAAATTAATAATAAGGTTTGTGAGAATATATTTAAGATAAGCAAATTGCATATTAAAATTTTATGTAAAATTATATCCTTGTGACTCCAATATTCAACCGCTTTTCTTTTTAATTTAAGAAAAAAGTAACTAAATAAGTCGCAACTGGGATGAAATCGTGCAAAACTATATTGAATTTGTAAATATGCAATTTCCTCAAGATCAAATATATGATTTTCTTTATACAGTAAATGGACTATTCTAATAAAAAACTGGGGGAAGTGATTATATGAGTAAGAATTTTGCTAAGGTCATGGTATTGATAATCATAATGACAATAATTACTGGATGCACAAGAGTTACAGTTAGTACAAATGTTAAACAAACTACAGTTGAAGAAAAAGAGACAGTAAAACCGAAAAAGAAAGAAGATGAGTCTAAGAATGATGATGAATATCCACTTAAGATAAAAAACAAATATGAACTTGCAGATGGAAGTACACTCTTATATAAAAGTGATGAGTTGGGTGGGAAAAGTGAAATATCAGTACAGTTATCTGAAGGAGAAGCAGTAATTTGTGATAAAAAGCCTTCGGTACCTGCAGTATCTCCATATAGGAAGAAGGTAGCATATATAGACATGGTGCTATGGGAAACAATTGGGGATGTATATCTTTATGATGTAATACAAAGAACAAATAAAGTAATTATTAAGAAAGAAATTGATTTTGATCATGAATATACTCCTAGCAAGTTAGCTTGGTTGGACGATAATAATCTTTTGGTTATAATCAAATATGCTTATGGTACAAGAACTGTAGGTGGAGACCTATATTTGCATAATGTTAATGATGAAGAATTTTTACTGACAATTAAGCCTGAAGGGTATGATCAAATTAGTGATATTATAGTTGAAGGAGACAAAGTTACTATCGAATATACAAAATTTCAAAATGGCTCTCAATTGTCAAGCTATACAGAAGTATATAATAGAGATGAAATTCTAGATATGTCAAATAATAATAGATGAAATTTCACTATAGATTAAGAAAACCATGTTGCTAAATTAGATAGAATAATAGAGAAACCATGAAACAATTATAATCTTTTAGATATTGTAATTAAAGCAATAGGATATGAGTATTTACAATGCAATAAACTAATTGAGTATAAAGGAGCTTAAATATTGGATGAGAGACAAGAGTATATAGATTATTATTGTAAATATTTAGGAATTAACATTCTGGATTTAAGTAAAGGGAACATTATATTTAGCTGTAATCAGAGGAATGAGCCAATTTCAGGTAGTCATTTTCAACATCTAATAATTACCGAGATAGATGGCAAACAAATTTTTTCTATCTCACCTAAATATTACAATGGCTTTAAAAAGCATATATTAAAATACAAAGAGAATAAACTAGAAGGGGTTAATAAATTGAAGCCCTTTTTACAAAGTTTTTTTGAGAATAAGTTAAAAAAACATCAAATTAGAAAAATGTATAGGCTCACTGTAAATAAAGATGAAATGATTGATATACCCAGTTCTTTAGCTATTCAGCTTACTAAGGAAATATTAATGGATAATATTAAAGATAAAGATAGAATAGAAAAGGATAGAATATGGAGAAGAAAAAAGACAGAGGTAGAAGACGGAAGGCAATATACTATTCTAGATGATGGAAAAATAACTTGCTGGTGTAAAGTTTCTGATATAGATTTTGATGGTGGAAACTTAGCAGTGTGGACTTCTCCTAAGTATAGAAGAAGAGGATATGGCAAACAGGTAACTCTAGATGCAGTTAAATGGTGCTTTAGAAATAATGTAATTCCTATTTACTGGGTTGATTCTACTAATGTAGCTTCAATAAATTTAGCTAAGGGAATAGGCTTTAAAGTGATGTCAGAAGAAATTGTTGTATCATCTATAATGAATCAATATTAAGATTAATAGTGTAAGTTGAAGAGTGTGACATTTATTGCTTATTTCTGTTTGGAAATGATAAATGATTTGAGAAAAATTCTTTGAGAAGAACTTTAAAACTAATATGAAGACTAAAGAGGGGAAATTGAATTTTTAAAATTTATACGGGTTTATCTGATAATATAATTTTATATGATATGAATTAATGAATGTTAAAAATGGGGGATATAGGATGAAAAATATCATTAATAAAGCAAGAAACTACAAATTTAATACTCTAGCATATGTAGATATTGAAGATATGTCCGATGCTGAAGTGATTTTAAATAATGAAGATGATTTATTTATTGCCAGATATAGTGATGAAAAGATTCATTTAGACTGGGCAGCTGAGTCAAAAGCAGACTTTTTAAGTGGATTACAGCAAGTGATTGGAGTTTTAAAAGAAAAGTCAGATAAAAAGATTTATACAGAGTTTGTACCTGAGAATTTTGTTATTGATCTTGAAAAACTTGGATTTGAAATTGAAAGTGAGTACATAGATTTTTGGAATAATGATTTAATAAATCTCACTACAAGGGATGATAAATCCCTATCAATAAGAAAGATAGAAAAAGAAGAATATAATATTTCTGGGGAAATAACTAGAGCATGTGAAGGATACTCTAGAGGCTTTTGTGGAGAAAGTAATCAGTGGATAAAGGATTGGAATGAATCAGAAAATTCATGGATTTTTGTTGGAGAAATTTCTGGAGAGATTGTAGGGGTTTGCTGTATTAGGCTATATGGTTTTGATAGTGAAAAAGGTACAGTTTTATGGATAAGAGAATTGGCTGTACATCCTAAACATCAATCCCAGGGAATTGGATATAAACTGATTAATTATGCGATGAAATTTGGAAAGAAGAACGGGGCAAAAAGAAGTTTTCTAGCTTGTGATGCAGAAAACCATAATGCAATCAAATTATATGAGAAGTTTGGATTCCAATGTAAGGATGAAAGGGGCCAAATTAATATGGTGACTAAGACTGTTATATAACTAGGGGGGAGTTATGCAGATACTTAAACGATTACAAGAGGATATATTTAAAGATATAAAAAAAGAAATAGCAATAGGTATATTTGAAATTATATATCTTTCTCTGGGGCTTCCAATAGTTATTGGACTGTTTTTTATTGATCTGAAGTATCCTAATTATATAGAAGTAGCATTAATAATATATTGGGTACATATGCTAGGAGCTCTTATTATAAATGGCTTTATGGGTAAGTATGGCTTTTACTTTAGATACTTTTTAACTTTGAAAAAGTCGTATTTGTATAAAGTCGAAGAAGTAAAGGAGAAAGAATATAGATTTGTGTATTTATTATTGATTGCCTTTTGGATATATATTTTTTTCAAATTTATTGTTTAGTCTTAATTTTTGAAAATTTTTTTAGGATTATCTATGCATGTAGATAAGAAAATTTATTATTTTAGAAAATTGAGCATAGGGATTTTATATCAGGCTATATCTTATTTAATTTATAAGTATATAATTTATTTACCTAATTAGGGTCAGTACTTTTTTATAAACTTTGGAGGGTTTTAAGTGAAATTAAATGGTATTAATCATATAACTTTTTCAGTATCTAATCTTGAAAAATCAATAAAGTTTTATCAAGACGTTTTTGAAGCTAAAATACTAGTTAAAGGTAACAAACTTGCATATTTTGATATTAATGGACTATGGATTGCATTAAACGTAGAAAAAAATGTAAGTAGGAATGAAATTTATGACTCATATACTCACATTAGTTTTTCCATAGACAATAAAGAGTATGACCACATTCTCACTAAACTAAAGTCTTTCAATGTGGACATAGTTGAAGGTAGACAAAGGCATATAGAAGAAGGAAAATCAATATATTTTAGGGATTTAGATGGACATTTATTTGAACTACATACAAAATCAAGGAAAGATAGAATTGAATTCTATAAAAAGTACAGAAAGGATTTAAAATTCTATTCTACATAGTAATTAGGAGGACATATATGATAAAGATAGAAAGTGAGCGATTATTAATAAGGGATCATATTCCCACAGATATAGAAGGCTTACATAAGTTGCTATCTGATAGCACTATAATGTATTATCTACAAGATATAAAGTCTAATAGCTTTGAAGATTCAAAGCAAAACCTAGAAACAGCAATATTAGAATCCAAAATAGCTAATAGAGAAAAATATTTCTTCGGAATTATATTGAGGGATAGTCAAGAATATGTTGGTGAAATTGGCTTTACCGTAATTGAGGATAGTCCTTTGGGCAAAGTGGTCAATTTAGGTTATTTTATCCTTAAGGAGCATTGGGGAAAGGGTTTCGTTACTGAAGCTGCAATAAAAGTTATTGATTACGCCTTTAGAGAATGTAATGTACATAAAATAGTTACTGGGTGTATAAAAGAAAACTGTAATTCAGAAAAAATTATGAAAAAGTGTAATATGGTAAAAGAAGCAGAATATGGGAAACACGTATGGCATGATGGAGAATATAAAGATAGAGTAGAATATGGTTTATTAAGAGAAGATTATCATAATAAAATTTAGATAGAAGTATTCTTTGTTTTTAATTGAAAAGGAGGGAGAGTAGACGTGAATGTTGCTATAATAGGAATACTATTAATAATTAATATACCAATATACAAATTTATATTTAAAGGTTTTTTCTATGATATTGAAGACTTTAAGGAATCATTAGGATATATCTTCACGCCAGATTTATTCTCTTTATTTAGGGGTAAATATTGGCAGGATAGAATGTCGGAAATGAAAGCTGGAGGATTTATATTTCTATGCATAGTGATTACAGTCTTGGAGTTTTTCTTAATTCAATATATCTTTGAAGCCATTAAAGGATTACTATAAATATAATTACAGAGGATGATTTTATGAAATACATTTTTGAGAAAGAACGTAAGAACTATGAAGACTTTGCTAGTGGACATGTGCTGTATAACCGAAAAGGAGCAACTTCTTTTCCTGTTAGATTGGCAAGTGAAATATTTTTAAGGAGCAAAAATCATTTAGAAGAAAAAGGGAATAATGGAAAGATTACTATATATGATCCTTGCTGTGGTGGAGCTTACTTACTAACAACATTAGGATTTCTTTACGGGAAAAGTTTTTCAAAGATAATGGCATCTGATATTAATGAGGAAATGATTAGTTTAGCGGCTCGCAACTTATCACTTTTAACAGAAGAAGGTATGGAAAATCGTATTGAAGAAATTAAAGGATACATAGAGGAATTTGGAAAGAGTTCCCATAAAAAAGCGTTGAATAGTGGAATAAGGCTAAAAGAAATGTTAGGAGGCTTAGATAAAAGTACAACTGTCGAATGCTTTAAAAAAGATGCACTAAATAATAAAGGCATATCTAATTCTGTAGATCTAATTATGACTGATATTCCTTATGGGAATCTAGTAGAGTGGTCAGGGGATGAAGGGAATAGTCTAGAACAATTTCTCAATAGTATGCTTTTAAATCTAAAACCTGATTCTATTATGACCATAATCACTGATAAAAAAGAAATCATAAAGCATAAAGGTTATAATAGAATAAAGCATTTCACGATTGGTAAGAGAAGGGTATCATTTTTAGAACCGATATATAATTGAGATAATTGCATATAAAATTGGGGGGAAGGTAAATTGAAGAAATCAAAGTTAATTGTTATAGTGTTGATTTTAGTTGTTATAGTAATAGGGATTGGAAAATGTGAAGGGGGAGTACCCTGTTTAGGAAGTAAGCCTGTAATTTATTTATATCCTGAGGAAAAGACAGAGGTCCAGGTTAAATTAGAATTCGATGGTGATTTGCTTGTGACATATCCAACATATAATGATGAATGGAATGTATTAGCAAATCCAGATGGTTCTCTTACTAATCTACAAGATGGAAAAGAATATAGCTATTTATTCTGGGAAGGAGAGTATGAGAACAATTGGGATATAAATGAAGGGTTTGTAGTTAAAGGTGAAAACACAGCTGAGTTTCTACAGGAAAAGTTAGCTTATTTGGGATTAAGTCCAAAGGAATACAATGAATTTATCGTATATTGGTTGCCATTGATGAAAGGTAATAACTATAATTTAATTCATTTTGCAGGAAATGAATACGCTGATTTAGCTAATCTTACTATTAAACCAAAACCAGATAGTATACAGAGAGTTTTTATGGTTTTTAAGCCACTAGACAAGTATACAGAAATCAAGACTCAGGAGTTAAAGCCCTTTGAACGCTCTGGATTTACCGTGATAGAGTGGGGAGGAACTAAAATAGATTAGTGCTTAAGTAAGTATAATTTAAATGTTTTAGGAGGTAGTATTATGGGATTTAATAAATTATTTTGGGGATTTCTCTTTATGTTTGATTTTAGATTCAACGGATTCGATATATTACCAGATTTTGTAGGATATATATTTATATTTATAGGTCTTAAGACACTTATGAATAAGAATCAAAATTTTAGCACAGCAAAGAACTTAGCATTACCTCTTATATTTCTGTCAATTCTTGATATATTTCAACCTCAGAATAATGCAGGCGGTGTCAATATAACCTATGGCCCACCATTAATGTTAGTAATAGGTATAGCAGTCACTGTAATTAACTTAATAATGGTTTACAAAATATGTAATGGTATTTCTGAATTAGCCCAACAACAAGAAAAGATAGAACTTTCAAAAAAGGCTATGACAAGATGGATGTTATATCTAATTAATAACTTGATAATTTTATTAGGATTTGTTGTACCTGGATTGGTAGCAATTCTATTTATTGTTATAATTATATATTCTTTTGTAATGTATATATTGATGCTACTACTAATGAGAGAGTCAGAAAGGGAATTAGGATATTTGGATTATGAAGAGTAAAAAAAGAAAGAAGTGATAAGTATGAAGAGGAAGTTAGTCGATAGCTCTGACTGGGAACGTCTAATTAAAAGAAGATATAAACAAAAATATATAGAAAATAATGAATTCAAGGGCTATGTTTCCATATTATATATAGATAAAATAGAGGAGCCACTAATCGTAAAATTTGAAGGTAGTACTTTACAATTGGCTAATGATGGTTATATTTGGGTTAAGTATTTACCAGTTGATTATAATTATGCAGTTATCGCAATGTATGATCATGAGTATAATTTAATTCAATGGTATTTTGATATAATCAAAGAACATGGTGTTAATGAAGATGGCAAATTATATTTCGACGACTTATTCTTAGATGTTGTTGTACTGGCAAATGGAGAAGTTTTTTTACTGGATGAGGATGAATTGGAGGAAGCTCTTGAGAATGGAGAAATAACCGATGGTGAATATAATTTAGCATATAAAGAAGCTAGAAAGTTAATAGATCAAATCAATAACAATAGTAATTATGTTATTAATTCTAGAGAGACTTACTTAAAACTTATGATGACTTCTTAAGAAAGGTGAGATTTTAATATGCTGATAACTGAGGAATTTAAGACTAAATCTATAAGGCGTTTTGATGAAAATGGGGAAGAATGGATTTTGCAATTACCTAAAATTATTGATATATGTAAGGGAAAGTGGCAATTATACGACTTTAAAATAGTTGAAGACTTATCTATAAATCTTATATATTTTGCTAAATCGAAGAAATATGGAGATGTGGTGCTTAAATTAGAAGGACCACATCCTGAAAAATATACAGAAATGAAAGCTCTATCTCTATTTAATGAAGAGTGTGTATGTAAATGCTATGCTTTGGATATGGATATTGGGGCTTTACTTTTAGAACGGATAGTACCCGGTAAATGTTTAACATCTTTAAAAAATCATAGAGAACAAATCACTATTGCAGCTGAATTGATTGCTAAGGTACCTTTATTTACTGATGCTAAGGATGGATTTCCGACATATAGTCAATGGATCAATAGGGCATTTAAAAAGGCCAGAACAGAGAACAAAGTTGGTAGTAAGATGATACATTTTATTGATGAAGCAGAAAAGTTTTTTAAAGAGGTTGAATCTAATGATAGTCAAGTAGCTTTATTACACGGTGACTTACATCACTGGAATATACTACAAGATGAAAATGGTAATTGGAAGGCAATAGACCCCCATGGAGTTTTAGGACCACCATATTTTGAATCTGCTAGATTTATGACCAATCATTTAGATATTTCAGAAGAAGAAAATAAAAAAGAAATCCTAGATGATATGATAAATATTTTTAGTACGAAATTTAATGAGACTAAGAAAACTATTACCATTGCCTTATTTGTATTATATGCTTTAAGTATTTGTTGGACATTTGAAGAAGCAGCACCAGACGAATTACTATTGAAGAAAGATATTGAGAATTGTGAGTTTGTATATAATTACCTTATTAAATTATAAAAATATATTGAATTTGTAAATATGCTATTTCTTCAAATGTTGAATTTTATTAGGTAATCTTAAATTATCAGAGGTATAAAAATGAGTTTGGATTAGGGAAAGGAGAATCATTTCAAATGAATTTAATTAATATAATACATATTACTTTTTCAGTTTTTGTATTTATGATTGGATTAGTAATCTGTGCTTTAAAAATTAAGGAAGGAAATATTTATAAGTATGGGATATGGTTTTTTAGTCTAAGAATTATTATAGTAGTATTAGATTTTATTAAGAACTACTTTTTTATACCCTATATTATGAGGAATACAGCTTATGCACTTAAACTTGGTTATGTTCTACAATTTATTAGCATACCGACAATTTTGTTAGGATTAGTGTCGTATATAATATTAATATTTGGATTATATAATGCCTATAATGGTTATAAGAGTAATAAGCTATATTAAGTATAAATTATAAAGTCAATTTTTCACTAAGTAAGTATTTCTTTTGACATTAATTTATGTAATTATTTGTTACAAGGAGTTGAAATCTGACTATTTCCCCAGCAATAATTTATTTTTTTTCATTATTATATGACTAGTTAATGAAAAGAAAGATGATAGGATATTCGAGGGATTAGCGTAGAGGAATTTATACCCAATAAGGAACGACAGACTTAGGTTTACTAGCATTATATTCAAGAATAACCTTTTGAAGAAAATGGTCACTTCACGATATATATACATTAGGAGGAATTATGAGAATTGGAGAGTTTGCTAAAAAAAATCAGGTGAGTATAGATACTATAAGACATTATATGGATTTAGATTTGTTACTTCCAGATAAGGTAAATGGTCAGTATTCTTTTGATATTCAGTGTCAAGAAAGTATTAATGAAGTGTTTTTATTAAAAGAGATGGGATTTAAACTAAGTGAAATTAAGACAATCTTTATGTTTAATTCTCTAGGGAACATGACTATTTATCAAAAAGATGAATATTATAAGATGCTTTTTGAAAACAAGTATCAGTGTGTAGTTGAGGAAATAAAAAAACTTGAATTAACAAAAGTAAAAATAAAAAGTAAACTCAAAGAGCTTGATGAATGTAATAATAAGAAAAAGTTTACCATAGGTGTTTCCTTAGATACATTGTCTAAATTAAAATGTTTGAATTGTAAATCTTCCTTAATAATAAAAAAAGGTGATATAATAGATAACCAAATTCTGAATGGTCTACTTTCTTGTAAATGTGGTGAAGAGTATTTAATTCAAGATGGGATAGTGATGATATCAAAAGATAAAATTGAAGATAAGAGTCATTACAACCATAATTTTATTACAAAATATATTAGTTCAACAGATGGTAATTATCTTGAAAATATTTATAAAGGGATTGATTGGCTAAAAAGAAGTACTGCTTTTCAAGAATTAGATAACAAAACTGTCCTAGAGTTAGGGTCTGGGGTAGGCTTTTTACTTAGGAATATATACCATTTACTACCTGATGATTGTTTATACATAGCAATAGATCATGATATCAATAAACATAGACTTTTAAAAAACATTCTTGAAAGATCAGATAACAAGAAGAATATACTCTTTATATGCTCAGATTTTAAAGAAATACCCATTCAAGAAAAAACTATAGATTTACTCATTGATTATTCAGGAACAAGTAATTATTCCTTTGCTCATACTGAATTTTTATTAGAAGATATAAACAAATATGTAAAAGACCAAGCTGATTTAATTGGAAGTTACATACTTTTTAAGAACTTTGCATCAAATAGCTTAATAGAGGATTCGCATAGAAAAAATTTTCTCTTGAATAATGTGAAAAATAAACTAAGTGGACTGGGATATAAGTGCTTACAAGAAAATATTTCAGACTATATAGAAAAAGGTGGTCTGTTTGAAAATTATTTTGTTGATGGTGAGGTTGTTTATACTTATCAATATCATGGTAAAAGGTTGGGTTAACCCAACCTTTTATTAAATAAGGTTAAGAAATTGATCACTTTATGTTGTTGACATTGGGTTAAGTCTATAGGTTAACATAAGTATTAGATAGGGGTGATACTTATGTTGATTTCTAAGAGAGAAAATTTGAATCTATCTTTTTTTTCGATTGGAATGCTAATATCAATATTAGGGTCTGCTATTTATACTTTTGTTATAGGACTCTATGTTTTAAAAATAACAGAATCAGGTATGAGCTTTGCAACAACACTTATGTTAAATGTTATTGCAGTTATTATTTTCAATCCAATTGCAGGTGTAGTATCAGACAGATTTAACAAAAAAAGAATTGTTATAATTATGGATTTATTAAATGGATTAATGTTTATTATTCTATTTATAGTTAGCAAATATAATAGTTTAACATTTGCAACCATTTATATAAGTACATTTTTAACTTCAGGATTAACGACCATATTTGGTATTACATTTAACACTGCAAAGCCTAACATTGTAACTGATAGCAAACTATTAAAAATAAATTCAGTTACAACAATAATTGAATCTTTAGCTTCTATAGCAGGTCCAGCTATAGGGGGGATGGTTTTTGCTTTTATAAGTATTGATCTATTTATTCTGTTTAATGGAGTTTCCTTTCTAATATCTGTTATTTTTGAAAGCATGATTGATTTTAACCTTAATAAAACAGGAATAGATGGAGAAGAAGAAAATCTTGGCTTCTTTCGAGATTTTAAAGTGGGAATTAATTATATCTTAAGTCGAAAAGATGTGATAGCAATAGTTAGTTTGTTGATAGCAATAAACTTTTTTATAAGCCTTTGTATAACTGTACCTTTACCCTATATCATAAATCAAGTATTAAAATTGAGTTCAAGCACTTATGGAATTGTTAAAAGCTTTTTTCCCATAGGAATGATATTAGGAGCTACAATTATAAAATATATTATGAAAAAGATGGACTACGATAGATTATTGAAGATAATGACCTTGGGATTAGCTACGATTATTCTTATGATTGGTATACCCTTAATAATACAATCAGGCATCTTTGTTGAATATATTTATCTTATATATTATGCAATTTGTAATCTGTTATTTGGATTAATTGTTTCTTTTATAGATATTCCTATTATATACTTTATGCAGATAAAGATACCAAGTAATCTTAGAGGGCGGGTCCTAAGTATAGGTATGGGTGGAGCTAAAATTATTGCTCCCATGGCATTGATCTTATCAGGATTATTACTTGAACATATAGAGGCATATCTACTACCATTAGTTGGAGGCGGGGTACTATTTATAGGAACAGTATTCTGGCTGAGAGGTTGGTTAACAGGTAGAATTGAAGGTCAAATAGAAAGAAAAAGTGAAATTTCTTAAAAATTATTTAGATACATTAAATAGGCTATATATACAACTTGGTAGTTTATTGGCTAGGGGGAACCCTAGTCTTTTAACTTTTTTGATAAGTACAATTAATGACATAATTAAAAGGTGATCATTTTAAATAGCAATGGAATTTAGACTTACAAAACTAAGCTCAACCATTCCAGCAATATGTAAAATATGGGATATATGGTATAATATTTAAGGAATGTTGCATTTAAGGAATCTTTGACTTGGAATGCTATCAGATATCATGAAAATGGAGTGATTGGTAATGATGTATAAGCTTATAAAGACTAAAAGAAGTAGCTTAGATATAACGAGAATTAAGAGAAATAGTGCACATAATAGATTGCCAAGTCAAGGGACTGCTGTTTTTCAGTTTGTATATGAAGATGGAAATGATGAAATCTTAGAATTGGATATTGTTAGGAAAGAAGATATTTATAGGTCTATTTATGAGGGTAAAACTGTAAATTTAGATTACTGTTACATAGAAGACTTTTCATTAGGTGAGATAGACATTAATAAAATATGCAATTCAAAAGATAGAAAAATCCCTATAATCGGATTTACTGCATTTTCTGCATTCTTTAATTTAAAAGAAAACAAGCGTATAGCTTTTGACAATGCCATTTTTAAAAATAGGACAATAGATTTTAGAAACTGTAAGTTTGGAGATGGGAATATTAGTTTTAAAGACTCGGAGTTTATAGCTAGACAAGTAGACTTTAGGAACACTAATTTTGGTACTGGAAATATTAATTTTGAAAATGTGAAGTTTTATAATAAATGTATTGATTTCAGAGAGGCACATTTTAGTAATGGAGATGTGAGTTTCAAATTTGCAGATTTTAGAGGGTCTTCCTATTTTAATAATGTTAAATTTAAAACAGGAAATATAAGTTTTAATAGAGCTAGTTTTGGGGGTCAGAGTGTAAGCTTTAAAGGTGCTGAATTTGGAAACGGTGATTTAGATTTCAGTTGTACAACCTTTATGCCAAGCAGGAAAGATAAAATTCAACATATGAGTATTGATTTTACTAGATCAATATTTGGAAAAGGAGAAATTTCTTTTAGGCAATCATATGCAGAAAGTAGTAATATTACATTTAAGGATAATCACTTCTATGATTACGTAAATATGCAGTTTGCATATTGCAGATTCTTGGAAATAATAGAATGCAGAATAGAAAATGTATTAAATTTAAACCCAACTAAGTATATCCCGGTAGATATCAAGAGAATTGACATATTGAATACAATAATATTAGGTCAAATTAGACTTGATTGGTACAAGAATAATGTTAAAAAATTAATTTATAAACAAGATAAGAGTACGACTTTCATGGAAAAGGCTGAACAATTTAGAATGCTTAAAGAAAATTTTAGTAATTTAGGACAATATGACGATGAAGATGAATCATATCTTGAATATAGGAAGTGTGAAATTAAATCAAGATTATATGATGAAATTGAAACGCCAAAGAGAGCTTCTAAGAGAAAAATAAAATTGATTAATTATAAGAATAGCCTGAATCAAAGGGTTAATTTTTACAAGAACAAATTAAATAATCAAGCTCGTAGTCACATTTTAGATTATATTAAGTATTTAATTGCTCTAAATAAGCTTTACCTTATTAGACCTATTGAATCAATGAGATATTTTTTGAAGTGGCTTATATTTTATAAAATAGGTGGATTTGGGACAAAACCCAGAAATGTTTTCATTACAATGTTAATTGTAGTATGTGCCTTTGCAGTATTATTTACTTTTATACCATTTTTTGAATTTAACGTCGGAGCTTTAAATGAAATTAATATTTTAGGTAGTGACAATTCAAGAAGAATAACACATCAATTGTTCAGTATTGAAGTAGGGAATATAAAGAATCTAATAAACTCATTTTATTATAGTGGAATTACTTTCTTAACTATTGGCTATGGTGATATACATCCATTAAATACTCCAACTAAACTATTATCAATATTTGAAGGGTTTCTAGGGATTTTCTTAATGTCATATTTTACAGTTTCTTTTGTGAGAAAGCTGTTGAGGTGATTGGTTATTAAGTTATGATAGGGTAAATGGTTCACAATTCTTTTTTCATTGGCTATGAATTTAAACTTCAAATTAACCAAATCATTAGTAATATAGAAATGATCGATAATCCCCTCGAAGGATCAAACAGGGTTGCTTTCATGAAAGACAAAAGCTGATCAGTAGGTATTATAAAATCAGCAACCCACCTTAAATCAAGGAGCTCCTTCTTATCAACATTAATCTTATCCCTATAACTCATATATTTCCTTGGAGTGATATCACCTATAGTAGTTCTATAGTGTCCAATCTCCTCAGCTAGAACTGTCCTACACAACCTTTCATTATTTCTTATTGACTCATTAATAAGTATTATGTAGTAGTCACTATCAAAGGTGTAGTAAGCTAAAACTGAATTTGGAAGATAAATAAACTTCAGTATAATACCACACTTATCTATTATTTCTTCTAATTTTTTTGTTGCAATCATAAATAATCCTCCTAACATAGAAAACGTACGTTCTATCATATCATATTACTTATTTAACAAGTATATATTGACAAGTAAAAATGTGTTAGGAAGAAATAATGATAAAATAGATAATTGTGCTCATATGTAAAATAATTGTAGAAAAGGGATAAAAATGATATAATTTTATTGATTTCTTATATTTCTGTGACTTATCACATTTATTAGAAGAAGGGGAGAGAGACTTTTGAGAAAAATAAAATCAGAGACTTTTTTTATTATTTCATTACTAGTTTTTACTTCAATAATAATTTATTTTTTATTATCTAGTCTTCAAATTGGAGCAACAATGGAAACTAATAGTTTAAATATAGAAAGTTTACAGACAAATGTAATAAGTAGTATTATGAATGCTACTGATAATGCTATTAACAAAATTTATAATATTATTATTGTATTGACAGTGTATATAACAGTAGTAATAACCACGTTTTCATTATTTTAGTATATAAAGTCTAAAGAGATTACTAGAATTAAAAGCGATTTAGAAGCTAGTATTGTAGAATTAAGAGAAAAAATAGAAAATGATAGAGAAGATTTGAATAATGAATTTGAAGATAAATTAGTTAAGATGAATGACATTTTGGAAAAAGTTAAGAATGAAGCATTAGAAAACTCTATAAAGACTAGAATTGATTTGTTAGAAATGAAAGCAGAAACAGAAAGAAATAGGAGCGATTATCTTTCAATAAAAAGGTCTATTGAGTTGTATAGTGAAATAATATCTTTAATTGAACAGACACCTAATGTAGTAGATAACGCACGTAAAGGAGATATCTATAATCATTATGCCATTGTAATAAGTACAAGAGATATAAGAGAAGCTGAGGTGTATTACAAAAAAGCAATTGAAAATATAGAAGAAGACGTATTTAAATCTTACTCATATTCAAATTTAGGACTTATTAAGCTAAAAGGTAAATTTTATTCTAAAGCAGTTGAATATTTTGAAATAGCACTAGACTTAAATGAATTGAATTTACTTGCCCAGAAAGATTTGATTGTTGCTTTAGATATGAGAAATGAAGTAGGCGATATTGATAGGGCTTTTAATCTATTGAAAAACTTGAGAACATATGAAGATCACATCAAGAGAGAAGAATTTTTTAATTTAATAAATAATTATGAATTACCAAATGTTCAGAAGAAATATGCTGAAGAAATTAAAGAAATCAAAAATATTTATGTAAGAGAACAGCCTGAATTACTCAGTTCTAAAATACAACATTAAAAAATTTCAAACCAATTTATATTGCAATTGTTATTCAACATATTTGGGGAGATAGATGAAAAATTTAGTAGTAAAGCGTATATAAATATGAATATTTAATAAACAATCTTGTAAAATAGATTACTCTAAGAGGAGGTGAGATATGAAAATATTCTTGAGATAAAAAATAGAATAAAATATTTAGTAAATTTATAAACATTATATAATGTTTATAAATTAGATTAAGATGAAGTGATGATATGTTAAATGCAAAGTAAGTTTACATCACTGAGATAGGTTAGAGAAAAAAATATACAAAAGTATATCTAATTTATTATTTTTTAGTAAACAAAGGATTTGAGTGAAATGTTGACATAACTAGTGAGTATATGAGAAAGACTGACGAGCAGATTTGAAATTATCATAACATATAAGTAAAAAAGAGTGTTAGTAGTAGTTTAAAAAGAGCAGTAGAAAAAAGGAGGAGAATTTATGTGTAATACAATCGAGGATCGACTAAGCCTAATAGAATTCCGTCAAGAACTTCTATTTAATAATACAGGAGTAGATAGGTTACTTTTTGAATATAATGTTACTAAACCACAATATCGTTCAATTATGGACGTGATGGATGAATATAGAAGAAAAATAGATAATAATGAAAGTGTTCATCATGGTGGCTTTGAGCAAGAAATTTATAATATAGTTCCACAGCATCATGGAGATTATCATTTTGTTGAAGGACTTGCTCAAGAATTTCATGGACAAGGAAGATGGGAAGAAGTCTTTGTTGTATTATATGGTGATATGCCTAAGTTTCAAAGCTATTTAAATAAGTGATTTTGAGAGAAATTATCTAATTTGATTTAAATATCACTAGAATATTTTGATAGAGAGATAAGTGAAGTCTAATACAAAACCTTTAATATTCATATTTTAAATAATTGAAATTATAATAAACTAGGAAAAAAGTATATCCCCTAATATTTAAAATATACTAGGGGATATCTTTATATAGTTAATATTTCACTTACTATATCACTACAATGTTCTTTTGTATACTTTTTAGTATTCCTTAGCTTACATCCAATTGAAGAGATTGTATCTAAATTTGGAAATCTCATATTTTTAAAATCACTGACATTAATAGTATGAGTTCCGTTTATTAGATAATAGTAGCTTTGAAATTGTTTAGAATTGATAATACAAAACAAACCATAACATTCATCCAATGATAAATATTTATCATTAGTTACCCTATGAAAATATAAAAGATTATTATCTAAACCTAAAAGTTCATGTTGAAAAAAATCTTTACTCAAAACAGAAGAAATAAGTATGTTCTTATCATCTTTAGCAGTAACCTTTCTTAAGATTAAATAATTGGAATTTTTTATTAAACATCTAGCACTTTTATGAATTGATTTATTATGAGTTTTTCTAGAGTTTTTTCTAGAAAAATAAATAATTTCATTATTATTAACTATATCGTTATTAATGAGTAAAGGAGCATAATCTCCTGAATAAATATTTTTCCTTAAATATTCCTGATTTCTGAATTGTACAATTGGTCCAACAGACACTTTAATATCTATATCATCTAAAGTATATTCTAAATCCAAAAACTTATTTACTAACATTAAGTCTTTATTATCGTTTGGAACAAATATAGAGTTGTTTTTTTTATCAAAAATAATATTGTTAAAATTAATTTTCAACTCAGAATCGCCATTACGTGAAATTTGGATTTCTGTATTCCTTTTATTAACGTATGTAGATATAATAATTTCCTGGTTTACAAATTTAAAAAGATTTCTGTTGTCAAAAGTATGTATATGTGAAAAAGAATAATTATTAAAGATAAAGTTGCGAATTTTCTTTGAGTATATTCCAACTAAATAATTTCTTGGACTAATAACCGAAAATACACCTTCTTTTTTTAATAGCTTTAGGCTCATTGCAATGAAAAGTGTATATATATTAGGTTGACCGTGTACTAAATCTTTCATAAGCAATGCTTCATCTGAGCTTTGATTAATTTTTTTGAAAGGTGGGTTAGAAACTATAATATCATATAACAAATAATTATTATCACATTTCCATTTGTCTGAATTAAACAATATGAAATTCTCATTATATAGATTTATGATAATTTCTATATTGTGATTCTTCTTAAAGTACATTTTTAATAGATTAAGATTCTCATTTAATATATTAAATAGTTCAGAATCAAGTTCAAAAACATCAATAAACAGTTTATTAATGTTTGTTTTTTTAATAATATAGAAAACTGTTTCAAGTATCAGTATTCCACAACCAGCCGCTGGCTCTAAGAGACTAATAGAATCTTGTTCTTTAAATGAATCCCAATTAATAGTTTCAAGCATTTTTTTGCATATATGTGGGGGAGTGAAAAATTGAGAATTTGACTTTAAGTGTTTTCGGCTCTTTTTTTCAATATAATTTTCTTGAGATCTATTAAATATGTCTAATAACTCATTTTTTTTCATACTGCATCTCCTAAAAATAAATATTTTATATAAAGTTTACTATATAAATCTAAAAAAAGCTATAGCTTTTTTTAGATTTAAGTATTAAGATATTCTTTATCAATTATATAATCAATTAACGTATTCTTTATAATATCTAATGTTTCTACAACACATCTATAATCCTCAGTCCATATATTATATGATGTTTGAACTTGAGCATCTGTAATATCTCTGTTTTTAGAAATAGAAAAAGCGTTACCAGTTTTTAATTCTCCATGAGCAATCCCATTACGCCTTTGATAAAGCACTCCTAGCTTGTCCATTTGAAAAGTTGCGTTAGTTCGGTCAATTGACAGGATTTCTAAAGTATATTTTAGAGTATCATGATTTAAGATATATTTATCAATATCTGCATTCTTTAGGAAACTTTCATTGGCATTAAAAACATTATAAAAAACATCAAGTATTCTTCTAGCCTTAGCATCTTGTGTAACTATGTGATTTTCTAATTTTGTGAGTAAGCAGAAGATAAGATAGTTTATATTTATATCATCATTTGATAAATCTAGAGTTTTAAGAAAAGAAATCAACTCTAAAAAACTAAATTTCAAAAAACCCTCATAATGAGCGTATAATTCTGGCACTGTTGTTCTAATAAAAGTAAATTTATGATTATTAGACTTAAGTTCATGTAAAATTTCATTCAAATATCCTAAATATTTTTTTCTTAAAATCAATTCATTATCGAGCTTATTGATAAATGATTCAACTTTATTATTATAAGAATCATTCATTAGTAAAAACCTTTTTTGCTTCTTCTTTAGCTTCCTTAAGTCTTTGAATTACTTTTATATTGGATTTTCCAATTTTTTGTAAATGAGTACCAATGCTATTTAAATTTTTAATTTTATCAATGTAATAAGCTTTATTTTCAAGCAAAGTATTTGGATTATTTAAGACTGTACATCCCCAAATTAGAGTTTCAAATACAAACCAATTAAATGCCCCTTTAAATCTACTAGTACTTTTATCATAAACTTTAAAGCCATAATCATCAGATATACTATCACTTAAAAAATTAATTAGAATATCAAAAGCATTTAATTCTTCGTTAATATTGAAATTTTTTCTTGTAATAATCTGTTCAATTGCATCATCTAAGAACTCATTAATATCTGCACTGTTAGGAACATCATCAATATCTTCATAATTCCTCATAACTAGAAACCTTGTTAGAATATCCATATCCATTCTTATCTCAGACTTTGAATCAGGAATGTTAATCATAGTTATAAAGCTGTCTTTCTTACAATATGCATCCATTGAATTATAAACATCTTCATCACTCATAAGAATTAAAGCGTTTCTAATCTCCTGTGGGCTTAGGTGAGAACCTCCAGTGTTGAGGCGTTTAAATAGCTCAAATTTTGATTTTTTTTCGCTCCCATGTTTTAATATGATAACAGGTAGAGAAGATCTCTTGAAATCAATTTTAGTTGCAGTATCTAAGCTATCTCCATATCTAGTATAGTAGTATTTACCTTCAAGATGCTTAAGTATTTTTGCCTTTTCAAGTTGTAGTGGAGTTATTTTTTCATCATTTTCGTCTTTTAATATATCAGCAAAATGATATATAGTTGAAAGTCTTTGTACACCATCTATTACATCCCAAACACCATCATCTCTTTGGAGTACAAAAATAGCTGGAATAGGATATCCCAGTAAAATGGATTCAATAAAGCTAGTTTCTTGAAATGAGTCCCATCTAAACAATCTTTGAAAGGCAGGGTCAAGATTTATCTCGCTCTCTTGATATAAATTAATCAACTCACCAACTGACATGGTTAACTGATGTGTATATATTTCTCCACGTTTTGATTCTATTTCATCTCTAAGATTACTAAATTCATTCGTTGTCATATAATAACCTCCTATTTAGCTAAATAATAACTTGAATACATTATATGAAGTAAACCAATTAGAATATACATATTATACAAATAATAATATGATTGCACAAATCTAATAATTGATTAAAATCATATATTCAATCATAATTATAGTATACACTATAATATTAATCATTTGAAATGGATATTGGATATTAATAAATCAAGTGAAAGGATTGATCTTAGAAACGTTTGTATATGAATCTATATATTTTTTCAAAACATCTATTTTAATATGTGTACTTGCACCTCTAGAATTAGGATGTATAAAATCCTAATTTATTTAAACTAAATAGCTATTGAAAATATGAAATATTATGTCTTTAGTTCATTATTGTTGAGAAGAGGTAAAATCAAAGTTTTCATTTAGTTTTTCTATTGATGAAATCTTCCAAATAGAATTATCATCGCTAAACGCATATTTTAAATAGATATCTTCATCTATCCAATATTCTTTTACATATACTTCGTAATTATCATCAGTTTTTATAGGTAATGACATATCATAACCTATAAATTTATCTGTTGAATAATTATTAAAATTATCTGATAGCTCCCATTTCTTAATCAAGATGTTATCTGACATAAGATTATATCTTTTTTCATAAAAATCATACACTAAGAGAGATTTCAACTCTTTAACTTCTTCTTTTTTTATAGTTTTCTTTTGTCTTATATTATAGTAAATGTCTAAGCTTTCAATGATTCTTTCAGAATCAAGATAATTTTTGTTTACTTGTCCTTTAAGTGTTTTATTATTATCATACTTAGTAAATACTTTATTATTACCTACACTATATATGCCAATTTCAAAAATTCTATTAGTTGGAATGACATCAATTTTATTTTTATGGGTATTATATCCAATAACATAATTATCTGTAATATCTATTTTTAGTAATTCTCTATAATCATTTTCACTAGTATATACTTTCATTACTTGAAGTTTAGATTCATCATTGGTTACACTTTGCACTTTACAATAAAAAGAATAGAAAGAGTTTATGGTTATTAAAATATACAAAGTTACAATTGTAACTAAACCAAAAATAATAAAAATATATGGCTTATCCTCAGAATCAAAAAAGTTGTTTTTAAATAAATAAGTAATCAAAATATATATGTAATACATTAGAGAAAATATTACAATATTTGGGAGTATAAATCCACTAAAGAGTTTATATAAACTAGAATCAAATTCAATACTTGTAGCAAAAGAAAACAAATCAAACAGCGTAACTATAGGAAAAGCAAAGATAGAACTTATCAGTGCATAACATACTAATTTGAATAGAGTCCAAGCATACTTATGACTTTTTAAGGAGGAAATACGAAATCTAACAGAAAAAAGAAAATTACGAAAGTCGGAATTTCTTAAGCAGAAATTTCCAAGAGAATTTAGTATTCTAGTTATTATGTAAGTTAAAACAATTAGTAGTAATGTATACATAAATAATTTAGAGCCTATAATCAAATAGGTACTAAAGGAGAAGGGTAATAAGCCGTCAAAATTTACTCGAATAAGTGTAAATCCAGTAATATCGTAAGCAAATGCCATTGTTAATGATTGAGAATATATAAATCCTAAAACATAGATTATTACTGGAAAGCTAAAGTAATAACTTCTAATAATTTTTAATATAGATTTTATAAATTTGTTTGAACTATTTTCTATCATTGTTGCCTCCAGCCTTTTTTTTGATGGTTTAAATAATATTTTAATTAATAAAGTTAAGCACTGTATAGCATTCGTCATTTCTCACTAATTTTGTGATTTATATAATATGACAGCATGTCCCAAAATGAATTTTATTTACACATAAGCAAAAAGTATAATTAGAATTTATGATAAAAACAATGAATTTCTAAACGTAACCTTGTAAAAAAATGCATTAATTTGTCGAAAAAATTGGATACTATAAAAGACCACATAATAAGTGGTCTTTTATAGTATAATATCAAACTCAAGCCGTTATTTTTTTAGATATGAAACCTATTTGATTCATTCTGAGATATAACTATATGTATCTCCTTAAGCTTTCAATAAGATCATCTTTATGGTTGTATATATTTTGTATATCATCTATTTCATATTTGATTTCTTTTTTATTTTCATCAGGTATGGTTAAGTACTTTATACTTTCTTTAATGTAAACTCTACAGATCCATTTCCAAGTATTGTTTTCAAGTAGAATACTAAAATATGATTGAGTATCTTTATAAGTTATTTTCTCAGGATCAATATAATCTTTCAATATTGTTTTTATTATAAAGAAGGATTCTAATTCTTCGATTGTGGTAACTATTTTATTACTATCATCAGATTGGTTATTATCATTATCATTTTCAGATGAGGCTTCATCCTCTTGTGAAGAAGAACTTTGCTTTTCAATTGCATTTTTAATTCTTTCATTCATTAATTCATTTATGTATTCATTTAATGATTTTTTCACAATATATCTAAATTTATCAATCATGTTTTGTGTTCTTCTACCAGAATATATTTCTCCAAGTATAAAATGAACAAAATCATCTGTAGGGTTGTCCAATAATTTGGTCATAAGTTCTTTTATCTCACCAGTATACTTTAATTCAGAAGCAGAACTCATAATAGTATCTACATCTAAATTCTCTTTCTTAAATTTCTTTAATTCATTAACTTTATTTTCTTTAATTTCAAGCAAATTAAATTCAAAAAATGGCTTTGTATCCATAATGTTTTGCTCATCTAAATCTGTATAAAATAAGTATGAAATACCATTTGTTAGAATACCAAATTTTGCCTTTGTAGTACCAAAATATCTGAAAAGCTGATTTCCATGCTTATGTAAATAAAACTCTGAACAGGTTTTTGCTTCAATTAATATTAAAGGTTCATCATTCTTCATTATGGCATAGTCTACTTTTTCACCTTTCTTAAGACCTACATCAGCAATAAATTCTGGTAAAAACTCATCAGGATCGAATACATCATATCCTAGTAGTTGAAAGAAAGGCATAATGAGTGAGGTTTTAGTTGCTTCCTCGGTCGAAATGCGATCCTTAAGTTTTTTTGCTTTAGTTGAAAATTGTTTTAGTTCATCAATAAAATCCATTTTACTCCCCCTTAGTATTTTGTATTTTATTTTTGATATTTAATTCAATTTCAAACGATATAAATAAGCAAAGATATTAATTTGAGTATATATAAAAATTATTTTTTCTTCAAACTTCCATCAGAATTATACTTCATTTTAATTAGCTCTATGTATTCCTCAACTTTCCTTATATCTTCCTCAGATAATCCCTCAACATCAAGGGTATGATATGCTTTAGAAAATCCTTTTCTTTCATTGTTTTTTCCTAGAAGGTAGTCTACGGACACATTAAATATATTA
This sequence comes from Sporosalibacterium faouarense, assembly GCF_016765695.1. Taxonomy (GTDB): domain Bacteria; phylum Bacillota; class Clostridia; order Tissierellales; family VENL01; genus Sporosalibacterium; species Sporosalibacterium faouarense. Next base: position 98,072 of record NZ_JAETGO010000037.1, on the reverse strand, counting down.
GATATTTTTTTTAGAGTATTGGTATCTGGATCTCTTTTATCAATTTCGTACATACCAATAGCTCCCCTTGAGACACCTAGTAACTTAGATAATTCTTCTTGTGTCATGCTTTTTTCTTTTCTTAATTGGGAAATACGCTCACCAAATTCCATAGTTAACCTCCTAAATAATTCTAATTAATATGATATCATTAATTGTCACATATTGTAACAAATGAAACAAAAAGTTACAAATATCAAAAAAATACATTTATAATGTCAATAAAAATTGCTACAACAACAAAACAAGAAAGGTAATTAAGAATTACATACAAAAGATTTAATAATTAAAGGAAGGTTTTAAAAATTAATTGAGATTAGAAAAAGTTATAATTTGATGCATTAACAGATTTTTGAAATATTAAGTATATCTTGTGTTTTTTATACTATGACTCAAAATAGGACAAGAAACCCATTTTTTAGATTAGCTCTTAGGTTCTCGGAAGGACTTGATTAAGATATGGGTGAGATTTTCAAACAAAATGTAACTAACTGTTACATTACATATTATTTAAGACTGAATAATAATTAATCAACCAATAAAACAAATATCGACAGAAACCTCACTTAAGCGAGAATGACTGGAGAATCATGGGTTATAATAACATAAGTATATAAGCTAGAAAATCAAACATAGGTTCCTTGGATAAAAACTTTAGGATAATATATGTAAGCTTTTGGGAGCTAGACTAGAGAAGTATTCTATATTGGGTAGGATGTTAAATTATCTGAACAACTTTAAACTTGTTGAAGCAATGGTTGATAACATGGACATTGCTAAAGCAAATGATATGGATAAAAAGTGTGTGATGATAATATTAAATGATTAGCAAAGAATAAAGTTAATACAGAAATGTGGGGCTTGCCCCATAATTCTATAAATTACGGGGCGGATTCTGTTGTGCAAACTGATTAATTATAATAAGTAATACTAATAAGATAAGTAGACGTGCTACGAAATCAGCTGTTAATTGTTTTAGTGTATTATTGTTTAAAATAGTGATTTTGATACTAGAACTAATTGCTTCTAATAAATTGCTTAGAGAGGCAATAGCTACTGCAAGTAGTGCATGTGACAAGTTGATATTTGACATCAAAAATCATCCTTTCATAAAAAAGATGGAAAATCTAGATTGATGTATCACTTTCTTATACAAAGTCCTTGCAGTTAGCCCCACATGTTCATTATGCAATATTTGGAAATGCACAAGTAAATAACATTAAAAAAGGTTAAAGTATGAAAGTATCAAAATAGTTTTGTTTGAAATGGAGTATTGAAAATAAAATTATATCTCTTATTCCCATATTACAACATTATTATTATGTTCTTATAAAAGCAATTTATTCAAATAAACTACTAAACTAATTGGAGTTGAGAACAATACTATAAGTAAAATTTGTAATGTAAATTGTTTAGAAGTCCTTCTACTTTATGATTTTAATTTCACATATTCAATAAACATTAAACCAACACTCAAATTATCGATATATATAATGTAAGAAAAAAATAACATGAATTTAACACTCTACATAAATATGACAAACTCAATTAGAGATAAATGGAATAGATGGTACTAATATATCAGTGAATTCTTCCAATATAAGAACTGAATATGAAAGTATAAATAATAAGACTGGGAAATTTTCCTAGTCTTTTTGTATGCTTGAATTGTATAATGAAATTGAAAAAGTATTTTCTGTCATTAAATGTTATAAAAGCTAGAAATTCAACTATTTCCTCGGGAATAGATTTAGAACAATAAGAAAGCACTTTTTTTCATGTTCTTTAAAGTGGATAATTACTAGTTATACAACTAGTAAACATATAAACGAATTTATATTAAATGGGATAGGGAGAGAAATAAAATGTTATCAAAAGTTAAAACGTGTGTATTACAAGGGCTTGATGGTTATATTGTCGATGTTGAAACTGATATTTCAAATGGATTACCTTGTATGAATCTTGTAGGCTTGGCTGATATATCAATAAAGGAATCTAAGGAAAGGGTAAGAACTGCAATAAAAAACAGTGGATTTGATTTTCCATTAAGTAGAATAACTATTAATTTGGCACCAGCAAATTTGAAGAAGGAAGGGTCGCAGCTAGATCTTGCAATAGCTGTGGGAATATTATCGGCTAATGATAAGATTAAGGAGCAAAATTTTGATAAAACAGCCTTCATAGGAGAGCTATCTCTTGATGGAAATATTAATAGGATTGAAGGAGCTTTACCAATAGTCATCTCATTAAAAGAGCTAGAAATAGAAAGGGTCATTATTCCCTTCGAAAATAAAGATGAGTGTGGAATTATTGAAGGAGTGGAAGTCATACCTGTAAAGTCATTGGAAGAACTTATTTTATACCTAAATAATGATTTTGAGATTATACCATATCAAATTGATATCAATATAAATGAAGCTAGTATAAAAGAAAATTTAAAGGATTTTAGTGATATAAAAGGACAACATAGCTTAAAAAGAGCCATGGAAGTAGCAGCTGCGGGAGGACATAATATATTGATAATTGGTCCACCTGGCTCTGGAAAAACTATGGTGGCAAGAAGACTTCCTACTATATTACCTAGTCTAAGCTTTAATGAGTCCTTGGAAATAACTAAGATATATAGTATTGTTGGATTGTTAGAGGATAATTCATTGATAAAGAAAAGACCTTTTAGGTCGCCACATCACACTGTATCATCCGCTTCCCTTGTCGGTGGTGGAAGAAAACCTAAGCCTGGAGAAGTATCTTTATCCCACTATGGAGTGTTATTCTTAGATGAGCTTCCTGAATTCAAAAAGCAGGTTTTAGAAGTATTAAGACAACCTATGGAAGATGGGCATGTGACAATATCTAGAGTGAATGCTTCTTTATCATATCCATCGGATTTTATGCTGGTAGCTAGTATGAATCCTTGTCCGTGCGGCTACCTTGGAGACGCAACCCACGAATGTACTTGTAGCCAAGGAAGTATAGATAGATACTTAGGAAAAGTTAGTGGACCATTACTAGATAGAATGGATATACATATTGAAGTCACACCTGTTAAATATGAGGATCTTCAATCTAAAAATATCAAAGAAGAAACCTCAAAAGTGATAAAAGAGAGAGTAGAAAGTGCGAGAAAAAAACAGATTGATAGATACAAAGGAAAACATATTTATTCCAATTCAAAGCTTTCACCTAAATTAATAAAAAAATACTGTGATATTAATAAGGAAGGACAAGACTTATTAGAAAATGCTTTTAAAACTCTGAACTTTAGTGCTAGAGCATATAATAAAATACTTAAGGTTGCAAGAACTATAGCTGATTTAGATAATAAAGAATTTATTGAAAGTCATCATTTAGCAGAAGCAATACAATATAGAAGTTTGGACAGAAAATTTTGGAGATGATTTTATATAGTTTCTATATATAATTTATAATTCTAATTGAAAGTAGGGAATAATATGAATAATAGAGAAACACTAATCTGGCTTAATAGTTTAAAATGTGTAGGGTGTATTACAGCAAGTAAAATAGAAAAATATTTTGGAGAAATAAGATTTATTTGGACAGCATCTGCAAAAGAAATACAAAATATGTCTTTTATAAATGAAAAAATTAAAGGTTTAATAATAAAAAATAGGAATATAGAATATTATAATAGACATATAGAAAAACTTAAGAAATTAGATATAGAAGTTATAACAATATATGATAAGAAATACCCTGACAGTCTTAAAAATATCTATGCACCTCCAAAGGTTCTATACATAAAAGGTGAGTTTCTAAAAGAGAACGAAAAATCAATAGCTATAGTTGGGGCTAGAAAAGCTACAGCATATGGTAGGTGGGCATCAGAAAAATTTGCAACTGAGCTTACTCAAATTGGAATTTCTGTTATTAGTGGCATGGCGAAAGGGATTGATACTAAAGCCCATTGGGGAGCAATTAATAATAATGGTAGAACTCATGGGATTTTAGGTTGCGGAGTAGATGTTATTTATCCAAAAAGCAATAGAGAGCTATATAATAAGATTTACAACAATGGAAGTATAGTATCTGAATTTCCCCCTGGAACTCAACCCTTATCTCAGAATTTTCCCCAAAGAAATAGGATAATTAGTGGATTATCATTGGGTGTTATAGTTATAGAAGCAGGAGAAAAAAGTGGATCTTTAATAACTGCTCACCATGGATTGGATCAAGGGAAAGATGTTTTTGCATTACCAGGAAATATTAATAGTATATATAGTAGAGGAACTAATCTTTTAATAAAGGATGGAGCTAGAGTATTGATGGATATAAATGATATTTTAGACGAGATTGTAGAATTAAAGGAAATAAAGAATAATAATATAGAAAAGAATATAAAATATGAAGACTTAAGTGAAGAAGAATCAATTATTATAAAAAAAATAGTTGAGAAACCAGCTCATTGTGATATGATAGCTTATGAGTGTGGACTGAATATTTCGAAAGTTAATAGTATTCTAACAATTCTTGAAATGAAAGGATACATAAAGCAATTACCAGGTAAAATTTTTACTGTTTGTTAAAGGACAAACATGGACTAAAATGAATGTTTTTGATATAATAACAAACATTATGAGATTCGGAGGTGAAAAAATTGGCAAAATCTTTAGTTATAGTTGAGTCACCTGCAAAGGCAAAAACAATTGGAAAATTTTTAGGTAGAAATTATAAAGTAAAAGCTTCAGTTGGACACGTAAGAGATTTACCCAAGAGTAAATTAGGAATTGATGTGGATAATAATTTTAATCCTCAATATATTACAATTAGGGGTAAAGGTCCAGTATTAAGTGAGTTAAGAAAAGAAGCAAAAAAAGCAGATAAAATCTACTTAGCAACTGACCCGGATAGAGAAGGTGAAGCTATTTCATGGCATTTAGCTCACATTCTGAAATTAAATGAATCCGATAAAAATAGAATTGAATTTAATGAGATAACTAAAAGTGCAATAACTAAAGCTATAAAACAACCAAGAGAAATTAATAAAAATTTAGTAGACGCCCAACAAGCTAGAAGAGTACTTGATAGGCTAGTTGGTTATAAGATAAGTCCATTATTGTGGAGAAAAATAAGAAGAGGACTAAGTGCTGGTAGAGTTCAATCAGTAGCAACAAAGTTAATATGTGATAGAGAAGTGGAAATAGATGACTTTGATCCTGAAGAATACTGGTCATTAAGTGTAATGCTTAGAAAAAACAAATCAGAGTTTGAGGCTTCATATTTTGGTATTAGAGATGGAAATAAAGACAAAAAAGTCAAAATAAATAATAAAGAAGAAGTAGAAAAAATTATAGAAGAAATTAAAAAAGAAGACTTCATAATATCAGAAGTAAAAAGAGGTAATAAGAAAAGGAATCCATATCCACCTTTTACTACAAGTAGCTTACAGCAAGATGCTTCAAAACGAATTGGCTTTTCTACTAGAAAAACTATGAGAGTTGCTCAGCAGCTATATGAAGGTATAGACATTAAAGGTCAAGGAACCGTAGGTCTGATTACTTATATTAGAACTGATTCTATTAGAATTTCTAATGAAGCTATTAATAGCACAGATGCTTTTATCAATGAAAATTATGGTAAAGAATATGCAACTGGAGGCAGACAATTTAAAAAAGGGAAAAAAGGTGCACAAGATGCCCATGAAGCCATTAGACCTACTTCAATTGATAAAACACCTAGTGCCATAAAAGGTTCATTAACAAAGGATCAATATAAGTTATATAAGCTTATTTGGGAGCGTTTTGTAGCTAGTCAAATGAAGCCAGCCATTTATGACACTTTATCTGTAAAAATAAATTGTGGTATTAATATTTTCAAATCTAGTGGATCAAAGATTAAGTTTGATGGTTTTATGAAGGTATATGATATAAGTAGTAAGGATAAAGATATAAATATTCCTGACTTGGAAGAAAATGAAAAAGTGGAACTAAAAGAACCTAACCCTCAACAACATTTTACTCAACCACCTCCAAGATATACTGAAGCATCCTTGGTCAAAACCCTTGAGGAATTAGGAATAGGAAGACCAAGCACCTATGCCCCTACAATAGGGACTATATTAAGTAGAGGATATGTTGAGTTTGAGAATAAAAGTCTTATACCAACAGAGTTAGGAATTCTAGTTACTGATATATTAAAAGAACATTTTAAGGATATAGTTAACGAAGAATTCACTGCTGATATGGAAGAAAAATTAGATGATGTAGAAGAATCTAAAATTGATTGGAAGGAAATTATAAAGGACTTTTATAAAGACTTTAGTAAAGTGCTTGAGGCAGCAGAGAAGGAAATAGGCGAAATTGAGATAAAAGATGAAGAAACAGACGAGAAGTGTGAAAAATGTGGAAGAAATATGGTAATAAAACACGGTAGATACGGTAAATTTCTAGCCTGTCCAGGATATCCTGAGTGTAAAAATACAAAGCCTATTGTAAATGAAATAGGAGTAAAATGTCCTGAATGTGGCGGGGATATTATTGAAAGGAAGTCCAAAAAAGGCAGAAAGTTTTTTGGCTGTAATAATTATCCTAAATGTAAGTTTGTATCTTGGGATAAGCCAACGAATGAAAAGTGCCCAGAATGCAATAGTATTTTAACTGAAAAAGTTACAAAAAAAGGAATTACAAAAAAGTGTATTAATAAAGAATGTGGGTATAAGGTAAAGAAGAAAAAGGCAGAATAGGTTCAAATTTTATAACTTATTAAGATAGTGTTAAAAGTATTAAGTAAATTTTGTTGAAAAATCTCTACTATTGTGTTAATATTTCTTTTGTTTCTATAAAGTTGGGAGAGTGATTCAATGCTAAGAGGTACTACGATTATTGCAATTAAAAAAGGAGAAAAAGTTGCTATCGCCGGTGACGGACAAGTGACTATGGGTGACAAGACTGTGATGAAGCACACTGCAAAGAAAGTAAGGAAGCTCTATAATGGTAAAGTACTCATAGGATTTGCTGGGTCTGTTGCCGATGCCTTTACACTCTCAGAAAAACTTGAAGAAAAACTTGAGCAATATGGTGGCAATCTTAAGAGAGCTGCTGTAGAGCTCGCAAAAGACTGGAGAAAAGATAAAGTATTAAGAAAGCTCGAAGCTATGTTAATAGCATGTGATAAAGAGAATCTTTTTGTTATATCTGGCACAGGAGATGTTATTGAACCTGACGATGGAATAGCAGCAATAGGGTCTGGTGGTAACTACGCATTATCGGCAGGGAAAGCACTGTTAAAGCATTCAAGTCTAGATTTAGATGAGATTGCTAAGGAATCCCTTTTAATAGCTTCGTCGATTTGTGTATTTACTAACAGCCATATTACTGTTGAAGGTCTGTAAGGGAGTGATTGAAAATGAAAGAATTAACCCCAAAACAAATCGTAAAGGAATTAGATAGGTATATTATTGGGCAAGATAAAGCTAAGAAATCAGTTGCAATTGCCCTTAGAAATCGATACAGAAGAAGCCTTTTAAACGAAGAATTCCAAGAAGAGATTAAACCAAAGAATATCCTTATGATAGGACCAACAGGTGTTGGTAAAACTGAAATTGCCAGAAGATTAGCAAAACTAGCACATGCACCTTTTATAAAAATAGAAGCTACTAAATTTACTGAAGTTGGTTATGTCGGCAGAGATGTAGAGTCTATGATCAGAGACTTAGTAGAAACATCTATTAGAATGATAAAGAGTAAAAGAGTTGAAGAGGTTTATGACAAAGGAAAAAAAGTTGCTTTAGACAGAATAGTTGATATTATGATACCTATGCCAGGTGATAAAAAAAGCTTTTCTAATCCACTTGAAGCCATATTAGGAGTGAATTATAGTAAAGATGAAGAAAATACTGAAAATTCTAACGATGAAGAAGATTTGGAATATAAAAGAGAAGAATTAAAAGAAAAGCTAAAAAAATCTGAACTAGATGATGAAATAATAGAAATTGAAGTAGAAGAGAATAAAAATTCTTCAGTAGGAATGTTGGGACTTGGTATGGATGAACTAAATATTAACTTGAATGATATGTTTGGAGGTTTAGTTCCTAAATCAACTAAAAAGCGCAAGGTAACAATTAAAGAAGCAAAGAAAATACTTGCCTCGGAAGAAGCGCAGAAGCTTATAGATATGGATGAGGTTGTGAGTGAAGGTATTTCAAGAGCAGAAGATCATGGAATCATCTTTATTGATGAAATTGATAAGATTGCTGGAAGAGGGTATGGCTCTGGACCAGATGTATCTAGGGAAGGAGTACAAAGGGATATATTGCCTATAATTGAAGGTAGCACAGTAATGACAAAACATGGACCTGTGAAAACCGACCATATTCTTTTTATTGCAGCAGGTGCATTCCATGTTGCTAAAGTTACAGATTTAATACCTGAGATACAAGGACGTTTTCCAATTAGAGTTGAATTGGAAAAATTAACTGAAGAAAACTTTAAAGAAATCTTGATTAAACCTAAAAATGCTTTAACTAAGCAATATCAGCTTTTATTAGAAACAGAAGGTGTGGAAGTTATATTTAATGATGAAGGTATTAGAGAATTAGCTAAATATGCATTTCTTATAAATGAAGAAACAGAAAACATTGGTGCAAGAAGACTTCACACTATATTAGAAGAGCTCTTAGAAGATTTATCATTTGAAGCTCCAGAAGTAGGTAATAAAAAAATAGTTATTGATAATAATTATGTCAAAGAAAAATTGAGTTCAAAAATTAAGGAAATGAATATGGAAAAATACATTTTATAATAAGATTGAGGAGGATGACTATGTCCCAAACTTTATTACAAAGGACTAGAAGGTTAAATAAATTACTACAAAAATCAGCTTCAAAGGCATTGTCTTTTACTGAACTGAGCAAGATATTAAGCGATATTTTGGAAGCTAACGTATATATTGCTAGTAGAAGGGGAAGAGTTTTAGGTTTCGCTTTATCTGAGGGCTTTGATTGTGGTATAATAGAAAATGAAGTAATTCAAGAAAGAAGATTCCCACCAAAATACAACGATACTATAATGGAGATAACAGAAACTAGAGAAAATCTGAAAGAAACGGCTAATTGTGTTTTTGATGAAGTATCAAAATGTGATTATCCAAATAAGATTTCTACTGTTATACCCATTAATAGTGGGAGTGCTAGGCTTGGAACTCTGGTAATTGCAAGATTCGGCAGAGAGTTTACAGAAGAAGACTTAGTTCTAGCTGAATACAGTGCAACAGTCGTAGGTATGGAAATCTTAAGATCTAAAAATGAAGAAATAGAAGAAGAAGCTAGAAAAAAAGCTGTTGTTCAGATGGCCATAGGGACATTATCTTATTCTGAACTTGAAGCAGTAGAACATATTTTTAATGAGCTAGAAGGAGATGAAGGATTGCTTGTTGCAAGTAAAATTGCTGATAGGGCTGGGATAACAAGATCTGTAATTGTAAATGCTCTAAGGAAATTTGAAAGTGCGGGTTTAATCGAATCAAGGTCTCTAGGAATGAAAGGAACGCATATCAAGATATTGAATAGTAGGCTTATGGAAGAACTGAAGAAATATACAAGTTAATAAGTAATTTAGATGATATGGCTTTTTAATTAAAGAACATATCATCTTTTATATTTATAAAGAAATTAGAAAAATCAAGCTATTTTTCCTTGTTAAAGAAGAAAACATAAAATTTGGATAAACAATCTTTTTACTAAAAATAACAAAATATAGCATAGGACTAACGTACCAAAATCGAAAAATGACAAATTTTATCTTTATTTATTTATAAAAGTATGAAAAAATTGAATAAGAGAAAAAAACATAGAAAATATTTCTTGCTTTGCAAACAAGGAAAAATTTTGGAAAAAATTGAAGGAAAACGTAAAAAAAAATCGAATGTATAAAAGTAAAGCATTTACAGGGTGGTGATTTAATGATTAAGAATGTATATAGTAACGTTGACTTTCTAAAAAAGGCATTAGATGGAACTTGGGTTCGTAATGAAGCAATATCAAATAATATTGCAAACGTGAATACTCCAGGATACAAAAAAAATATAGTTGAATTTGAAAATATACTTAAAGATGAAATTAAGAGTAATGGAATGGGGTTAAAAGCTACTAATGAAAAACATATTAAGAGTAATGGCTCATCAGAAGAATTTAATCCAATAGTTAAGGAACAAAAAAACACCTCTACAAGGTTAGATGATAACAATGTTAATATCGATGTAGAAATGGCAAACTTAGCTAAAAACGCTATTATGTATGATGCACTTATTAGACAAGTATCAAACGAGTTTATAAAAATAAGAAATGTTATTGAAGAAGGGAGTAAATAATAATGGGAATTTTCAATTCTATTAATATGAGTGCAACTGGACTAACAGCAGAAAGAACCAGGATGGATATTATCTCCAAGAACATTGCAAATGCTAATACGACTAGGACAAGCAGTGGCACACCTTATAGAAGACAAATGGTTGTATTTGAAGAAAGCAAAAATAAATCTTTTGCAGAGCATTTATCAAACTTTACAAAGTCTAGAAGTTTAATGGAAAAGAACGGGGTAAAGATTAGTGAAATTGTGGAGGACAAATCTCCATTTAAGAAAGTTTATGACCCAGGACATCCTGATGCTGATAAAGCTGGTTATGTAAATATGCCTAATGTAGACATAGTAAAGGAAATGGTTGATATGATTACTGCTACACGTTCTTATGAAGCAAATATTACTTCAATCGACTCTTCAAAATCAATGGCAATGAAAGCAATCAATATTGGAAAGTAGGAGGTAAGACATGGGTCCAAATGGTATTACTAAAATTGGAAATTTAAATTTAAATAATAAAATATTAAATAAACAGCAAAGCAAAGATTCTTCATTTGAAGGTTATTTAAAAAATGCTTTAGATAAAGTAAATGGATTACAGGTTGAGGCCGACCAATATAAACAATTACTGGCCACTGGACAAGTAGATAATATTCATCAAGTAACAATTGCTGCAGAAAAAGCAGACATTGCCTTACAATTTACGATGACAGTAAGGGGTAAGATCTTAGATGCATATAATGAAATAATGAGAATGCAGATATAATGCAGCATAATAAGTGGCAGGAAATGAGGTGATTAGGTGGGGGAAACCTTAGAACAAATGAAAAACCAACTGAATGAATTTTGGTCTGGTCTTGATAAAGGAAAAAAAATTAAATTAGGAGTAAGTGCGGCTCTTATAATTTTAAGTATCACAGCAATTATTCTATTTACTACGAGGACTAAGTATGAAGAGCTTTTTAGTAGATCTTTAACTGCTAAAGAATCGGCCCTAATAGTTGAGAAATTAGATGAAATGGGTATTGATTGGGAAGAAGGAGAAGGATTTAATTCCATTTTGGTACCTAGTGATATGAAAAGTAGAGTAAGGATGGAATTAGCAAAAGAAGGATTTGCTTCCGACGGTTTGACAATGGAGGAAGCATTTAATGATACAAGTTGGACTATGACACAATCTGATAAAGATAGATTGTATAACCAGGCATTATCCACCAATCTAGCTAATTCGATATCACAAATCGACGGTGTGGCAAGTGCTAAAGTATATTTATACAAACCAAAAGAAAAAGGTTTTGTTCTTGATAACGATGAAAAGGCAACCGCATCAGTTATTATTCAAAAAGGAATTGGTGCTTCATTAACACCAAACAAAATATTGTCTATACAAACTACAGTCGCAAATGCAGTAGGGATGCAACCAGAAGATGTATCTGTCGTAGATGACTCAGGTAACCTTTTAAGTCAAGCCGATGACAACTCAAATAGTTTTAATTTATCTGAACAATATGCAACACAACAAAGCTATCAGTCTTGGGTTGAAAATAGTATAGATGAATTTTTAGAGACTGTATTTGGTACAGGTAATGTTGCAGTAGTATCGAATGTAAAAATAAACTTTGATAGTGAGATAACCAATATAGTTGAATTTAAGCCCCCTGTTGAAGGTAGTGATGAAGGTTTAATTAGGAGCTTACAGCAGATGGAAGAAAGCACTGTTAATGGGGTTGACGGTGGTGTAGCAGGAACGGAGTCTAACACTGAAGACACTACTGATTATGTTCAACAAGATGATAATCTGTCGAAATATGAAAGTGCAAGTAAAACTATTAACTATGAACTAAATGAAATTAATAAGCAAATTAGTGGTGCTCCAGGTAAGATAGAGTCTATTACCGTGGCTGTTTTAATCAATCAGGACTCTTTGGTTGACGGAGAGTTAACTGACGATAAGAAGGAAGAGATAGTTAAACTAATATATGCAGCTACAGGATTAGATACTAAGAGTGTTGAAGTTCATGCTTCTAAGTTTAATGATGATAATTCACTTATTCAAACTCCAAATGGAACAGAAGGTGGTTCTAATATGCCATCGGCTATTACAATTGCAATTTTAGGAGTAGCCTTATTAGGAGCAGGATTATTGGCAGGATTCTTTATAAATAGGAGAAGAAAGTCAAAAGAAAAAGTAGATCTTGAAAAAATTATAGATGAAAGAACAGATGAGATGTCAAGTTTACAAGATATTAAGTTTGATGAAGAAAAATCTCAATTTAAATCTCAAATTAATAAATTTGTTGATAATAAGCCTGATGCAGTAGCACAGCTATTGAGAAGCTGGTTAAACGAAGATTAGAGGTGAAATTATGCCAAAACAAAAAGGACTTAGTGGAAAAGAAAAAGCAGCTATATTACTCATAACTTTAGGACCACAGAAATCTGCTGATATTTTCCAACATTTAAGTGAAGATGAAATTGAAGAACTTACTTTAGAAATTGCAAATATGAGAATGGTTTCGCCTGAGGAAAAAGAAGTTGTTTTAGAAGACTTTTATCAGCTTTGTTTAGCTCAAGAATATATTTCAGAGGGTGGGATCAACTATGCTAAAGATGTTCTAGAAAGAGCTTTAGGATCCCAAAAAGCTGTCAATATAATTAATAAACTTACGTCTTCATTGCAGGTTAGGCCATTTGAATTTATTAGAAAAGCAGATCCTAGCCAATTAATAACATATATTCAAAATGAACATCCACAAACAATCGCCTTGATTCTAGCTTATCTAAGCCCTAATCAATCTGCTCAAATTTTATCTAGCTTGTCTCAAGAAAAACAATCTGAGGTAGCTAGAAGGATTGCTGTAATGGACAGAACTTCACCAGAGGTTATTAAGGAGATTGAGAGAGTATTAGAGAATAAATTCTCTAACATGGTAACTCAAGACTATGCTGCGGTAGGTGGAATTGAGACAATTGTAAACATATTAAATTCCGTAGATAGAGGTACTGAAAAACTTATTATGGAAGAGCTTGAAGTCCAAGATGCAGAACTTAGTGAAGAAATTAGAAAGAGAATGTTTGTATTTGATGATATTGTTTCCCTTGACAGTAGATCTATACAGAGATTTGCTAGAGAGATTGAAAACGATCAATGGGCAGTTGCTCTTAAAGGAGCTAGTGAAGAGGTTAAAGAAGTCATATTTGCCAATATGTCTAAACGTCTAGTAGAAATGATAAGAGAAGATATGGAATTTATGGGTCCTGTAAGACTCAAGGATATAGAAGAAGCTCAGCAAAATATCGTAAATGTAATTAGAAGACTAGAGGAAGAAGGCGAAATAGTTACACCTAGAGGAGGAGATGAAGTCATTGTCTAGTATTATAAAATCTTCCTATGTTATAAAGACGAAACCTCAAAAAACAGTTGAGACAAAGGTGAACAATATTGATGCAGAAAGAAATATTTTGGAAGAAAAGCTAGCTGAAGCGAATAAAAGATACGAAGAAATAATAGCGGAAGCCCAAGAAAAAGCTAAAGAAATAATTGACAGTGCTAAATCTGAAAGTGAAAGTCATATTGAGGAAGCTTATTCAAAAGCATCAAATATAGTGGATGAAGCAAGAAAAGAAGGTTATGAAAAAGGATACAATGAAGGAAAGACAGAGTCTGACGAATTAATTAAAGAGGCTAACCAAATTAAAAGGGAGTACTTTACACAAAGAGAAAATCTCCTTAATGATTTAGAGGATAACATAATAGAATTGGTAATTAATGTATGTGATAAAATTTTAGGTGATTTAGTAGAAGACAATAAAGAAGCAATTTTATCAATTATATCTAAAGGAATAGGTAGCTTAAATACAAGAGAAAAAATGACAATTAGAGTATCTGAAGAAGACTATGATTTTGTTGAAATGTCAAAGGATCGAATCTTAGCCATGGCAAATCTAGTAGAGGATATAGAAATTAAAGTTGATAGTAGTCTTGAGGCTGGAGGATGTGTTATTGAGACATCTAAAGGCAGTGTGGATTCAAGTCTGAGAACTCAATTTGAAGAAATAAAAGATTTATTACAAAATTTACTAAATGGCGAGTGATATTAAATGGAGAAAATAGATCTTACTAAATATATTAATGCAGTGGATGGAAAAGAGTTTGTAAAATATAGTGGCAAGGTTACAAGAGTTACTGGCTTAACTATTGAAGCAAATGGACCATCGGCAAGTATAGGTGAACTTTGTTATATTTATCCTTTCAATTCTAAGATTCCAATTAGAGGAGAAGTTGTAGGATTCAAAGAGGATAAGATATTACTAATGCCTTTAGGGGAAATGACAGGTATAGGTTCTGGAAGTACAGTTTTAGCAAGTGGTGATTCACTTAAGGTAGATGTAGGTGAAAGCTTGATAGGAAGAATATTAGATGGTTTAGGTAACCCTATTGATGATAAAGGAACTATAAATACAGGGAAATCTTATCCAGTATATAATACTCCACCTAACCCCTTACAGAGAAGAAAAATCAAAGATACTTTACCCTTAGGAATTAAAGCAATGGATGGGTTTCTTACATGTGGTAAGGGCCAAAGAATTGGAATATTTGCAGGTAGTGGTGTTGGCAAGAGTACTATGATGGGTATGATTGCGAGAAATGCTACTGCGGATATTAATGTAATAGCTTTAATCGGAGAAAGGGGAAGAGAAGTAAGGGAATTTATTGAGAATGATCTTAAAGAAGAAGGTCTAAAAAAATCTATTTTAGTAGTTGCAACATCAGATCAACCTGCTCTAGTTAGAAAGAAAGGTGCTTTGTTGGCAACAGCTATAGCAGAATATTTTAGAGATATGGGTAAAGATGTAATGTTATTGATGGATTCCCTAACTAGATTTTCAATGGCTCAAAGAGAAATTGGACTAGCTATAGGAGAACCACCTGTTACAAGGGGATTTACTCCTTCTGTTTTTGCTGAATTACCTAGACTTCTAGAGCGCTCTGGAAATTCTGACAAGGGAACAATTACAGCTCTATACACTGTGTTGGTTGATGGTGATGATATGAATGAACCTATAACCGATACCGTGAGAGGAATATTAGATGGTCATATTGTGTTATCTAGAAAGCTAGCCCATCAGAATCATTATCCAGCCATAGATGTACTTGGGAGTATTAGTAGGGTTATGCCTAATATTTGTGATGAAGACCACAAAAGTTACGCAAGTATTGTAAGAGATATTCTTGCAGTATATAGAGAGTCTGAAGACTTAATTAATATTGGGGCTTATGAAGAAGGAGCTAATAGAAAGTTAGATTTAGCTGTTGAACACATAGATGAAATTAATAGCTTTTTAAGACAAGATATTATGGAAAAGTTCACTTATGAGGAAACAATTAAGTTATTGGAAGATATAGCTTCAAAGATTTCATAAATAAAACTGTATATAATGGAGTGGTTTTATGAAGAAATTCAATTTTAGATTTCAAAGAATATTGGATTTTAAGCAAACAATTGAAGATTTGAAAAGAGCTAGTTATAATACTGAAATAAAAGAATTTAATGAAGAAAAAGATAAACTTAATATCTTTATTAAGGAACAAGAAGAAATCAATAAACAGAGGAACAGTTTGACAAAGCAGTCTACTGTTAAAGACTTAAAAATATTTAATAATTATTTAAATAAAATGAATGAAATAATTATAGAGCAAAACTCAAGAGTCAATGTAAAGAAAGATGAAGTTGAAGAAGCAAAGCAGGAATTAATTAAATCTGTAAAAGAAAAAAGAACTTTTGAGAAGCTAAAGGATAAAGATTATGACCAACATCTCTTTGAGTTAAAAAGAGAGGATGAAAAAATAGTAGACCAGTTGGTGTCATTTAATAATAGTGTAAAATAGTGGGGGTATCATATGGCTAAAGAAAAAAAGACAAATACAATAAAAATAATATTAATATTTACACTAGTATTAATAGGGTTACCCCTTGGAGTTTCAACATTAGTGTATTATACAAACGATACTTTTGAAGTAGCTGTAAATGACTATTTAAGAGATGCTCCCGGATTTATAGGAACACACTTTGAAAAGATTCCTACCGATGATGAAAGGGAGAAAAAGATTTCTGATTTATCACAGCATTATATTGAATTGGAGCCTGAAAGAGCAGCTGAAAAGCTTTATATAATCAAGAAAGACGATGAAGTGCTTTTTAATGACATTAAAGATATGATGAATTCCATGTCCAGTAATAAAACAAAAGAAATTTTAGCGAGTATTCGAAACCTTGAGATTAGGGATGACATGCTAGTATCTGTTTACGGGGAGATGGAAACAGAAAAAGAAAATGCTCTAGATACTGAAGTTGAAAGATATGAAAGTATGGAAACTAATTTAGCAATAGATGAAATAAGTAGCAAAATAGATAGTGATCCTTCGTTCTTAAGTGAGATAGGAAAGATAATGGAAGGAATGGACCCAAATATTGCTTCTAGCATCCTATATTATCTAGGCCAAGAAGACAGAACGCTTATATTAAGCATGGTTAAAGAGAACAGTAGAGAAAATATTAATTCTTTATTAGCAGAAAAGACATTTAAAGAAAATAAACTTATTGATTTAGCAGATATTTATGAAGCAAAAGATTTAGAAACATCTTTTGCTGAAATAGGAAATACACAAGGCCATACAATTGATGAGTTGGCAACAATATATATGAATTTAACACCGAAAAAAGCTGGTGAGATTTTATTTAAGAGTGATGATAAAGAATTTGTAGATAGTTTACTAAACGGTATTAGAGATCAGGAAAGATTAAAAGGAATTACTGATTCAAAAGCCTTAAAAATTAGTCGTGTTTTCAGTTATTTAACTGATTATAATAATAAAATTGATGAGTTAGTAGAGGTATATGAAAAGATGGAACCTGATGTATTAGGAGACATAGTTACCAACATGTTAAGAAAAGACAATGAGTTGAGTTCCTTTCAAATAGATACTAATGAATTATATAGAGTTTCTGATGCTTCTATAATAATGGATGTCCTACGTAAAATGAATAAATCGACAGTTTCTGACGTTTTGAGTAATATGTCTTCAATAAAGGCTGCAGAATTGTCGAGAAAACTAATATTAAACTAGAAATTTGGTATAATCTAGGGAAGGGAGGTGAGAAAGTGAATAATATGGCTTTTAATTTAATCAATAACATTGGCTCAAGGAGTAGTTCAGTTAAAAATTCGTCTTCTAGAAGAGATAATTCTTCAAAAAATAATTTCGAAAGTATTTTTGAAAGAAGGACGAGCTCATTAGAAGAGAATAATAGTCAAGTAGACAGAAAAAGGAAGCCTACTAGTACTTCAGTGAAGGGAAAAAATCTTACTGATAAAGAAGAATCTGAAGCAACAGATAGAAAAGAGCTACATAGAACAGATGATACTACTAATTCAAATGAAAAATCGGGTAGTGCCAAATCAACTAATAGCTCAAAAGAAACTAAAACTGATAAGACTAAAGAATTAGAGGACAAGCACGAAATCAATATTGAAGATAAGGCTGATGAAATCCAAGATAGTATTATTAACCTCTTAAACAGTTTAAGCCAAGAAGAACTTAGTAATAACCTTGGCGGACTAGATGTAGAAAGCATCAAAGGTAAGCTACAACAAATCTTGTCACAGTTTGAGGAAAATCAAGGTAGTCAAGATATGCTACAATTCCAAAATATAGTAAAGGAACTTAAAAATATCTTAAATAGCTTAATTACTCAAATAGATGCTTCTAAGATTGAATCAGGTCAAGCTGAAAATTTCACAGCTATTATTGACAAACTGAATAAAACATTAGATAGTAGTGAAAATTCTAAGAAAAATACTTCAAAATCTGACTCAAGCTTCGTTGAAAACTTAAGAATAGATGATGATAATTATAATGAAAAAGCAAGTCAGTTATCAAAAAAAGAAGATGCTTCCAATAATAGTCAAGGACAAAGTGATAAAAGTTTTGATGGTGGTGAGAAGATAAAAGTATTAAATGAGTCTACATTATCAAAAACAGATAATGGTGACAACAAAGTGTTTTTTCAACAGGTAGCTGAAGGAGAAGTTAGTACTAAAGCTGTAAAAGATACACATACACAGTTGAGTAATTTATCTAATAAAGCACATGATATAGATAAAAATGACTTAATTAAACAAATAGTTAGTAAAGTTAAAATTAATACAAATAGTAATAGCTCTCAAATTAAGATAAGTTTAAAGCCTGAAATTCTAGGTGAAATGTCTCTTAAGTTGAGTATGGATGAGGGTGTAATAAGCGCTAAAGCGATTGTGCAAGATCAGCAGGTTAAGCAGCTAATAGAATCAAATCTTAATCAGTTAAGAGAAAATCTAGAAGAGCAAGGTATCAATATTACCAACTTTGAAGTATCAGTTGGTGATGATTCTAACTTCCAAAGACATAATGGACATAATTGGAACCATAAAAGAAGCAGGAGAATTGGAAGGATTGCAAGTGTAAAGAATGAATATAATCAGTACTTAGATGATACTACTGAAGTTGGAGTAGCTGGAAGTAAAGATAATATGATGATTGGTAATAGCACAATAAACCTACAAGCATAAGGAGGGATAAATAATGTCTGATACTACAGTTCAAGGTTCTAGTGGTACAAATAATGTGAATACTACTCAAAGTGCTTTAAGTAAAAATAGTACTCTAGATAAGGATGCTTTCCTAAAGTTATTAGTTACTCAATTAAGAAATCAGGATCCTTTAAAACCTATGGAAGATAAAGAATTCATTGCTCAGATGGCTCAGTTTAGTTCATTGGAACAAATGCAAAACATGAATGCAAGTTTACAAAATTCGCAAGTTGCTATTATTGAGAGTATTAAAGACCTTAATAATAATCATGTAGAGAGCCAAGTAGAAGTATTAAAAAAGCTTGCCTCAATTGAAGAAGCCATAAAAGCTTACTCAGGCGAAGAGTAGAACAATAGAGGTGATTAAAATGAATAAGATTAATCCACAAGTTAGTAATATAAGAATTAACAACAGAAATAATACTAATATGCAACCTAATATTCAGAAGAATAATAGAAAAAGCTTTGATGAGATTTTACATCAAATTAATAAGGAAAGTAATGATGTTAAATTTTCAAAGCATGCAGTACAAAGAATGGGTAGTAGAAATATAAATCTAGATAAAGATGAAGTTAAAAGACTAGAAAATGCTTTATCAAAAGCTGAAAACAAAGGAATAAAGGAAGCTTTGATATTAATGGATAATAAAGCATTCATAGCCAGCGTAAAAAGCAAAACGATTATAACAACTGCTAATCCTGATGGAATGAATGAGAAAGTGTTTACTAATATAGATGGAGCTGTAATAATATAAGCTGGACCTTTTAAAGGAAGCTTTTATGTCTGAATGATAGAGGGCATAGAACAGCTCTAAACAATAAGGAGGTCAATAATTATGATGAGATCAATGTACTCAGGAGTATCTGGGTTAAGGGTACATCAAACAAAGATGGATGTTATTGGTAATAACATCGCTAATGTTAACACAATTGGTTATAAAAAATCTCAGGCTAGTTTTCAAGAGGCATTTAGCCAAGTAGTTAGTGGAGGTTCTGCTCCAAGTGGAGGAAGTGGAGGTACAAACCCTCAACAAATAGGTCTTGGACTTAAGCTTGGTGCAATTCAAACGATTCATACTAAAGGGGCAACACAGAGAACTGATAATCCTACAGATTTAATGATAGATGGGGATGGATTCTTCATGGTATCTAATGACCCAAATGCTGAGGAAAGATACTTTACTAGAGCTGGAAATTTTGGTTTTGATGTTGAAGGTAACTTAGTAACAAAAGGAGGATATAAAGTACTAGGAACTTATATTGGAGATTCCGATTATGCTGATTATCTAGATGTAGACTCAACAAAGGATTTAGATGGGATTAAAGTTAGTAAAGCTATTCCATCGCCGCCTGTGGCTTCAACAAAAATTGATGTTAGTGGTAACTTAGATTCAAGAATACCATTTTATCAAGATGATACAGATGATGATGGTACAGTTGATGAAACTAACAATGATGGGAAATATACGACAGATGTGTATGTTAAAGATAGTTTAGGAAATTCCTATAAGGTAGCAATTGAATTTGAACATATGGATAACTCAGTTTCTGGTAATGGCGTGAATGAATGGACAGTAGGCATTAAAGAGATAAGAGGAGTATCGAATAATAAAATTTATCCGGCATCGGGCAATTGGGAATTTAATACTGGATCAAATCCCCAAATTACATTTGATGCTTCTGGAAAAATAACAGGTGATCCGAAATTTGATTTAGACCTTAGTGATTTAGCAACTAATCTAGGGGTTGATTTTGGGCCTAGTGGTTCAACTAATGATAATATTGAGATAGACCTTACTAAATTAACACAATTTGGAAATGAGAGTTCAGCTAAGGGTGTTGATGTTGGATTAGATGGCGACACAGGTAAATCCTCTGGATCTGTTACTGAATTTACCATAAATGAAACAGGACAAGTTATTGCTAGTTTTGATAATGGAATAAAAATGGCCTTATGGCAGATCAAACTAGCAAACTTTGATAATCCAGCAGGACTAGTTAAATCAGGAAGTAATTTCTTTGAAAAAACTCCTAACTCTGGAGAACCTCAACTTGGAACTGCAGGAAGTAATGGATTAGGAGCAATTACTCCAGGTGCTTTGGAAATGTCCAATGTAGATTTATCTATGGAATTTACTGAAATGATTTCTACACAAAGAGGTTTCCAAGCAAACTCAAGAATAATTACCACAACTGATGAAATGCTTCAAGAACTAGCGAATATGAAAAGATAATTAAATAATATTATCCCTGGATAATTGAATTATTATCCAGGGATAAATAACAAACTAGGGTGATGCAATGATTAAAGTTTGTAGATTAAATGGAGAAGAGTTAGTAATAAATTGTGAGTTAATAGAATTTATGGAATCAACTCCTGACACTGTTATAACCTTTACTACAGGGAAGAAAATAGTTGTACAGGATTCAGTTGATGATATAATAAATAAGGTCATCGAATTCAAGAAAAAAACAAACAATAATTTGATGATACAAAGAAACGAGGTGTAGCTATTGGATTTAGCAACGGCTATAGGCTTTTTAACAGGATTTGGATTTATTATTTGGGGAATAACTAATTCAGGGTCACTAATTACTTTTTATAACTTTGCCTCTATAGTTATAGTTTTAGGGGGAACAATAGCAGCTACATTTGTAAGTTATCCCTTGAAAAAGGTTTTGGCTACTTTAAAGGTTGTAAAGAATGCGTTTACGACAAAAAATGATATGCCTAATGATGTTATAAATAAAATAATTGAATTGGCAAATGTGGCCAGGAAAGAAGGTCTACTAGCTTTAGAAGAGGCAGGAGAAGAAATTAATGATGATTTCTTAAAAAAAGGTATATTATTGATTGTTGATGGTACTGACCCAGAGCTTGTAAGAAATATACTAGAAACTGAATTAACTTTTATGGAGGACAGACATAAAGAAGGACAAGGAATTTTTGAATCCATGGGAACATACGCTCCAGCATTTGGTATGATTGGTACCCTTATTGGACTTATAAATATGCTAAAAACCTTAAATGACCCATCAACAGTTGGTCCAAAGATGGCTGTAGCCCTTATTACAACTTTTTATGGTTCAGTTCTAGCAAATCTTCTATTCATTCCAATAGCCAATAAGCTTAAAGGAAGAAGTAGAGAAGAAATAATGATGAAGGAACTTATGGTAGAGGGATTATTATCTATACAAGCAGGTGAAAATCCTAGAATCATCGAAGAGAAGCTACTTACATTCTTGTCACCAGATATGAGAAAGGCAATTTCTAAAGGACAGGAAGCTGAAAGTGGGGCAGAATAATGAGAAGAAGACAAAAAAATGAAGAGAAGAAAGGTTCACCAGAATGGATGACTATCTATAGTGATATGGTAACACTTTTATTATGCTTCTTTATATTGTTATTTTCATTCTCAGAAATTGATGTTCAGAAATTTCAAGCCATAATGAAATCCTTTGAAGGCTCCTTAGGAATTTGGGAGGGTGGTAAGACTATAGAACAAGCTCCCAACATAAATGCTGATAATTTACCAGAGAATATGTCAACTAGTGACATTCAAGAACAGGAAGATTTTAAAAAGCTACAGAATCAAATTGAAACCTATGCTGAAGAGAACAATTTAGATGCAAAAATTGTAGCAGATATAGAGGAAAGAGGATTAGTGATACGAATTTTAGATAATGTATTCTTTGATCCTGGTAGAGCTGAAATCAAACCTAGAGCTAAAGAAGTCTTGCTTTATATTGGTGATATGTTAAAACTAGAAGAAGTAAAGGACAAGCATATCAAAATAGAGGGACATACTGATTCAGACCCTATACTCTATACAAATCTTTTTGAATCGAACTGGGAACTCTCAGGTATGAGGGCATCTAGCGTGCTTAGATTTCTTGTAGATAAGAAAGGAATTGAAAGTGATAGAATATCCTTTGCTGGATATGCTTATTATAGACCAGTTGCCCCTAATGACACAGCAGAAAATAAAGCCAAGAATAGAAGGGTTGATATATTAATTCTGAAATCATCCTATAGTAAATGGGAGCCCAACTAAAAATAAGGAGTTGGAAGACTATGAGCACACAAAAAATATTTATTTATGCAATTATTTCTTTGTTAGTAATTTCAGCAATAACTTTTACTGGATTGAAGCTTTTTGTATTTAATGATAAAGATAATACAGAAGAAGTAGTAAAAGAATCGTTATATTATAATGTTGATCAGATGATATGTAATCTAAAAGAAACTAGTAGAATAGTTAGGCTGAAGGTTATTATTGAGACTACTGATGAGGATTTAATAACTGAATTTGATGAAAAAAGTTTTTTGATAAAAAATGATATCAATGAAACTATTAGAAGCAAAACTTATGAAGATTTAGAAGGCAGCGATGGTCAACTTTCTCTTCAGAAAGAATTAACTGACAGACTTAATACTGTTTTTTCTACTAATGAAATAATAAATATCTATTTTGAAGAATTAATCATACAGTAGGGAGGTTTTTATAGTGGCTGATGTTTTATCACAAAATGAAATAGATGCCCTACTCAAAGCTTTAAATTCTGGAGAAGTTGATGTTAATGAGATAGAAGATGATAGTATAGAAAAAAAGGTTAAAAACTATGACTTTAGAAATCCCCAAAAAATTGCTAAGGATCAATTAAGGACATTAGAGATTATCCATGAGAATTTTGGGCGACTTTTACAAACCTTTTTATCTGGCTATTTAAGGGCTCCAGTAAAAATTGAAGTTTTAACAGTAGACCAATTTGCTTACAGCGAATTTAATAACTCAATTTCTAATCCAGCTTTTTTACCAGTAATCGACTTTCATCCATTAAATGGGCAAATACTAATGGAAATCTCTACTGGCCTCGCTTTCACTATGATAGAAAGGCTACTAGGTGGAGATGGTGAAAAAGGACAAGAAACTAGGAGCTTTACTGAGATAGAACTCACATTGCTAAGAGGGGTATTGACAAGAATACTAGATATTTTTCCAGAAGCTTGGGAAAATGTAATCGAGTTAAAGCCTAAGCTTGAGAAAATTGAGATTAACTCTCAGTTTGCTCAAATTGTATCTCCCAATGAAACAATTGCTTTAGCAACAATGAATGTTTCTATAGGTGAGGTTGAAGGAATGTTTAATATTTGTATTCCTCATCTTGTTATCGAACCAATCTTGAACAGATTAAGTACTAAGCTTTGGTTTTCAAATGCTCAAAGAACAGAAGATGAAGATAACAAAGATAAAGATAAAATGTCCAAAAGGATAAAGAGAGCTGCTGTGACAGTAAGGGCGCAATTAGGTTCTACAACAGCTTCTCTAAAAGAAGTAATGAATTTAAATGTTGGAGATGTCATAAAGCTAGATACTAAAACAGATGAGCAGCTAAGGATATTTACAGGTAGAGTAGAAAAGTTTTATGGATTACCTGGGACCAATAAAAATAAATTGGCTGTTAAGCTAACTGACGTAAAAAAGGATGGTGATGATGCAGATGACTAGTGAGATGCTATCACAAGAGGAAATAGATGCTCTATTAAAAGGAGAAGATGATAATCAAAGCTCAAGTGGAAATTCTGATATAGAAGGTAATCCAAATGATGGACTTACTGATTCGGAAAAAGACACATTAGGTGAAATAGGTAATATTAGTATGGGAACTGCTGCAACAACTTTGTTCACATTATTAGGGCAAAAAGTTGTTATTACTACTCCAAAGGTTTCTATTACTAATGTTGAAGAATTAGCACAAGAATACCCAATCCCTTTTGTTGCTGTTGATGTCAAATATAAAATAGGATTACAAGGAACTAATCTCTTGATACTTAAGTCGGACGATGTCAAGGTAATAACTGACTTAATGATGGGGGGAGATGGGACAAGTCCTGGTGGAGATATCAGTGAGATGGACTTGAGTGCCATAAGTGAAGCAATGAATCAGATGGTAGGTTCATCAAGCACTTCACTGTCAGAGATGTTCATGAATAAAATTGATATTGATCCTCCTAGAGCATTTGAAATTAAATTCAATGCTAATGGAATTTGGGATTTGGAAATATTTGACCCAAAAGAAGATATTGTTAAAGTATCTTTTAAAATGGAAGTAGGAAATGTTATAGATAGTGAAATTATGCAGCTTATTCCTATGAGGTTTGCGAAAAATATGGTTAACAAGCTAATGGGTGAGCAAGATAATGAGGAAGAAATTAGTTTGGGTTCTTCGTCAAAAGCCTCTCAGCAGCCTGCAGTTCAAGCTAATCAAACAAATAGTAATTCATCAAGACAAGATAACAGCCATATGCAATCTATGCTTCGAAATGATCAAATAAATGCAGAAGGTAATAATCTTGGTAATAATTCTAGAAAAAATGTTGAAAATGATGAAATTAATAAGCAAGAGCCAGTAAATGTACAAGAAATGCAATTTCAGGCATTTGATAGCAATGACAATGCTATGTATAATGAAGGTATAGAAAGAATTCAAGATATTCCTGTAGAAATAACAGTAGAATTAGGCAGAACTGTTAAAAGGATAAGTGAAATTTTAGAATATGGACCAGGAACTATTATTGAATTAGACAAATTAGTTGGAGAACCTCTAGAGATATATGCCAATGGAAAGTTTATAGCTAGAGGAGAAGTAGTAGTTATTGATGATAACTTTGGTGTCAGAGTAACTGATATAATAAATCCATCTAAACGAATAAATAAACTATAGAGGAGGAATTTACATGGCAAATGGAATTTTAGTAGTTGATGATGCCGCTTTTATGAGAATGATGATTAAGGATATATTAACAAAAAATGGTTATGAAATAGCAGGAGAGGCTGAGAATGGGAAAGTTGCAATTGAAAAGTACAATGAATTGCAACCAGAACTAGTAATCATGGATATAACTATGCCAGAAGTAGATGGTATTCAAGCTGTTAAGCAAATTATGGGAACTGATCCACAGGCTAGAGTTGTCATGTGTTCTGCCATGGGACAACAGGCAATGGTTATAGAGTCAATACAAGCTGGAGCAAAAGATTTCATTGTTAAACCTTTCCAGGCAGACAGGGTTTTAGAGGCAGTTAAAAAGGCATTAGGATAAAAAATGAAAAAAAATACTTATGCCTTAATAGCTTTTTTTAGCTTATTATTTTTCAGCTCAAGTGCCTATTGTTCCGATGACTTAATTTCTGAAGATTATAGTCTTTTTGGAGCAGCTGGTAAAATAGTTTTATACTTGTTAGCTCTTGCTTTAGTCTTGTTCTTAACTTATTATGGGACTAAATTTATAGCTAGACATTCAAAAAAGCTTGGTAAAGGTAATAATATAGAGATATTAGACCAATTTAGCTTTGGAAGTAATAATAAGATTCTAGTAGCTAAAATATATAGAAAAATTTATGTTTTATCTGTAAACAATAATCAAACTAGTGTTATAGATAAACTTAGTGAAAAAGATATTAATTTAGAAGATCAAGAGTCCCTAGTAGATAATAGGGACTTTGAAAAACAACTAGACAGTATCATGGACTCTATAGATGATGATTCTGGAGAATCAGGCTTAAATGATAAGCTTGTAAATATGAAAATGAAGGTACTCAAACTAAAGAATGATAAATACAATAATCAATTAGATAAGGAAGAGGAGAATGAATAAGGGAACTAAGACGATATTATTAACTTGTATAATACTATTATTATTTACTTCTTGTGCTTATGCGGAAGGTTTTGAAGTTAGAGATTACGTTCCTAGTATACAATTGTTAGTTCTTTTTACAATTTTGGCTTTACTACCTGCAATTGTTATTATGATGACTAGCTTTACTAGAATAATCATAGTGCTTTCATTCATAAGAAATGCAGTGGGAACACAACAAACTCCTCCAAATCAAGTTCTTATAGGATTAGCATTATTTTTGACATTTTTCATTATGGCACCTGTAGCTACAGAAATAAACGATAATGCAATCCAACCCTATTTAAATGAAGAAATTGGACAAGATGTAGCAATTGAAAGAGGAATAGAACCATTAAGAAATTTCATGCTAAAACAGACAGAAGGTAAAGATCTTAGTCTTTTTATGGATATAGCTCAAATTGATGAAGTTGAAAATACTGATGATATACCAACCAAAGCCCTAGTACCTGCTTTTGTAATAGGAGAACTAAGAAAGGCATTTAAAATGGGCTTCATTTTATTTATTCCATTTCTAGTAATTGACATGATCGTGGCAAGTACTTTAATGTCAATGGGTATGATGATGCTTCCACCAATAATGATTTCATTACCTTTTAAAATATTATTATTTATTTTGGTAGATGGCTGGCACTTGGTTATTAGATCGTTAGTTCTGAGTTTTAATTAGTTAAGGAGTGATCCAATTGAATGAAGGAGAAATTTTAAGACTAGCTCAAGAAGGTGTGAAAACAATACTAATGGCATCTGCTCCTATGCTGGGATTTGGACTTATAGTTGGTTTGTTAGTAAGTATTTTTCAAGCTACTACTCAAATCCAGGAAGCAACATTGGCATTTATCCCTAAGATAGTTGCTGTGCTTGTTTCATTTATCTTTTTTGGACCATGGATTCTTAAACTCGTGTTGGAGTTTACTCAGAATCTTTTGATGAATTTGAATTTATATATACAATAAGATTTAGGTGAATAAAATGGATGCAATAATAGATATTATTCTAAATAAGTACCAGATTTTTCTTTTGATATTAGTAAGATCTACAGGACTATTTGTAATTACACCTATTTTTAGTAGAAAGAATATACCTAACATTTTAAAAATAGGACTTGCATTTTTTATGTCCCTTATTATTTTTTCAGTTATAGATTATGATGCAGAAGTATTTAACGATCTTAGTATGGTATTGTTAATAATTAAAGAGTTTGCAGTTGGACTAATCATTGGATTTATTTCTTATGTTTTTTTCACATCTATGTATATAGCAGGTCAGATCATAGATATGCAAATAGGCTTTGGAATGGTTAATGTTCTTGATCCACAGCATAATGTACAGTTACCCATAACTGGTAATTTTTATTATATATTGGCAGCTCTAATTTTTCTAACTACAAATGGTCATCATTTATTAATTAGGGCATTAGTTGATAGTTATAGTTTAATACCTATAGGTAGCTTTGCTTTTAGTAATGATTTAACAACACAAATGATAAGTATATTTGGACAAGTTTTTGTAATTGGATTCAAAATTGCTAGTCCTATAATTGCTACAATCTTTTTAGCAAATGTGTTGCTTGGTATCTTAGCAAAGACTATGCCACAAATGAATGTTTTTGTAGTTGGTATGCCTTTTAAGGTAGCAGTAGGTTTACTAGTTCTAATTTTTACAATACCCATTTTTTCTGTTATACTTCAACATTTATTTGAAAGCATGTTTAATGAAATCGACATATTTATGAAGATTATTTCTAAAGGATGATTCAAATGGAATTAACATATAAACTTAATCTTCAATTATTCGCTGACGAGGAAAAAACTGAGAAGGCAACCGCCAAGAAGAGAAAAGAAGCAAGGGAAAAGGGACAAGTATTAAAAAGTCAAGAAATCAACTCAGCTTTATTAATAATTGGAACTTTTGTTGGTTTGAAAATTTTTGGAAGCTATATGTATAGTAATATTCGTGATTTTACTCAAAGGGTTTTGAGTCATTATAACGAAATAGATGATCTTTTTACTATCAAAGGAATTAATAATATGTTTTATGAAATTATAATTGTTGCCGCCCAAACTGTGGCACCAATTGCAGCAGTTGCACTAATTATAGGATTATTATCAAATTATATGCAAGTTGGTTTTTTATTTAGCACTAAAAGTATAGGAATAAAGTTTAGTAAAATAAATCCTATTGAAGGATTTAAGCGTATATTTTCGCCGAAGTCAATTGTTGAGCTAGTTAAATCCTTAATTAAGGTATTTGTTATAGGCTATGTAGCTTTTTCCTATATCTTGAAACAAATGAATTTTATTTATAACTTATTAGATATGAGTATAGCAGCAATAGTAACCTATATCGGTGATATTACCTTTGGCATAGCTCTTAGAGCCGGAGGTGTATTGATAGTTATTGCAGTTATTGATTATATATATCAATGGTGGGATTTCGAGAAAAACCTTAAAATGAGCAAAAAAGAAATAAAAGAAGAGCATAAGCAAACAGAAGGGGACCCAATGATTAAGTCTAAAATAAAAGAAAAGCAAAGACAGATAGCTATGACCAGAATGATGCAAGATGTTCCCAAGGCGGACGTAATAATTACTAACCCTACTCATTATGCTATAGCTCTTAAGTATGATAAAGAAAAATGTGATGCGCCTTTTATTTTGGCAAAAGGGAAGGACCTGATTGCTCAGAATATAAAAAAAGTAGCTAAAGAATCTGATATACCTATGGTAGAAAATAAGCCTCTTGCACAGGCATTATATAAAAGTGTAGAAATTGGTGATATTATTCCTGAAGAGCTTTATCAGGCTGTAGCAGAAGTATTAGCTTATGTATATGGATTAAGACATAATTAAGGAGGATAAGAAATGAAATTTGGAGACATAGTTGTTGCAATTGCAGTAATTTGCATAGTTATTATTATTATTATTCCCATACCGAAGACAGCTTTAGATATCCTTCTTAGCTTAAATATTTCCTTGGCATTATTAATCCTATTGATATCTATGTATACAAAGGATGCTCTTCAATTCTCAATTTTTCCATCCCTGTTACTAATGACCACATTGTTTAGGCTTTCACTGAATATATCAACAACTAGATATATTCTTGGTGAAGGGGATGCAGGTAGAGTAATTGAAGCTTTTGGTGAATTTGTTATTCAAGGAAATGCAGCTGTTGGATTTATAGTTTTCTTAATTATTGTTATTATTCAATTCCTTGTAATAACAAAGGGTTCTGAAAGGGTTGCAGAAGTAGCCGCAAGATTTACTTTAGATGCTATGCCTGGGAAACAAATGGCTATAGATGCGGATTTAAATTCAGGCTTAGTAACAGAAGAGGAAGCAAGAATTAGAAGAAAAGAAATACAGCAATCGGCAGATTTTTATGGAGCTATGGATGGTGCTAGTAAGTTTGTTAAGGGAGACGCAATTGCGGGTATAATAATTACATTAATAAATATTAGTGCAGGTTTAGTCATTGGAATTGTAATGAACAATATGTCCTTTGGTGAAGCTTTAAACCAATATACGTTATTAACAGTTGGAGATGGCCTTGTAAGTCAAGTTCCAGCTCTTTTAATATCAACTGCTACAGGTATAGTAGTCACCAGAGCAGCTTCAGATTCAAATCTTGGACAAGATGTGTTACAGCAGCTTTTTGGACAAAATCCAAAAGTAATGTTTATCATATCTGGAGTTCTTATTTTCCTTGGATTAGGAACACCATTACCGAAATTACCTTATCTTGTTATGGCTGGTGTATTAATTTTTGCAGGATTAAGGCTACGTACAAACATCAAAACTGCTGAAGTACAAGAATTGGAAATGGAAGAGGAATCTGAATCAGAAGAGATCAAGAAGCCAGAGAGCGTAATGTCTTTGCTTAAAGTAGAAGATATAGAATTAGAATTTGGCTATGGTATTATACCATTGGCAGATGCTAATCAAGGCGGAGATCTTCTAGATAGGATTGTTATGATTAGACGACAAATTGCTCTCGAAATGGGTATAATAGTACCAATAGTGAGATTAAGGGATAATATTCAATTGAATCCTAATGAATATATTATAAAAATTAAGGGGACAGAAGTGAGTAAAAGTGAAGTAATGTTTGATCATTATCTTGCTATGGACCCAGGAACTTCACAGGGAGACATAAATGGTATAGATACAGTAGAACCTGCCTTTGGATTACCTGCTAAATGGATTACTGAAGAAGAAAGAGAGAAAGCAGAGATACTTGGATATACAGTAGTTGATCTACCTTCGATGATATCTACACACTTAACAGAAATAATCAAGAGCAATGCTCATGAATTATTAGGAAGACAAGATGTGAAAGTATTAGTAGATAATGTAAAAGAAGAGCATCCGGCTTTAGTAGAAGAAGTAACTCCTAAAATGTTTACCATTGGTGAGATTCAAAAAGTTCTAGCAAATCTTTTAAAAGAAGATATTTCTGTAAGGGATATGGGTTCTATACTGGAAACTTTGGCAGATTATGGAAATATAACAAGAGATACTGATATGTTGACAGAATACGTTAGACAAAAGCTATTTAGATATATTACAAATAAATATGTGCAAAATAAGAGAATTAAGGTAATAACATTAGATGGTCAGCTAGAACAAAGAATTATGGATTCAATTAAACAGACAGAAACGGGCTCATATTTATCTCTAGACCCTAACTCGGTACAGCAGGTTTTAAGGAGTTTAGTTAAAAATATAGAAAAATTCACTTCTATAGGAGAGCAACCAATCGTGTTAACGGCGCCTATAGTAAGGATATTCTTCAAAAGATTATCTGAGCAAGTAGCTGAGGATTTAATAGTATTATCATATAATGAAATTGATTCTTCAGTTGAGGTTCAATCTCTAGGGATGGTGACTATATAATGATTGTTAAAAGATATATTGGGAAAACAACACAAGAGGCTATGAAAAAATTACGAGTTGAATTAGGACCTGAAGCAATAATACTTCATACAAGAAAAATTAAAAAGTCAGGATTTTTGGGACTTTTTGGTAAATCCTTAATAGAAATTGTTGCAGCAATTGATGAAGAAGAAACGGGCGAAGAAGATACAAAACCAAAGGTGAGTAGTAGAAGTTATAATATTGAAAAATACAAAAACCATAGTTATAATAGCACTCCTAGGAAGAACTTTGGCAGCACCATAAAAGAGAATGAAGAAAAGAACTCTTTTTCTGACAGTATAAAAGATAAGAATAAGGTTTTAGATAAAAACGTTACAAATGATTTCTTTGATAAGTTGAATACTCAGATGAATGTAAATAATAATCAGAATTCTAAATCAAATGAAGAAATCAACAAAGAGATTCAAAAGCTTAGGGGAACAATGGAAGGATTTATGAAGAGCTTTGAAAGTAAAATGTATAAAGACTTTTATTTGCCAGAGAAATTAAGGCCTTATAAAGATATATTAGTTGATAATGGAGTTAGTGAAATTGTTAGTAATAGTATTTTAGGAAATATAGATAAAAATGTTAACTTAGAAGATAAGAATGAATCAGAAGTAAAAGAGGTCGTTAAATTTAATATAAATGGATATCTTGGAAATCCTTCTCCTATTAGATACAATAATGACCAAAAAATAGTATTTTTTATTGGTCCTACTGGAGTTGGTAAGACTACCACGTTAGCTAAGTTAGCAGCATACTATACTTTAGAGAAAAAACTGAATGTTGGATTAGTGACTGCAGATACCTATAGAATTGCTGCAGTTGAACAGCTTAAAATCTATAGTGATATTCTAGATTTACCGATAAAAATTATATATGAGAAAAAGGATTTTTACGAGGTATTATCGAATTTTAATGATAAAGATGTAGTTTTTGTCGATACAGCTGGAAGAAGTCATAAAAATAGTGAACAAATGGAAGATGTCAAAGAATTATTAGAAATAGTTAAGCAAAAAGATATTTTTCTTGTTTTAAGTGCCACTACAAATATAGAAAACATAAAGGATATATTAAAGCAATATAGCTTTATTGATAATTTTAAAATTATATTCACTAAGTCTGATGAATCAAACAATCTTGGTGTAATTCTTGATACAAAATTTTATACTGATAAACCATTGTCATATATTACAACTGGACAAAATGTTCCAGAAGATATTGAAATCATTGATATTCCAAAACTAAGTAATGAGTTGATTGGAGAGACAAAACATGAGAGATCAAGCTGAGAGACTTAGACAAATAATATTACACAACAAGACAAGGGATACAAAAACAAATCTAGATAATACATCTCAACTCATAAATAAATCAAAAGTTTTATCTGTAACTAGTGGAAAAGGTGGAGTTGGAAAAACTAATTTTGCTATAAATTTAAGTATTTCGTTAAGTAAACTTGGTTACAAGGTTGTAGTATTTGATGCTGATATTGGATTAGCAAATATTGATGTTATACTTGGAATTATTCCTAAATATACAATAGCTGATGTTTTAGATGGAAGTAAAAATATCCTAGATATAATGACAGAAGGACCTAATGGTATAAAAATAATAGCAGGAGGCTCTGGAATAAAGTCATTGGTTAATTTAGATAGTCAAAAGTTGGACATTTTAACTCGTCAACTTCAGCAGTTAGATAATTATGCTGATTACATTATCATTGATACAGGAGCTGGATTATCTAATACAGTGTTAAATTTTGTAAATTCTTCTGATGAAGTTATTCTGATAACAACACCAGAACCAACCTCATTAACTGATGTATATGCAATGATAAAGACACTTAGAACAAATGGTGGACATAATAAGCTTAGTGTAGTGATTAATAAAGTTGAAAATAGTGATGAGGCAGATGAGGTTTTTAATAGACTTAGTAGAGTATCCCATAAATTTTTAAATACGACTATAGAAAAATTAGGATTTGTTAATGACAGTAAGTTAGTAATGCAGTCTGTTAAAAATCAAGATCCCTTTATTCTTCTTTATCCCAACTCGAGTATATCAAAGAAAATAAATTCTATAGCATTAAAGATTTCAGGGAATCAGGATACTGAAGATGATGGTGGAATAGGTAACTTTGTTAAGAGATTCAGAAGTTTATTTTCAAAGGGGGATACGTAGTTAATGTCTATAAATGATTTGCCAAATATAGGTGATAGATTAGAATTATATAATATAACTAGGTCAAGAGAAAAGAAGAAATATATTAGTCAAATGCTAGATATTATTGATGAAAGAAATTATACTATTAGCGGTCCTCTGAAAAATAGAAATATAGTTCCTTTTTATATAAATAACATTATTGAAGTAGCATATTACAAAGAAAATAAAGGTAAATACTTCTTCGAGGCAATAGTAAAAAAGGTTATCAATAAAAATATGTACAAGCTAGTTGTTGAAAAAACTTCGAAGATAAGAAAAATTCAACAGAGAAATTTTTATCGTTTAGACTATTCTTTGCCAGCCTTGAAGATATATAAGATAACAAAGGATGGTATAGAAAAAGAAATAAAGGAAGAATGCTCTACTGAAAATATTAGTGGTGGTGGAATAGGTTTACTTAGTAACTATTCTCATGATAAAGGTGACTTAGTTGAGTTAAAGTTAGAACTTGATAGATTTGTAATAACTATTCATGGAAAAATAGTAAGGATAGACAACGCTAATAATCCACAATACAAATATACATTGGGGGTTAAATTTTCTGAAATAGATGATACTGATAGAGAAAGAATAATTAAATTTATATTTAATCAACAAAGAAAATTAAGGAAAAAGGGTTTGATATAATGGCTATTAAAGTGTTTGTAGTAGACGATTCTGCTTTTATGAGAAGAATAATAAGTGATATCCTTAGTTTAGATGAAGAGATTGAAGTTATTGGGACAGGGAAAAATGGAAAGGATGCTCTAGAGCAACTAAAGGTTATTAAACCAGATATTGTGACATTGGATGTTGAAATGCCGGTAATGGATGGTATAGAAACATTAAGAGAAATCATGTCTAACTATGAAATACCTGTCGTAATGTTAAGTAGTATAACAGTGGAAGGAGCTGAAGCAACTCTTAAAGCTCTTGAACTAGGAGCAATTGATTTTATTACAAAGCCTAGTAGTATTTTTGATATGGATAGTGATTCTAAAAAAACTGAGCTAATAGATAAAATAAAGGGTATTGCTAAGGTGAAAATCCCACCTAAAGCTCCGACTAAAAAACCAGCTAAAATACCAGAAAGAAAATCTACTAGAAGATCAATTTTCAATAGGTCTAAATCTACTGGCTTTATCAAAAGAGATGAAAAAGTTGCAAATTTGATAGCTATTGGAACTTCAACTGGTGGTCCAAGAGCTTTACAATCAGTGATACCATATTTTAATAAAAATATAAATGGAAGTATTTTGGTAGTTCAACATATGCCACCTGGTTTCACTAAATCCCTTGCTAATCGATTAGATGGATTGAGTCAAGTGACAGTAAAAGAAGCTGAACATGGTGAAGAAATTATAAAGGGTTGGTGTTACATAGCACCTGGTGACCATCACATGAAAGTTGAAAAGAAAGGCAATAAATTATACATTAAGCTTACACAAGACAGTGTAGTTTCAGGGCATAGACCTTCAGTTGATGTCTTAATGGATTCCGTAGCAGATATAACATCAGTAAATATTTATGGAGTTATACTAACTGGTATGGGTGGTGATGGTGCAAAAGGTATGAAAAAGATTAGAAATAATAGAGGTTATACCATTGCACAAAATGAAGAAACATGTGTTATATATGGTATGCCAAAAGTCGCTGTTAACTTAGGGGCAATTGAAGAGATATTGTCCTTAGATAAGATAGCTCCACATTTAAATAAGAAGGTAGGTGTATAGAATGGATATGAATCAATATTTGGATATTTTCATTGAAGAGGCTAAAGAGCACTTGCTTAGTATGAATGAAAGCTTATTAGAACTAGAAAAAAATCCAAATGACAAAGACTTGTTAAATCAAATATTTAGGGTGTCCCATACAGTTAAGGGGATGGCTGGTACCATGGGTTTTTCTAAAGTATCTAATCTAACTCATGAGATGGAAAACTTACTTCATGCCGTGAGAAATGGAGAAAAAGAAATCACATCTGAAATCATTGATATACTTTTTGAATGTTTTGATGCTTTAGAAGAATATGTAACAAATATTAGTACAACAGGTGAGGAAGGTGATTTAGAAACTGAACATTTAGTACAAGCCTTAAATGACATATTAAATAATAAAAGTAGTAAGGTAGAAGGTTCAAATAATGAAAGTATTGAAACAGCAGATAATAAAATACAAGTATCAAGTAATGGAGTAAAATTAGAAAATGCAAATGAATATGTACTTAATGTTTTAAATAAGGCTAAAGAAAAAGATTTAAATGCTTTTAAAGTTGACGTAACAGTAGATGAAAGTTGTATGCTTAAAGCTGCTAGAGCTTTCATAGTATTCAATAAGTTAGAAAGACATTCTGAAATTATTCAATCAAATCCTCCAGCTGAGGATATTGAAGATGAAAAATTTGAAGATAGCTTTTCTATAGTTTTAGTTACAAGAACTAATAAAAAAGAAATAGAAGATGATATAATGTCTATTTCTGAGATAAATAATGTTGTTGTATCATCAATAGATCTTGGAGAAATTGAGGATAGTCAAGAGAATATTGAAGGAAGAGAAGATGAAAAACCAAAAGAAGAAGAATCAGATGAAAAAGAAATCGAAATTAAAAGCCAAGATAAGAAAAAAACTACAAATAGATTTGGAAAAACTGTAAGAGTTGATATAGATAGACTTGATAACTTGAT
This sequence comes from Sporosalibacterium faouarense, assembly GCF_016765695.1. GTDB lineage: Bacteria > Bacillota > Clostridia > Tissierellales > VENL01 > Sporosalibacterium > Sporosalibacterium faouarense. Next base: position 61,582 of record NZ_JAETGO010000037.1, on the reverse strand, counting down.
GAATCTAGTAAGTGAGTTAATTATAATTAAGACAAGAATGGAAGACATTGGAGAATCATCTGAGAGACAGAATATGAATGAAGCAATAGAATACCTTGAAAGAATAACTACTAATTTACATGATGCAGTTATGAAGGTTAGAATGGTTCCAATTGAAAGAGTATTCAATAGATTCCCAAGGATGGTTAGAGATTTATCTAAGGAGTTAGGGAAGTCTATTAATCTTGAAATGTCAGGAGAAGAAACAGAGGTTGATAGAACAGTAATTGATGAAATTGGAGATCCATTGATACACCTCATTAGAAATTCAATAGATCATGGAATTGAAGGTCCAGAAGAGAGAACTAAGAATGGTAAGGATGAAGAAGGAACAGTTAAGCTTATTGCTTATCCTGATGGTAATAATGTTGTTATTGAGGTTGCCGATGATGGTAAAGGAATAGATATAGAGAAGGTTAAGCAAAAAGCAATTAGTAAAGGTGTTATTTCTAAGGATCAGGCTAAGAACTTATCTAAGGAAGAATCAGTAGAGCTTCTATTTAGTGCAGGGTTTAGTACAGCAGACCAAATATCAGATATTTCTGGAAGAGGTGTTGGTTTAGATGTAGTTAAAACCAAGATAGAATCAATCGGAGGCAATGTTGAGGTAGAAACTAATACTAATAAGGGGTCTAAATTTATTATCAGACTACCATTGACATTAGCTATAATTCAAGCTTTATTAATAAAACTTCAAGATGAAATATATGCTATACCAATTAGTTCGATAAGAGAAATAAGTCCTATATCAAGCAAAGATATTACAAAGGTTCAAGACCAAGAAGTTGTTTTATTTAGAAATAGAACACTTCCAATTGTAAGATTAAATAAGAAATTAGGTTTAGAGCAGAAAAAAGATAAAGAAGAGTTAATTGCAGTTATTGTGAAAAAAGGTGATAAAGAAGCAGGAGTAATTGTTGATAATTTAATTGGACAACAAGAGATTGTTATTAAATCATTAGGAAAATATTTAACCGGAATAAAATACATTGCTGGAGCAACAATTCTTGGAAATGGAGAAATATCACTAATTTTAGACGTAAATTCGTTATTTTAATGATTGTGAGGTGATTCTATGAATATTACTAGTTCAGATACGGACAATAAATTTGTTATTTTTAAACTAGCCGGTCAAAACTATGGAATTGATATTTATAATGTTAGGGTTATAGAAAAAGTTACTAATTATACTAGAGTTCCAAATTCAGAAGATTATGTAAAGGGTGTCATTAATCTAAGAGGAGAAGTTGTACCAGTAATTGATCTTGTAAAGAGATTTGGCATCGAATCTGAAAATGTAGACGAAGCAGAAGTAAGGATAATAATAGTATCGATAAAGGATATTGTGGTTGGGCTATTAGTAGACTCATCTTCTGAAGTGCTTACTCTTGTAAAAGGTGAAATAGATAATACTCCTAATATAGGGGAGCAGATAACTGAAGAGTTTATTAAAGGAATTGGAAAGCAAGATGGTAGATTGATAATGCTATTGGATTTGGAAAAAGTTATTGGAATTCACGATGATTTAGAAGATATGTAAAGGTGTGACTATATGAATATTGACAATATGAATTCAATGTTATTAGATGTATTGAAAGAAATAGGAAATATTGGGTCAGGTAATGCAGCAACAGCACTAGCTTCAATGATAGATAAAAAAGTTGATATGGATGTGCCACAGGTTAAAATATTAGAGTTCAAAGATATAACAGATGTTCTTGGGGGAGCTGAAATTCCTGTTGTGGGCATATATTTTGAAATGTCAGGAGACATTGATGGAAATATCATGTTTATTCTTAATTATGAATCAGCAGTAAATCTAGTTAATATGCTGTTTAATAGGGCAAATTCCAATGATAATTTAGAAGAAATGGATATGTCAGCATTATCTGAAGTTGGGAATATTTTGGCAGCATCATATATAAACTCTTTGAGTTCTTTGACGGGAATGACTTTAAAAATATCTATACCTTCAATCAATATTGACATGGCAGGGGCAATTTTAAGTGTACCTGCGGTTGAATTTGGTCAATTAGGAGATAAAATCCTATTTATTGAAACACAATTTGAAGAAGATGATAAAAGAGTTGCAGGGGACTTATTCTTAATACCTAAGATAGACTCTTTTGGAAAAATGATGAAGAAACTAGGGGTTAGTTAAAATGGAGTCTGTAAAGGTAGGGATGGCAGATTTAGCTGCTGTTAAGTCACCAAACAATTTAACAACTTTAGGACTAGGTTCATGTGTAGGTATAGCATTATATGATAAATTAAGTCAAGTCGGAGGATTAGCACATATAATGCTACCTTCAAGCGAAGAAATTAAAAACAATTCCAATAAAGCTAAATTTGCAGATACTGCAATTGATATATTACTTAAAGAAATGATAGCTTTAGGTGCAAGGCGAAAAAATCTTAAAGCTAAAATTGCAGGTGGATCTCAGATGTTTAGCTTTCAATCAAAGAGTGATGTTTTAAGAATAGGCGAAAGAAATGTAAATGCAACTAAGAGAAAGTTGAAAGAGCTTAGTATCCCTATTTTGGGTGAGGATACTGGTGGGAATTATGGAAGAACTATAGTTTTAGACACATCAGATGGCTCATTAATGGTTAAAACTATAGGGCATGGAGTACGTACTATATAAAATTACCTAAATGGAGGCACTTTTTATGACCATAGAAGAGATTTGGCAAAAATATAAAAATACTTCTGACATTTTTTATAAACAGGAATTAATTGAGAAATATGTTCCTCTTGTTAGAATTGTCGCTGGAAGGATGTATAATTTCTATGGTGGTAATGTAGAGTTTGATGAATTATTAGGTTTTGGTATATTTGGACTTATTGATGCAATAGAGAAGTTCGAAGTAAAAAGAGATATTAAATTCGAAACCTATGCTCAAATTAGAATTAGAGGATCAATTATAGACAGTCTTAGAAAGCTTGATTGGGTGCCTAGGTCTTTAAGAAAAAAGTCAAAAGAATATGAGGCTGTAATAAGTAAATTAGAAAACAAGCTATTTAAAAATGTAACTGTAGATGATATAGCTAATGAATTAAATGTAAGTAAAGAAGAAGTACAGAGCACCCTTGCAGAGATTTCAACCTTTAACATAGTTTCTTTTGAAGAATTGATTAGTTTAAAGGGCGATTACTATTCAGCTAATCAGAGCCAATTGACACCCGAGGAAAAAATTAGTAAGGAAGAAATCAAAAAAATCCTTAAAGAAACAATAGACTCTTTGCCTGAGAAAGAGAAGATGATTATATCAATGTATTATTTCGATGAATTAACGTATAAAGAAATCGGGGAAGTTTTAGATTTGTCAGAGTCGAGAATATCACAAATTCATAGTAAGGCTATACTAAAGATGAAAGGAAGTTTGAATAAAATTGGCATTGACGATTTGTATTAGTGGGGGATGGTGATATTATGGATAAGAACTACATTATACTTGAAGGCAAGGACATGGACGAGCTTATCAATGAAGGACTGGATAAACTTAATAAATCTAAGAATGAAGTTGAGATTGAAGTAATTGAAGAAGGAAAATCAATAATTGGACTTTTTAAGAAAAACAGTAAAATTAAGATGACAATAAAGGGAGAAGCTGAGAAGAACATCGATGAAGAAGAGATAGATAATGTTCTTCAGCACTTAGATGAAATTGGAGGCAATAGTAGGAAGTCCTTTGAAATCAAATACTTAGAAGATGGAGTTTACTTATCAGTTTACAAAATCATATCGAGTGATGAAATTTTAACTAATAGGATCATGAGCAGAATTTCGAGAAAAAAAATTCAGGATTATGATGTAAATGCAATTAAAGAGGCAATAGAATTAAAAAATGAAGATTCTATCAAGATTGCTCCTCCACAAGAAGAGCAAAAGAAGAATTCAGAAATAGTAATAGAGATATTTGATAAAAATATGTTTGCTTATATGACGTTGTTACCACCTCTAGGCGGTAAGAATATTACTTTTGATGAAGCTATAGCTATAATTGAAGAAAAGCTAGGCTATGGAATTTTTTATGAAGAAGTAAAAGAAGTCATAGTAAATGAGATATACAACAAGAAGACCTTAATTGCAAAAGGAAAAGACCCAATTCATGGAAAAGATGGAACAATTACTTATAATTTCGATATAGAAAAAACTGATAATAGGGTAACAGTAATGGAAGATGGCAGTGTTGATTATAGAAATTTAAACTTAATTACAAATGTAAACCAAGGAGATATTCTTGCCGAGATGACACTTCCTACTAAGGGAGAAGAGGGATTTACTGTTACTGGAGAAGTTCTTGCAGCAAAGGAAGGGAAACTAAAGTCTTTAAGATTTGGTAAGAACGTACGGCTTTCAGAAGACGAATTAAAGCTAATTGCAGAATGTGATGGACAGGTAACTATAGAAGGGGGAAAAGTTACCGTTAGAGAGGTTTATGTTGTCCAAGCTAATGTGGATAATTCTACTGGAAACATAGATTTTAATGGTATAGTTAAAGTAAAGGGAAATGTTAGGACTGGATTCAATATAAAAGCAGAAGGAGATATAGAGGTAAATGGTGTAGTAGAAGCTGCTTATTTAGAAAGTGGTGCAAATATTATACTTAAGCGTGGTATGCAGGGACATAATGATGGTAAATTAATTGCAAAAGGAGATATAGTCGCTAAATACCTAGAAAATACTTATCTATTCTCAGATGGTAATATACAGGCTGAAGCAATTATGCATAGTCAAATTTTTAGTAAGGGAACTATTGAAATAGCTGGCAAAAAAGGATTATTAGTTGGAGGGGTTTGTAAAGCTAAACATGAAATTCGTGCAAAAACAATCGGGTCTACTATGGCAACAGCAACAGAATTAGAAGTTGGAGTTGATCCCAATATTAAAGCTGAATATGAAAATATATCTAGGGAAATTGATGCAACTGAAACTAATATAGATAAATTGAAAAAATCTATAACCTTATTAAATAGACTAGCTAAAAACAATCAGATTACAAAAGATAAGAAGCAATTACTCATTAAGTGTATAAGTGATAGGAATACGTTAACAAACACTTTGAATGAGCTGAAAGAGGAATTATTAGATATTGAAAATCAAATTGAAATGCTTTCAAAGGGTAAAATACTTGCTAAGGACATAATATATCCTGGTGTAAAGATTACGATTGGTAAAAATATAATGTTTGTTAAAAAAGAGATTAAACATTGTAGTATTTATTTAGAGGATGGAGAAATTAAGATTGGTTCTTATGAATAATAATAATGGGGTGGTACCGTGTGTCCAACACCAATAGACATGAAGACCATATTTCCTAAGACTCAGCAATTATCACAAATAAAACAAAATGAAAATAATCTAAATAGAAATACTTTACATAATCAAATGAATCAGAATAATAATAAAATTGATAGAAAAATGAAAAAAGTTAATGATTCAGAGAAAACAGAACATAAGAAGATAAAGAAAGATAATCAGGATAAAAACAAGAAAAATAAATATGGAGAGCCAAGAAGTAAAGGTAATAAAAAAGATAATGATAAGACAAATGATAAAAATGAAAAAAAGCAGATTGCAAAAGGCTTTCTTGGAAAAAATATAGATATTAAAATATAGTGAGGGAATAGTATGGACGGAATTTTAACTATTACAATAGGGATTATTTTCATATTAATAGCTCTGTTTTTTATTAATAAAAACAATAAAAATGAAAAAGAAATATATAAAGATATTTTAATAAAATACAATGATATAAAGGACTACACTGATACTATGGAGGAAATCATCGATAATATGGATTCCTTAATTGATACTGTCTTTGATAAATATAACATGTTAGAAGAAAAAATTAATAATCAAAACCTTCAGCTAAAGGGACAAAAAATACAACAAGTTAATGCGAAAAAGTTAAATTTAAATGAAGAGGATAATAGGGCAGAAGATAAAAATCTTGAACTAGAAGACAAAAATATTGATGAAGAATCTAGCTTAGGTGAAGGTGCTAACGAATCAGTGAAATTGAAGAAAAATTCTGAAGAAAAACCTAAGACGTTGAAGGAAGAAATTAAGGAATTAAAGAAACTAGGATTATCTAACAGTGAAATAGCTAAGAAATTGGGAAAAGGTGTTAGAGAGATAGATATAATTACTAAGATGATGAAACTTAAGAATAGTAACAATCTCAATTAATTATTTATTTAATAGTGATTGTTACTGTTTTTTAATAAAAATTAGATTAATAGTTTAATAAGATTAAAACTTGTAGATAAAATAACTATATATTTTGTATAAAAACATGCTTCAAGGAAATTATAACATTATATCCATTTTTTATGACTAAGTAGATTGCACTTTTTAAAGAATAAAACTAAAACTTTTATAGAAAAACTGAAATTATTATTGCTAAAAAAAAAAAGTTATGATATACTACTTAAGGTGCAAAAACACACACTCTAGGATTTTTAAGGTGTGCCTATATATTTAGGTTCCTTAGGAAGCTGAGTAGGGTGGAGGCAAAAAACAATAGGAGGTGAATGTATGTCAGTAATTACTATGAAACAATTACTAGAAGCTGGTGTTCATTTTGGACATCAAACTAGAAGATGGAATCCTAAGATGGCAGAATATATTTTTACAGAAAGAAATGGGATTTACATCATTGACCTACAAAAAACTGTAGGGATGGTAGAAGATGCATACAAATTTGTTAAAGAAATCGTAGAAGACAATGGAGAGATTCTTTTCGTTGGAACTAAGAAACAAGCTCAAGAATCAATTGAAAGTGAAGCTAAGAGATGTGGCATGCACTTTGTTAGTCAAAGATGGTTAGGAGGAATGCTTACTAACTATAAGACTATTAAGAAAAGAATTGATAGACTTCGTAAGCTTGAAGAAATGGAAGAAAATGGAACGTTTGATGTATTACCTAAGAAAGAAGTAATACAACTACGTCATGAAGCTGAAAGACTTGAAAAATTCCTTGGCGGTATAAAGGATATGAAAAAGTTACCTAGTGCTTTATTTGTAGTAGATCCTAGAAAAGAAAAAATTGCTGTTAAAGAAGCTCATATTTTAGGTATACCAGTTGTAGGTATTGTAGATACTAACTGTGATCCTGATGAAATAGATTTCGTTATTCCAGGTAATGACGACGCTATCAGAGCGGTTAAGCTACTTACTGAAACTATGGCAAATGCTGTAATTGAAGGTAAGCAAGGCGAACAAATAGAAGAGTAAATTTTATGGTAAGGGTCTAAGGGAGTTTTCCCTTACTGCTCTTACCATTTTGTTTAATAATAGGTAGGAGGGAAAAAAATGGCGATAAAAGCATCACAAGTTAAAGAGTTAAGAGAACGTACAGGAGTAGGAATGCTTGATTGTAAGAAAGCATTAGTAGAAACAGATGGAGATATTGATAAAGCTGTTGAGTATTTAAGAGAAAAGGGATTATCTAAGGCTGCTAAAAAAGCTGGAAGAATCGCAGCAGAAGGTATTGTAGATTCTTACATACATGGTGGAAGAATTGGAGTTCTAATTGAAGTTAATAGTGAAACTGACTTCGTATCTAAAAATGAAGAATTCCAAAATTTTGTTAAAGATATGGCTATGCAAGTTGCAGCACAAAATCCTAAATATGTTTCTAGAGAAGATGTTCCTCAAGAAGAAATAGAAAAAGAAAAAGAAATCTTAAAACAACAAGCTTTAAATGAAGGAAAACCAGAACATATTGTTGATAAAATGGTTGTAGGTAGAATAGAAAAATATTATAAAGAGATTTGCTTATTAGAGCAAGAATTCATCAAAGACCCAGATGTTAAAATAAGCGATTTACTAACAGAAAAGATTGCTAGAATTGGGGAAAACATTAAAATAAGAAGATTTGTAAGATTTGAAGTAGGCGAAGGTATAGAGAAAAAAGAAGAAAACTTCGCAGATGAGGTTGCTAAGCAAATTAATGGTTAATTAGTAAATGGAGAACACTTTGTGTTCTCCATTTGAATAACTTAGTGGAACTAATGGAGATAATACTTTATAGAATAAAAATAGAGGGAATTTTACTAGTTTATAGAATATATAGAATTAGGAGTGTTTTAATGGATAATCCAGTATATAATAGAATTATTCTAAAGCTTAGTGGTGAGGCTTTATCAGGAGATAGAGGCTTCGGAATAGATGAAAAAGTAATTGGAGAAATAGCAGGTGAAATCAAGAAAATAAGACAAATAGGTGTTGAAGTAGCTGTAGTAGTAGGTGGAGGTAACTTCTGGAGAGGAATAAGTGCAGAAGGGATGGATAGAACTACATCTGATTATATGGGAATGCTTGGAACCATTATTAATGCTTTAGCTCTGCAAGATGCATTAGAAAAAATAGATATAATGACGAGAGTACAAACTGCCATTGAAATGCGCCAAATTGCTGAACCATATATAAGAAGAAAAGCAGTTAGACATTTAGAAAAAGGAAGAGTTGTAATATTTGCAGCTGGTTCAGGAAATCCATACTTTTCTACAGATACAACAGCAGCTCTTAGAGCAGCTGAAATTGAAGCAGAAGTTATTTTACTTGCGAAAAAAGGTGTTGATGGAGTTTATGATTCAGATCCCCATCAAAATCCTAATGCAGAAAAATTTCATAGCTTAAGATACATTGATATTCTTAATAGAGGTTTAGGGGTAATGGATTCTACTGCAACTTCTCTATGTATGGACAATAAAATACCATTAATTGTTTTTGGTATTGATCAGACAGATAATATTTTAAAGGTAGTAAAAGGAGAAAAAATAGGAACTTATGTGAAGGAGGAATAATATGTATTTAGAAATTCATAAGACAGCAGAAGAAAAAATGAAAAAAACTGTAAAGGTTTTCCAAGATGAGTTAAAGAGTATAAGAGCAGGGAGAGCTAATCCATCTTTATTAGACAGAGTAATGGTTAATTATTATGGCACACCTACTCCACTTAAGCAGATTTCCAACGTATCAGCTCCTGAGCCTAGATCATTATTGATTCAACCGTGGGATGCTAGTGCAATAGCAGATATTGAAAAGGCAATCCAGGTTGCTGATCTTGGGTTAAATCCTTCAAATGATGGCAAAGTTGTCAGAATATCAATTCCACAGTTAACAGAAGAAAGAAGAAAAGACATTATCAAGGTCTTAAAAAAAGTCACTGAAGAAGCAAAAGTAGCTATCAGAAATGAGAGAAGAGATGCTAATGATGGACTTAAAAAGATGGAAAAGGCAGGAGATTTAACTGAGGATGATTTAAAATTAGCTGAAGATCAAGTTCAAAAACTAACAGACAAATACATAGAAGAAATTGAAAAGCTAAGAGTAAAGAAAGAAGAAGAAATAATGGAGGTATAGTCATAATTGAATGACTTCAATGTAATCGGATATAAATTAAATGACGGAATAAGGAATATTAGAAGAGCCTGTGATTTAGATATCATAACCTTAGAAACAGTTGGGTTCAGCAATGTCAGGCTAGCTGAATCAGAGAATCTAAATGACGCTAGAATTATCAGGGTGTCAAAGGTTAATGATAATATAGAAGTTGTTTATGGATATTTCTAATCCCCTTCTTTCAACAAGAAGGGGTTTTTAGTGATTTTTTGTAATGGAGGTTAATCTATGTATAACGAAGACACAAAAAGCTTCGAAGAGATAAAGAAAGAAATAGATTTGGATAGACTGCCACAACATATAGCAATAATTATGGATGGAAATGGAAGGTGGGCGAAAGGGAAAATGTTACCTAGGTCTGCAGGACATAAGGCTGGAGTTGAGCGTGTAAAAGAAATCGTCAAAGCTGCAGGAGATTTAGGCATTAATTATTTGACCTTATACGCTTTTTCAACAGAAAATTGGAAAAGGCCTAAGGATGAGGTAGAATCTCTTATGAACTTATTGGTGCTTTATATAAGAGGAGAACTCAACAATTTGCATAAGAATGGAGTTAAAATAAAAGTATTAGGAGATATTGAGAAAATCCCACTATTACCGAGAAGAGAAATAAACAAGGCAATTAAGAAGACTAAAGATAATGATAAGCTTATACTAAATATTGCATTAAACTATGGCGGAAGATATGAAATAACTAGAGCAGCTCAGCTCGTCGCTACTGAAGTAAAAAATGGAATGATAGATGTTGAAGAGATAACTCCAGATATTTTTAAGAAACACCTCTATACAAAAGAACAACCTGATCCAGATTTGCTTATTAGACCCAGCGGAGAATTGAGAATTAGTAACTTTTTATTATTTCAAATTGCTTATACAGAATTTTGGTTTTCTGATGTTTATTGGCCCGATTTTACAAAAAGTCATTTATGTAGAGCAATAATTGACTTCCAAAAAAGAGTAAGAAGATACGGGGGTATAAAGGGATGATTAGGATATGAAGGTTCGTATTATAAGTGGTATAATAGGGGGCATTCTATTAGCAACAATATTAGTAATAGGAGGAGTTTTGTTAGATATAGGAGTATTAATAATTTCTATTATTGGAGTATATGAATTTAATAATGCAATTAGACAAATTGATGGGATGAGAACTTTCCCTAAGATCAACTATTTATTTGCTTTAGGATTATTTGCTTTAAATTTATTTAATGTAAATGGACATATACAAGTCTTATTTTTTGTATACTTTATCACTCTTTTATGTTTACTTGTTTTTAATGAAAAAGCTAGGATACAAGATATAAGTATGACATTATTGGGGGGAATATATATCCCATTTTTCTTATATCATGTTACATTATTAAACGGAAATATTCTTATTTGGTTAGTCTTTGTAATAGCAATAGCTACTGATACCTTTGCTTTATTTGTAGGTGTTGCATTTGGAAAAAGAAAATTAGCTCCGAAGCTTAGCCCTAAGAAAACAATAGAAGGTTCAATAGGAGGAATTGTGGCCAGTGTAATTGCGACTTTTATTTTTGCACTTATTTTTAAGATTGATGATATAATTATGTTATGTGTTTTAAGTTTTTTCACATCAATATTATCTCAGGTTGGAGACTTAACTGCTTCAAAGATAAAAAGAATTGCAGGTATAAAGGATTTTGGCAATATTATGCCAGGGCATGGTGGAGTTCTAGATAGATTTGATAGCATATTATTTACTGCACCTATAGTATATTATTATATGCAGTACTTTTTATAATACTAAGGAAAAATGGAGCGTGATAGTTTGAAAAAAATAAGTATTTTAGGCTCGACAGGTTCAATTGGAACACAAGCTTTAGATATAGCTAAAGGTAATAGTGATTATAAAATTGTTGGTTTAACTGCTAATAAAAATATAGAATTATTAGAAAAACAAATAACAGAATTTAGTCCTAAAATAGTTGCTGTGGTAGACGAGGATCAAGCCCTTATCTTAAAAAAGAGATTACATGGTAATGATGTCAACATAGTTTCGGGTATAGAGGGACTAGTAGAAGTTGCAACCTATGACTCAGCAGATATTGTACTTAATTCAGTAGTAGGTATGGTAGGGCTATTACCTACTTTAGAAGCAATAAAGGCAAAAAAAACAATAGCTCTAGCAAATAAAGAAACTTTAGTTACTGCTGGAGAGATTGTAATGAATCTTGCTAGGGAAAAAAATGTTTCTATACTTCCTGTAGATAGCGAACATTCTGCTATTTTTCAATGCTTAAAAAGTGGTAAAAAGAATGAGGTCTCTAAGCTTATATTAACCGCTTCAGGAGGACCTTTTAGAGGATTAAGTAAGAATGACCTTGAGAAAGTCACTTTAAAGGATGCTCTCAATCATCCTAATTGGTCAATGGGAAAAAAGATTACTATAGATTCGGCTACTCTTATGAATAAAGGGTTAGAAGTGATTGAAGCAAAATGGCTATTTGACATTGATATCAATAAAATAGATGTCTTAGTTCACCCTCAGAGTATAGTTCACTCAATGGTAGAGTTTATTGATGGTAGTGTAATTGCTCAATTGGGTATACATGATATGAGAATTCCTATTCAATATGCTTTAAACTATCCTGATAGAAAAGAAAATATATTGGAAAAGCTTGACTTAGCTAATATAGGACAATTGAATTTTGAAAAGCCAGATAATAAGACTTTTCCAGCATTAAGCTTGGCTATTCAAGCAATGAAAGAGAAAGGTACAATGGCAGCTGTATTAAACGGTGCGAATGAATCCGCTGTGCAACTCTTCTTAGAAGGGAAAATAAAATTTATAGATATAGCAAGAATGGTTGAGAAAGTTATGAGTTTACATCATAACATTAAAAATCCTACATTAGAAGATGTGTTAGAAGTTGATAAATGGGCAAGAAGAATGGTATTAGAACAACTAAATTGATAGGTGGTGTTTTATGTGTCTTATTTGGTAACAGCATTAGCCGCTATATTTGTTTTCTTGATTATTGTATTAGTCCATGAGCTTGGACATTTTACAGTTGCAAAGTTAGTTGGGGTAAAGGTACATGAATTTGCAATAGGTATGGGGCCTAGACTCTTTAAATTTGGCAAAGGAGAAACAGAATATTCATTAAGGGCCTTACCCATCGGTGGCTATGTTAGGATGGAAGGTGAAGATGAAGAATCTACAGATGCAAGGAGTATAACTAATCAGCCAGTATTAGCTAGAATAGCTGTATTTGCTGCTGGAGCCATAATGAATTTTCTATTGGCAATAGTTATTTTTAGTTTAATAGCATTTAATGTTGGAGCTATAACAACCACTGTAGACAAACTAGATGAAAGTCTTCCTGCATATCAATCTGGTATGAGAGCAGGGGATAAGATAATAAATATTGATGGTGAGAATATTGGAAGTTGGGAGGAAATTGTAACTCTTATTAATATGTCAAATGGAGAAGAGATTAAGGTTACTGTTGATAGGGAAGGAGCTACCAAAACTTTTAATATAAAGCCAGTAGTAGAAGAAACAGATGCTGAAGGCAACAATATAATTATTGGAATATACCCACGGGTAAGTAGAAGCTTTGGGGATATAATAAAAGCTGGTATTCAAAAAACTTTCTTTTTTGTTGGATTAATGTTTGAATTTATTGGAAGACTATTCCATGGAAATGTTGGAGCAAATGATGTAGCAGGTCCCGTTGGGGTCATTTCATTAGTTGGTGAAGCTGCTCAATATGGATTCTTAAATCTACTTAACATTGCTGGATTTCTTAGCATAAACTTAGGTTTTATCAATCTATTACCTATTCCAGCACTAGATGGAAGTAGAATAATGTTTGGGCTAATTGAGCTTGTGAGAAGAAAGCCTATTGATCAAGAAAAAGAAGGATTTATTCATTTCATAGGATTTATATTCCTATTGGGATTAATTGTATTTATCACTTATATAGACGTTAGTAGACTAGATATTTTTTAGGTAGGTGTAAAAATGAGAAATAACACTAGAAAAATATATTATGGTGATGTTGGTGTAGGTGGCGATGCCCCTATAACTGTACAATCCATGACAAATACAGATACTCGTGATATAAAGAAAACAGTGGAACAAATAAAGTCCCTTGAAGAAATAGGCTGTGATATTATTAGGGTTGCAGTATTAGATATGGATGCGGCAAAAGCAATTAAACATATAAAAAAAGAAATTCAAATCCCTTTGATTGCAGATATTCACTTTGATTATAGATTAGCTATAGAATCAGTAAAAAATGGTGTGGATGGATTAAGAATAAATCCAGGTAATATAGGTTCTAGAGATAGAGTTGAAAAGGTTGTTAAGATTTGTAAGGAATATGGAGTGCCTATAAGGATAGGAGTTAATTCAGGCTCCATAAGCAAAGAATATCTACAGAAATATGGTGGAGTTAATGAAGATTCTATGGTTGAAAGTGCTTTAGAGCATGTTAGAATTTTAGAAGATATGGACTTCCATGATATTGTAATATCTCTTAAAGCTACTGATATTCACCTAACAGTAAATTCTTATAAAAAGATATCAGAATTGGTAGATTATCCATTACATCTAGGCATTACTGAATCTGGAACTGAATGGCGTGGAACAATAAAATCTTCCATTGGTGTTGGGGCTATATTACTTATGGGGATAGGTGATACAATGAGGATATCATTAACTGGAGACCCTATAGAAGAAGTGAAGGTAGGAAAACAAATATTGAGAAGTCTTGGTTTACTAAAGGATAAAATTGAGATTATTTCATGTCCAACATGTGGCAGAACTCAGATAGATTTAATCAATTTAGCTAAAGAGGTGGAAAGAAGAGTTGAAAATATTAATAAGCCTATTAAATTAGCAATTATGGGTTGTGCTGTAAATGGTCCTGGTGAAGCTAGAGAAGCAGATTTGGGAATTGCTGGAGGTATCGGTAGCGGACTGATATTCAAAAAGGGAAAGATAGTAAAGAAAGTTAGAGAAGAAGATTTAATTGATGAGCTTATTTCTGAAATAAATAAACTGTAACAATGGGGTGGTGAGTTTATTGATGTATTCAATTGCAGCCATTATTCCAGCATACAACGAAGAAAAAACTATTGGAAATATTATTGAAACAATTAAGCAAGTTGACTTAATAGATAACATTATAGTGGTGAGTGATGGATCCAAGGATAAAACTGCTGAAATAGCTAAAGGTTTTACTGGGGTCAAAGTTATAGATATTAAAGAAAACAAAGGTAAAGCTAATGCTATAATGACAGGATTACATGAATCAGAGGAAGATATTTTTCTGTTTTTAGATGCGGACCTTTTAGGTCTTTCACCTAAACATATAACGGACCTTTTATTGCCTATAATACGTGAAGATGCTCATATGACTTTAGGGGTATTTAATCATGGAAGATTTATAACTGATTTAGGGCAAATAGTAACTCCATATTTAACAGGACAAAGGGCTCTTAAAAGAAAAATTATTGAGGATATAGCTAATCTTGATATTTCTAGATTTGGTATAGAGATGGCTATCACTGATTATGTTTCGAATAACAATATCAAAGTGGTTGAAGTGGTCCTAGAAAATGTTACTCATTTAATGAAAGAAGAAAAAATGGGTGTGTTAAAGGGATTTAAAGAGAGAATAAAAATGTATCTTGATATTTTTAAGTTTATAGGTAAGAATATGTCAAATAATATTAAGGGATAGGTGTTTATATGTTATCAGGAGTTGAAGTGTTGATTAGGTTAGGTCTCTCGATAGCATTATCTAGCTTAATTGGCTTGGAGAGGGAAAGTGTTAAAAGACCAGCTGGATTTAGAACCCACGTGTTGGTTTGTGTTGGTTCTACATTAGTCATGCTGGTTTCAATTTTTATTTTTCATGAATATAAGGATTTAACGACATTACAGCCTGACAGGCTAGGAGCTCAAGTGATTAGTGGTATCGGTTTTTTAGGAGCCGGTACAATTATTAGAGAAGGAAGCTCCGTAAAGGGATTAACTACTGCAGCTGGTCTTTGGGCAGTGGCATGTATAGGATTGGCAGTAGGTTCAGGTTTTTATTTAGGTGCCATTCTTACAACTATTTTAGTTTTAATAACATTGGCTTTGTTTTCAAAAGTTGAGAAGCACATTAAGACAAAAGGAAATTATCATAATATAAAAGTTACATCTGCAAATCGTCCAGGGCAATTAGGAAGAATTGGAGCATCTCTAGGTGAAATGGCAGTAAGTATAACAAATATTAATCTTGAAGAAGAGGATGATGGTGAGTTAATAATTGTATATATTGTCGTAAGGGCTCCAAATAACGTTACTAAATTTGATATATTAAATAATTTAAGAAATGTAGAAGGCATACTAGAGGTTTCACATAAAGAATAAAAGGGAGGCACTTAGTGTTGATGGAATCACAAGAGACTAAGGTTTTTGGAGAGATTATTACTAAGACCAATATTAACATTAAAGATAAAGAAATATATGAAGCTTTAGTTGAAAAAGTATTTGTAAATACAACTAAGAGTCAACTGACTATCATCTTAAGGTCTCAATCTATAATATCATATGAGAAAATGGATGAAACCATAAATCAATTAAAGGAAGAGTTTGATGATTTAGAATTAGTTGATATAAAAGTAAAATATGATATTTTATCAGAGAATTTAAACTCTCTGATTGAAAAGTATTGGGACAATCTAATTTATCTTATAAAAAAAGAAAATCCGTCCAGCAATGCTTGGCTTAATAATATAGCTTGGGAAGTAAATGGAAATATATTGAAGGTATTAGTAGATAATGACTTTGCTGCCCAATCCATAAAAAATAAAAATATTGATACTAGTATTTCTGAACATATAAAAGAAAGATTTGATATAGATGTATCAGTAAAGTTCCAAAGTCATAAAAGTAATGAAAATCAAGATGTAGGGGAAGCTCTTGACAGTATTATAAAAAAAGAAGAAAAGGAATTTATAAGTGAAATATCAAAGATAGTATCTACTTCAACTCCTAAGAAAAGTGGCAAAGGGAATAAGTATAAAAGTAGACCTTCATCAAATTCTAACATTATATATGGTAGAAAAATAAATACTGAAGTAATCGATATTTCGGAAGTAAATACTAATACTGGTACTGGAGCATTTGAAGGAGAGATTTTTGAGGTTGATGTTAGGGAACTTAAATCTAAGAAAAAGCTTTACATATTCAATATTACTGATTTAACAAGTTCTATAACAGTTAAAGTCTTTGGGAATCCTAAATCTCAAGAAGTATTGGATGAGAAACTGAAGAAAGGCACTTATGTTAGATTACAAGGTGATGTAGTTTATGATAGTTTCTCAAGAGAATTAGTTGTAATGGCTAAAACTATAATGCTGCTGAATAGACCAGTAGGAAGAGTTGACAATAGTGAGTTAAAACGTGTTGAGTTACATCTTCATACCCAAATGAGTGATATGGATGGTATGAGTAACTTTAGTAATCTAGCTAAAAGGGCTGCTGAATGGGGGCATAAGGCCATTGCATTAACTGACCATGGTGTAGTGCAAGCTTTTCCAGAAGCTATGGATGCAGCTAAAAAGAATGGCATTAAAATACTATATGGTCTAGAGGGATATGTTGTTAATGATATGGTTCCAATTGTATCTAGACCTAAAGATAAGTCTATTGAGTGCCCTTATGTAGTTTTTGATATTGAAACAACAGGTTTATCGCCTAGGAATGATATGATAACAGAGATTGGTGCGGTAAAAATAAAGAATGGAGAAATCATAGATAGATTTAGTCAGTTAGTAAATCCTAATAGGAAAATTCCTAAGAAAATAGTAGAGTTAACTGGTATAACTGATGAAATGGTGATAGATAAACCTAGCATAGAAGAAGTATTACCTGAGTTTTTAAGTTTTATTGAAGATGCTGTTTTAGTTGCCCATAATGCATCCTTCGACATGGGATTTATGTATGAAAAATCCAGTGAAGTTGGAGAAAGCATAAATAATTCAGTATTAGATACATTGGAGCTAAGTAGAAAGCTCTTTCCTGAGCTTAAAAGTCATAGGCTAAATAAGATAGCTAAACATTTAGATGTTACTTTAGATAATCATCATAGAGCAGTAGATGACTCTGAAGCAACAGCTCACATATTATTAAAATGTGTTGATTTATTAAAGGAAAAGGGAGCAGAGAGCTTATCTGATATAAACACATTATTTAGCGATACAATAAATCATAAGACTGGAAAGTCCTATCATATAGTGATTTTTGCAAAAGACTACACTGGTTTAAAAAATCTTTATAAGATTGTTTCTGAGTCCCATTTGAATTACTTCTATAGAAAGCCTAGAATTCCTAAATCAATTTTATCTAAGTTTAGGGAAGGACTAATAATTGGAACCGCTTGTGAAGCAGGGGAACTGTACAAAGCTTTGCTTGAGAAAAAAAATAAGACAGATATAAAAAATATTGTTAATTATTATGATTATCTTGAAATTCAACCAATCGGTAATAATCAATTCCTAATAGAAAATGGAATGGTTAAGGATGAAAATGAGTTAAGAGACATAAACAAGAAAATTGTAAAGCTTGGAGAAGAATTTAATAAGCCAGTAGTTGCAACTGGAGATGTTCACTTCTTAGATCCTCAAGACGAAGTGTATAGAAGAATATTGATGACAGGTAAGGGCTTTTCTGATGCCGATAACCAACCACCACTTTATTTGAAGACAACTGATGAGATGCTTGAGGAATTTAGTTATCTAGGTACAGAAAAGGCTAAAGAAGTTGTAATAGACAATACTAATATGATAGCAGATATGGTCGACGATATAATTCCTATTCCTGATGGTACATTTCCACCAGTAATAGAAGGATCAGAAGAAGAACTTCGTGAGATAACCTATAAAAAAGCCGTAAGTATATACGGAGATCCACTTCCAGAGATAGTTAAGGATAGACTAGATAGGGAGCTAAACTCCATAATTAGTAATGGATATGCAGTTTTATATATTATTTCACAAAAGCTAGTTAAAAAGTCATTGGAGGATGGTTATCTGGTAGGTTCAAGAGGATCGGTGGGTTCATCATTTGTTGCTACAATGAGTGATATTACTGAGGTAAATCCACTACCACCCCATTATGTTTGTCCTGAGTGTAAGCATAGTGAGTTTATAACCGATGGTTCAGTAGGATCGGGAGCTGATATGGCGGATAAGAAGTGTCCAAAATGTGGTACTGACTATTTAAAGGATGGACACGACATTCCTTTTGAAACCTTTCTAGGATTTGAAGGGGATAAAGAGCCTGATATTGACTTGAACTTTGCTGGGGAATATCAAGCTGTTGCCCATCAATATACAGAAGATTTATTCGGTAAAGGTTATGTATTTAGAGCAGGAACAATAGGAACAATAGCAGATAAAACTGCTTATGGATTTGTAAAAAAATACTTCGATGAAAAAGAAGAGGTTTTAAATAGAGCAGAGGCCAACAGATTAGTTCAAGGTTGTACAGGAGTAAAAAGAACCTCTGGACAGCATCCAGGTGGAGTTATGGTAGTTCCTAATACAAAGGATATTTATGATTTTACGCCTATTCAATATCCAGCTAATGACTCTAAATCAGGGGTAATTACAACCCATTTTGACTATCACTCTATAAGTGGTAGAATTTTAAAACTAGATATTCTAGGTCATGATACTCCTACGATAATCAGAATGCTTGAGGATTTAACTGGAGTTGATGCTCAGAAAATTAGACTAGATGATAAAGAAACTATGGATATATTTACTAGTACCGAACCACTAGGAGTTACTCCTGAAGATATTAATAATAAAACTGGTTCATATGGAATACCTGAGTTTGGTACTAAATTTGTTATACAGATGTTACTTGATACACAACCAACTACTTTTGCTGACTTGGTTAGAATCAGTGGGCTTTCCCACGGGACTGACGTATGGTTGAATAATGCCCAAGACCTGGTGAGAAATGGTGTAACTGAAATCAGTCAGGTTATTTCAACTAGAGATGATATTATGACGTATTTGATATATAAGGGATTGGATAAGAAGAGATCCTTCGTTATAATGGAGAAGGTTAGAAAAGGTAAAGGGTTAACTCAAGAGGAAGAAGATTATATGAGAGAGTTTGATGTGCCAGAATGGTATATTGATTCATGTAAAAAAATTAAGTACATGTTCCCTAAGGCTCATGCAGCTGCATATGTGATGATGTCTTTTAGAATTGCATATTTTAAGGTGCATTATCCAGAAGCTTTCTATGCTACATATTTTACTATGAAAGCCGTAGATTTTGATGCAGAATTAATTACGAAGGGAAGAGAAGCTGTTTCTAATAAGATAAATGAATTAGAAGAAATGGGTAATAATAAAACTGCTAAGGAAAAGAACCTGTTAACTGTTCTTGAGGTAGCTTTAGAAATGTATGCGAGGGGCTTCAATTTTAAAAAAGTTGATTTATATGAATCTGATAGTGATAAATTCTTAATAAAAGAAGATGGCATTTTACCACCACTTAAATCATTGCAAGGGGTTGGTGAAAATGCTGCTAAGAGTATTGCTGAAGAAAGAATTAATGGAAAGTTCCTTTCGATAGAGGATATTCAAAGTAGATGTAAGGTTACTAAAACGGTAATAGAAGCACTAAAGGAACACGGGTGCTTAGAAGGCATGTCACAGAGCAATCAGCTTAGTTTATTTAACATTTGATTTTTTTCTATAAGTGTGTTATTCTAGAATCAAATGAATAGTTAGTTATTAATCTTGAGAGTGGGGAATTCCCACTCTCATTTATTTAATTTGGCATTACAGAATAAAATAAATTATTAAGAAAAAAATATGAATATAACATCTGGAGGTGAAATAAATGAAGAGAAAAGAAATTGAAAAAATTACAGAAGATATTACTACCCCAATATTAGATGATTTTAATTTTGAACTAGTAGATGTAGAATTCGTAAAAGAAGGACCCCATAGATATTTAAGATTGTACATAGATAAACCTGGTGGAATAAACATAGATGACTGTCAAAGAGTTAGTGAAAAAGTTAGTGAAAAGCTTGACGAGGTTGATCCAATTGAAGAAAACTTTTTCTTAGAAGTGTCTTCACCTGGTATAGATAGACCTCTTAAGAGTAAAGAAGATCTCGACAATGCTATTGATGAGGAAGTAGAGGTTAATCTTTACAAGGCTTTAAAGGGTAACAAAAGGATAGATGGTAAGTTAGTTAGCTATGATGATGAAAAGTTCATTATTGAGAATATTGCTTTAGGTCAAGTGGAAATTGACAGAGAAATTGTTTCAAAAATTAATTTAGCAGTTAAATTTTAATAGGGAGGTTTATGGGGATGAAAGCCGATTTTATAGAAGCTCTTGGAGAAATTGAAAAAAGCAAGGGTATTTCTAAAGAAAAATTATTAGAGGCAATAGAAATAGCCTTGATTTCAGGCTATAAGAAAAATTTTGGGTCCTCACACAATGTAGAGGTTGAAATTGACAACGAAACAGGAGATGTTTTTGTATACTCAAAGAGAGAAGTTGTTGAAGATGTTGAAAATGAAGGTGTAGAAATCAGCCTTGAAGAAGCTAAACAACATGACAGTAACTATGAAGTTGGAGATACAGTTATGTTAGAGGTTACTCCAAGAAACTTTGGAAGAATAGCTGCCCAAACGGCTAAGCAAGTAGTAATGCAGAAAATAAAAGAAGCCGAAAGAGAAATAGTTTTTGATCAATATGTGGATAGAGAAAGTGAAATAATTACAGGACAGGTTCAAAGAGTCAGTAAAAACAATGTTCTAATTGACTTAGGTAGAACTGAAGGTATTTTGCCTCCTGCTGAGCAAATACCTAATGAGAACTATCAACAGGGAAGTAGATTAAAAACATATATTTTAGAAGTGAAAAAGACAACTAAGGGACCACAAATTCTACTTTCTAGAACTCATCCAGGGCTAGTTAAAAGGCTTTTTGAGCTTGAAGTTCCAGAAATACATGATGGAATAGTTGATATATTTAGTATATCTAGAGAAGCTGGATCTAGAACGAAGATTGCAGTTTATTCCAATGATGAAAATGTAGATGCTGTAGGTGCTTGTGTTGGGTTTAAAGGTTCAAGGGTTAAAGCAATAGTTGATGAGTTGAATGGTGAAAAAATTGACATTGTTACTTGGAGTAATGACCCTAAAGTATTTATTGCAAATAGTTTAAGTCCAGCTAAGGTTGTAAAAGTTGTGATTAAAGAAGACGAAAAGTCTGCTTTAGTTGTCGTTCCTGATTATCAATTATCTTTAGCTATAGGAAAAGAAGGTCAAAATGCTCGTTTAGCTGCTAAGCTGACTAATTGGAAAATTGATATTAAAAGTGAGAGTCAAGTCCAAGAGGCAGAAGAAGAATTATTGGAAGATGATAGCTTAGTAGAGGATTCCGATACTTTAGTAAATGATGAACTGGAATCTAAAGAAGAGGTAGTTGAAGAGGAAGTAGAGAAAGAGGGTATGGAAAATGAGGAAGAAGATACCTATTAGGAAGTGTGTGGGTTGCGGTGAAAGCAAGCCTAAAAAAGATTTAATAAGAATCGTCAAAAGTAAAGATGGAGATATAAACGTGGATCTAAGTGGCAAGTTGAATGGTAGAGGCGTTTATATTTGCAATAATGTTGATTGCTTTGAGAAAGCTAAGAAATCTAAAGGACTAAATAGGTCGTTAAAAATGGAAGTTCCTGAAGAGGTTTATAAAAATTTATTACTTGAGTTGAACCAAAATGAATAAGGTATATTCAATGTTAGGGCTAGGAAGAAAAGCAGGATATATAGTTTCTGGGGAAACAGGATGTATACAAGAAGTAAAAAGAAACAAATCCCATTTGATTATTATTGCAGAAGACTCTTCAGCTAATACTAAAAAGAAATTTACTAGATTATGCGAAAATAATGACGTAAAATATGCAATATTTGGTAAGAAAGAGGACTTAGGGAGCGCAATCGGTAAAGAGTTAACTGCTATATTATCTATTGGAGATGAAAAATTCTCTCAAGTAATTTTAGATATGTTAGCTTAAGGCATTTCTCTAAAATTGTAGGGGGTGAAGTATTTGACTAAAATCAGAGTGTATGAATTAGCGAAAGAATTGAATTTGTCAAGTAAAGAGTTAATTGAAAAATTGAACGAATTGGATTTAGAAATTGGCAGTCATATGAGCACTATTGAGGATGAAGAGGTTAAGGTAATAAAAGAGCTTTTAGGTGATAATAATAAAGGTACTAACGATGATGATTTAGAAGATAAAAAGAAAATGGAAAATAAACAGAAAAAGCAAAAAAGAAAGAAAATAACTAAAGAAAAGACAAAGAAATCAGGTGATAGCAGAATGAATGACAAAACTAATAATAAAACTAATGATAAGACTAATGAGTCTAAGGATTCTATGGAATCTCAAGAAAATTTAAACGAAATTGAAATCGGCGAATCTGTTATAGTTGGCGATTTAGCAGAAAAAATGAATATTAACGCTAATCAAATTATTAGCAAATTAATTGGATTAGGTGTTATGGCTAGTATTAATCAAGAAATAGATTTTGATACAGCTAGTGTAATTGCGGAAGAGTTCGACTTCCTAGCAACTAAGGAAGAGGAAAATAATGATGTTATGGAAGAAAGTCCTGAAGATTTAGGACTGGACTTTGAAGATGATGAGAAAGATTTAAAATCAAGACCACCAGTTGTAACCGTAATGGGTCACGTTGACCATGGGAAAACATCTCTTTTAGATTCAATCAGAGAAACCCATGTTACTAATAGTGAAGCTGGAGGAATAACTCAGCATATTGGTGCGTCAACAGTTAGAGTTAATAATAAAAAGATAGTATTTTTAGATACTCCTGGACATGAAGCTTTCACTTCAATGAGAGCCAGAGGAGCTCAAGTAACAGACATTGCTATTTTAGTTGTAGCTGCTGATGACGGTGTTATGCCACAGACTGTAGAGGCTATAAACCATGCTAAAGCGGCAGGTGTACCTATTATTGTGGCTGTTAATAAAATAGATAAAGAGCAAGCAAATCCTGACAGAGTTAAGCAAGAGTTAACTGAGCACGGATTAGTTCCTGAAGATTGGGGTGGAGAAACAATATGTGTTCCTGTTTCTGCTATCACTAAAGAAGGAATGGATGAGCTTCTTGAAATGGTGCTTTTAGTTGCAGAAATGCAAGAGCTTAAGGCAAATCCAAATAGAAATGTTAAAGGTGTTATAATAGAAGCTAAGCTTGATAAAGGTAGAGGTAGTGTAGCAACTGTATTAGTTCAAAAAGGAACTCTAAAAGTAGGAGATTCAATAGTTGCTGGAGTTGCCCACGGTAAAGTGCGTGCAATGTTTGACGACAAAGGTAAAAAAGTTAAAAAGGCTATTCCGTCAACACCAGTGGAAATATTAGGATTGTCGGAAGTTCCAAATGCTGGAGAATTCTTGTATTCAGTTGAAGATGATAAAAAAGCTAGAGAAATTGCAGAATTGAAAAAAGAACATCTTAGAGATGAGCAGATTAATAGTTCTACTAAGGTATCTCTAGATGATTTATTTGATAAGATAAGTGAAGGTGAAGTACAAGACCTTAATATAATTATAAAAGCAGATGTAAGTGGTTCTATAGAGGCAGTAAAACAGTCATTACTTAAGTTAAGTCATGAAGAAGTAAGGGTTAATCCAATACATGGAGGAGTTGGAGCAATTACTGATACAGATATTATGCTTGCATCAGCTTCTAATGCTATAATTATTGGATTTAATGTTAGACCAACGTCTTCAGCGTTAAGTACAGCTGAAACTGAAAAGGTTGATGTTAGAACATATAGAATTATTTATAAGGCTATCGAAGATGTTGAAGCAGCAATAAAAGGTATGTTAGCACCTGAATTCAAAGAAGTAATTATGGGTCGTGCCGAAGTTAGAGCGACTTTCAAAGTGCCCAATGCAGGAATTGTTGCAGGTGTATATGTACAAGAAGGTAAGATTACTAGAAAAAGCAGCTTAAGATTACTAAGAGATAATGTGGTAATCCATGAAGGAGAAATTTCGTCACTTAAAAGATTTAAAGATGATGTTAGAGAATTACAAACTGGCTACGAGGGTGGCGTAGGTATAGAGAACTATAACGATGTTAAAGAAGGAGACGTTATAGAGGCTTATATCATGGAAGAGGTTGCAAGATAATAATTGCATAATTGCGAACAATAAGTGAGGTGAAACCCATGAGTTCTAAAAGAATTGGGAGAATTTCAGAGGAAGTAAAAAAGATAGTTAGTAGTATCATTAGAAATGATTTAAAGGACCCAAGAATAGCTACTATGACCAGTGTAACTAGAGTTGAAGTAACTAGAGACTTAAGATATGCTAATATTTATTTTACTGTATTAGGTAAAGACTCAGAAAAACATAAAACTCTTAAGGCTTTAGAAAAAGCTAAAGGTTTTGTGCGTAGAGGAATAGGAGAAAAGCTCAATCTTAGATATACTCCTGAACCAATATTCCATTTAGATGAATCAATTGAGCATGGAATATATATATCAAAATTAATTGATAAAGTTTCAAAGGAAAGAAAAGATGAGTCAGATGAAGATGAAGAATAATAGCTTTAATGATATTAAAGAAAAGATAAATTCAAGTGAAAAAATTTGCTTGATTGCCCATGTTAATCCCGATGGAGACAGCATTGGATCTCTATTGGGATTGGGTTTAGCTTTAAAAAAAGATAAAGACAAAGTTGTGAAGATTGCATTAAATGACGAGTTACCAAAAAACTTTAAATTTTTACCTGGAACTGAATACTTGGAATCGACAAAAGAAGAAGAATCCTTCGATCTATTAATTACTTTAGATTGTAGTGATTTAAATAGATTAGGTAAGGGTAAATATATCGCAAACAATGCTGATTATATTATCAATATTGATCATCATATTAGTAATGACTATTTTGGTGATATGAATATTGTTTTTCCAAACTTTAGTTCTACAGGAGAGATAGTTTTTACTTTAGCAGAAGCTATTGATTTAGATATAGATAAAAATATTGCTACTTGTTTATATGTTGCCATTTCTACAGATACTGGAAGCTTTAAATATGATAGTACATCACCAGATACTTTTAGAGTAGCTAGTGAACTCTTAAAGAAGGAAATTAACTTAAATGAAATAACTAGGAATGTATATCAAAGTAGAAGTCTTGAAAGGACGAATTTACTAATAAAAAGCTTAAACAGTATGGAATTATACGAGAATAATAGACTAGCTATGGCTTCAGTAACTAGAGATATGATTGATGACTGCAATGCAAGTATACAGGATATTGACGGTACTATTGATTTTATCAGAGATATAGATGGTGTCGAGGTAGCTTGTATTTTAAAGGAATATGGGCAAGAAGAAATCAAAGTAGGCTTTAGATCCAAAAGTGATGTTGATGTGGCAAATGTTGCTGAGAAATTTGGTGGCGGAGGTCACAGAAAGGCTTCGGGATGCACTATATATGATAAAATAGATAAAGCTAGGGAAATGATCTTAGAAGAAATAAAAAAAGCTCTTAGGTGATAAAATGAATGGAATAATAAATGTATTAAAACCAACAGGAATAACATCTCACGGTGTTGTGAGCTTTATTAGAAAAAATTTAAATATGAAAAAGGTAGGGCACACAGGCACATTAGATCCAAATGCGGCTGGAGTCCTACCTATTTGTGTGGGAAAGGCTACAAAGGTATCACAGTTTCTTTTAGATAAGAAAAAAAGGTATAGAGCCGAATTAACTTTAGGTAAGGAAACTGATACCCAAGATAAGTCTGGTAATGTAATTAACGAAGCTAAAGTTAATGTGAAAGAGTCTGATATAATTAAAGCTTTTGATAAATTTCGTGGAAATATATTTCAAACTCCTCCTATGTTTTCTGCTTTGAAGCATAAGGGGAAAAAGCTTTATGAATTAGCTCGAGAAGGAAAAACAATTGAAAGAAAGCCAAGGAAAATAACAATATATGACCTTGATATTTTAAATATAGAAGGAAATAAAGTTTTATTTGATGTTGAATGCTCAAAGGGAACATATGTAAGAACATTATGTGATGATATAGGAAAGGAACTCGGAACTTATGGATATATGTCAGTACTAATTCGAACAAAAGTAGATATGTTTGAAATAGATGAAGCTCTTACCTTTGAAGAAATAAAGGAAGCTGCTGAAAGCAATAGGATAGATGACATACTTCTACCTATGGATATGGCATTGACTCAATATGATAAAATAGAGTTGAACGATGAAAATTATAAGATTATTTCCAATGGTGGTAGAGTATCATTAAGAAACACACTCATTACAAATAATCAATTTAATTTAAATGATAAATTTAGGGTCTATTGTATGGATAGTTTTATAGGAATAGGCATAATAAAGGACTATGAAAATAATTATTATCTAAAAATGGATAAAGTATTATTATAAAAGGTGAGGCTTATGGATATTATTACAGATAAAGGTATAAAGTTTAATAGTCCAACTGCAATTGCTCTGGGAAGGTTTGATGGTATTCATCTTGGTCATCAAGCCTTAATTAACAAAGTTTTGGATAAAAGCAATGAGCTTGGATTATCATCAGCAGTATTTACATTTAAAAACCTTAGCTCTAAGATATTAAAAAAGGGTAGAATGGTAGGTTGTTTAATTAATGACAATCAAAAAGAAGAAATTTTAAGAAATATAGGAATAGATCTTTTTTACATGTTAGATTTTAATGATGATATTAGAAAGATGTCACCAGAAGCTTTTGTTAAGGATATCCTGGTTAATCAATTAAAAGCAAAGGTAGTAGTAGTAGGATTCAATTATAGATTTGGTTATATGGGTAAGGGTGATAATGAAACTTTAAAAGCACTTGGCAAAAAGTATGGATTTGAAGTAATAGTTATAAATCCAGTTTCCGTTGGTGACAGAGTTGTAAGTAGTACATTGATAAGACAGTCCCTATTAGAAGGTAAAATAGAAGATGTCAATGAAATGCTTGGGAGACCTTATACACTTGAGGGGACAGTAGTTAATGGTAAAAAGAGAGGGCGTGTTTTAGGCTTTCCAACAGCTAATCTTCATTTAGATAGCTTTTATGTTTTACCTAAACTTGGGGTATATAAAACGAGTACATTCTATAAAGGAAAAAGATACTCAAGTATCTCAAGTGTTGGTTGTAATCCTACTTTTGGGAATAATCAAGTAACAGTTGAAACTTTCTTATTTGATTTTAATGGAGATTTATATGATAGTGAAATCAAGGTTATCTTTGAGAAATTTATTAGAGAAGAGATGAAATTTAAATCTAAAGATGATTTAATCTATCAAATAAGTAAGGATATTGAGAAGGCAAGAGCTATTTAAATTAATGTTTACAAAATGAAAACTATATGATAGAATTTACAATGGTAATTACCTTTTGCTAAGTTACACGTTACCTCGGCGTTTACTTGGCCTTAGGTGAAAACAATAAATAGGAGGTAGAAAAATGAATTTAAGTAATGAAGAAAAACAACAAATTATTGAAGAGTATAAAACTCATGAAGGAGATACTGGTTCTCCAGAAGTTCAAATCGCTATTTTAACTAAAAGAATTAATAAGTTAAATGAGCATCTTAAAGAGCATAAAAAAGATCATCACTCAAGAAGAGGACTATTAAAAATGGTAGGACGTAGAAGAGGACTTACTAACTACCTACAAAAGAAAGATATTGAAAGATATCGTTCTATAATTTCAAGATTAGGTCTAAGAAAATAATAAGAGCGGGGGTTCCCGCTCTATTGTTTTATATCATTTATTTTGTAATTATATCCTAAAAATTTAGAGTATTTTGATTTTTTTCTACATCAAGGATATAATAATAAAATGTTAGAATATTTTTAATTAAGGAGGTAGAGTATGGAAAAGACTTTTAACTATACCCTTGCTGGTAGAGAGTTATCTATAACTATTGGTAAGGTAGCAGAGCAAGCAAATGGTGCTTGTCTAGTTAGATATGGAGATACTGTTGTATTAGTAACTGCAACTTCCTCTAAAGAGCCTAGAGAAGGAATTGATTTCTTTCCATTAATGGTAGATTATGAGGAAAGACAATATTCAGTAGGTAAAATTCCTGGAGGATTTGTTAAGAGAGAAGGAAGACCAACTGAGAAGGCGGTTCTTACTGCTAGACTTATAGATAGACCTATAAGACCATTATTCCCTAAAGGATATAGAAATGAAGTGCAGGTTATTTCAACAGTAATGTCAGTGGACCAAGATTGTACACCTGATGTTACATCAATGATAGGTTCGTCTATAGCACTAACTATATCAGATATTCCATTTAATGGACCTACTGCTTCAGTTATTGTAGGATTAATTGATGGAAAATACATAATCAATCCAACCAGCGAAGAGAGGGAAAAATCTCAAATGCACCTTGTAGTTTCAGGAACTGAGGATGCGATTATGATGGTTGAAGCTGGAGCAAATGAAGTACCAGAGGATGTTATGTTAGAAGGTATCATGACAGCTCACGATGAAATCAAAAAGATTTGTCAATTTATCAATAAAATAAAAGAAGAAGTAGGTAAAGAAAAGCAAGATGTGTACTTATTTAAAGTTGACGAAGCTATTGAAGCTGAGGTAAGGGAGTATGCCACTAATAAAATGGTTGAAGCAATACAAACCTTTGATAAGCTTGAAAGAAAAGAAAATATGGATAAGGTTAAGGAAGAAGCCTATAAACATTTCATTGAAAAATATCCTGATAATGAAAAGGATATTAATGAAGTTCTTTATACAATAACAAAAGAACAGGTTAGAAGAATGATAGTTGAAGATGGAGTTAGACCAGATAATAGAAAGATTGATGAAGTAAGACCTATTTCATGTGAAACTGGTTTATTACCTAGAACCCATGGTTCAGGATTATTTAATAGAGGTCAAACTCAGGTTTTAACTATAGCAACTCTTGGAGCTGCAGGAGATGTTCAAATATTAGATGGATTAGGAGAAGAAGAATCCAAAAGATATATGCATCATTATAATTTCCCACCTTACAGTGTTGGAGAATCTAGATTCTTAAGAGGACCTGGTAGAAGAGAGATAGGACATGGTGCTTTAGCAGAAAGAGCTTTAGAACCTGTAATTCCATCGGAAACAGAGTTTCCTTATACTATAAGGTTAGTATCAGAGGTACTTAGTTCAAATGGATCAACTTCTCAGGGAAGTGTATGTGCAAGTACACTAGCTTTATTAGATGCTGGAGTTCCTATTAGAAAAACAGTAGCAGGTATTGCTATGGGACTAATCAAAGCTGAGGATAAGGTAGCTATATTAACTGATATCCAAGGACTTGAAGACTTCCTAGGAGATATGGACTTCAAGGTTGCAGGTACAAGAGATGGAATCACTGCAATACAGATGGATATTAAGATAGCTGGTATTAACAGAGATATCTTGAAAGAAGCACTAGCAAGAGCTAAAGCAGGTAGATTTTTTATTCAAGATAAAATGGAAGAGGTTATATCTCAACCTAGAGAAGAAATGTCACCTTATGCACCTAGAATTATTACTATGAACGTAGACCCTGAAAAGATAAGAGATATTATTGGCCCAGGAGGAAAAGTAATCAATAGAATAATTGATGAAACTGGTGTTAAGATAGATATTGAAGATGAAGGAAGAGTTATGATAGCTTCTAGTGATATGGAAGCTGGACAAAAGGCTAAATCAATAATTGAAGAAATCGTTAAGGATGTAGAAGTAGGGGAAATTTACTTAGGAAAAGTTGTAAAAATAGTAAATTTTGGAGCTTTTGTTGAGATTCTTAATGGTAAAGAAGGCCTTGTTCATATCTCAAAAATTTCTAAGGATAGAATAG
This sequence comes from Sporosalibacterium faouarense, assembly GCF_016765695.1. Classification (GTDB taxonomy): domain Bacteria; phylum Bacillota; class Clostridia; order Tissierellales; family VENL01; genus Sporosalibacterium; species Sporosalibacterium faouarense. The sequence continues at coordinate 31,188 of NZ_JAETGO010000037.1, read as the reverse complement.
ATAAAGTAGAAGATGTTCTTTCCGTTGGAGATGAGATACTTGTAAAGGTTACTGGCATTGATAACCAAGGAAGAATTAATCTTTCAAGAAAAGATGCTTTACCTGAAGAAAAAAAGGATGATAAATAAAGACATGAACCTAAGACAGGTTTATGTCTTTTCTTTTTGTAAAAAACTATTTATAAATCCCTTTAAGATGAATATTAATATTAGTAAAGATATAATTGGAGGGAGATAAATGAAAATCATTATGATAAAGAATAGTACAATATATAAGATATTGGCGGTAATTTTGGCTTTAATAGTTATTGCAACTATTGTTACAGTAGTCAATAGGAATAAAGCTCAAGAAACATTTAAAAGAGATGGAGATGTATTTTATAAAGGTAATATTGATAAAGAGACAATAGCTTTAACTTGCAATGTAGATTGGGGGAATGAATATATACCTTTAATGCTAGATATTTTCGATGAAAATAATATAAAAATAACTTTTTTTGTGACTGGAAGATGGGCTAAAAAATATCCAGAATTATTAAAAGAAATACATAATAGAGGACATGAAATTGGGAATCATGGCTATTCCCATAAGGACTATAGCAAATTAGACTATGCTTCCAATAGGAAGCAGATATTAGATGCTCATAATATTATTAGTGAGACACTAAATATCGAACCTAATTTTTTTGCTCCTCCATCAGGGGCATATAATGATGAAACTATTAAAGCAGCTAATGACTTAAATTATCATATGATTATGTGGAGTATTGACACTATTGATTGGAGAAATGATAGTACATCTGATAAAATAATAAATCGTGTAGTTAGTAAGACTCACAATTCAGCAATAGTATTGATGCATCCAAAAGAGCAAACTGTAAAGGCTTTACCCACAATAGTTCAAACTCTAAAAAACCAAGGATATGAAATAGGAAAAGTAAGTGACATTGTTAAAGAATAGCTTTAAGTTGAAAGATTTACATTTTTATTCTATAATAGAGAAAGAAAATCAGAAGTCAATTAGGAGGATAAAATGTACGATAAATTTAACTTAAATAATGGAGTACGAGTAGTCACTGAAAAAATTCCCCATGTAAAATCTGTATCTATAGGAGTTTGGATTGAGGCAGGCTCTAGATATGAAAATAGTAATAATAATGGTACCTCTCATTTTATTGAACATATGCTTTTTAAAGGAACTGAGAAGAGGACAGCAAAACAAATAGCAGAAAGCATAGATAATATTGGAGGTCAATTGAATGCATTCACCAGTAAAGAATGTACTTGCTTTTATGCAAAGGTACTAGATAATCATTTACCTATAGCCATAGATGTATTATCAGATATGCTGTTAAACTCTAAATTCGATGAAGAGGAGATTAAGAAGGAACAGAGTGTAGTGGTAGAGGAAATTAATATGTATGACGATTCTCCAGAGGATGTTGCCCATGATTTATTATCAAAGACAATATTCGATGGTAATTCTCTGGCTTTACCTATTTTAGGTGATGTTAATACAGTTAAAAACCTTACAAGAAAAGATATAATAGATTTTTTTAATATGCATTATATTCCTGGAAATACTGTGATTTCTATTGCAGGTAATTTTGATATGGTGGAAACTAGAAAGCTTTTAGAAGAAAGTTTTGGAAATTGGCATGTTAATGGAAGTACACCTAGTATTGATTTGCCACCAAAATTGACTCAAAGGTTAAAATATAAAAGCAAGGACACAGAGCAATTACATTTATGTCTAGGACTAGAAGGCGTTTCTCAAGGCAGTGATGAACTATATTCACTATTAGTTCTAAATAATGTCTTTGGAGGAAGCATGAGCTCTAGGTTATTTCAGAGAGTAAGAGAAGAAAGAGGATTAGTTTATTCAATCTTTTCATATCCTTCATCCTATAAAAATGTAGGTATATTCACTATATACGCAGGACTCAATCCTAATCAGCTCTTAAACGTAACAGAATTGATTCTAGAGGATATAAATGATATAAAGGATGTGTATCTAAGCAAAGATGAAATATACAGGTCCAAGGAGCAATTAAAGGGTAATTATATCTTGGGATTAGAGAGTACATCAAGTAGGATGACTTCTTTGGGGAAATCTGAACTATTATTAGGTAAAATTAATTCACCAAGGGAAATTCTTGAAAAAATTGATAAGGTTTCTCTTGAAGGAGTTAAGGAAGTAACCGATAGAGTGTTCAACTTCGATAAATTAAATATAGCTTATGTAGGAAAAATTAAAAATAAGAAGAGTACCAATGAGAAAATTAGGGATATATGTTTTAAATAAGATTACTATAAAGATTACTATTTTCAGATAGTAGTCTTTATTTTAATGCTTATTAGAATCATAGATTGAAACATATATTCGAACACCTTACTATTAATTATATTTTATGCATTAACAAAGGAGGATAAAATGAAAGTAAAAATTATAAACAATAGCAGTCTAGATTTACCCCAATATAAAACTGAGGGGTCAGCAGGATTAGATCTACATGCTAATAATGATAAAAAGATTATCGTTAAGCCTATGGAAAGAGTATTGGTTCCTACTGGATTACATATAGAATTGCCTCAAGGATATGAAGCACAGATTCGAGCTAGAAGTGGATTAGCTATTAAATATGGAATATCTTTAGTTAATGGGATAGGAACTATAGATTGTGATTACAGAGGTGAAATCAAAATAATATTAATCAACCTTGGTAATGAAGATTTTATCATTGAAAGAGGAGATAGAATAGCTCAAATGGTTATTATGAAGTATGAAAGAGTAAATCTCTTCGAGGTAGAGGTATTAGAGGATACTCAAAGAGGACAAGGTGGATTTGGGCATACTGGAAATAAATAATAAAAATTATATAGAGATATTTAATAAACGTAATTGAAATACTCTCCATTTAGTAGATAGTCAAAATGATAAAACTATTGCTACAATGGAGAGTATTTTTAATTTGTAGCAATATAGAAAATTTTCAAATATAATATCATAATTAATCTTATCATAAATGATAAACTATAATATAAAAAAACCTTAAATAAAAATTATAAAGAAACTAAAAGATTTAAATACAAAAACAATTGTTTAATATCACTATTTCATTTAATAGAATATTTAAATTAATACAAGCATAGAAATATATAGATAGAAAAATAAATTTAGAATACAAAGGGGGATTGTGATGAGGTTAAGTAAACTAGGTGGAAAAGAAATTGTCAATTTAAATGATGGCGGTAGATTAGGAGTTATAGCTGACTCAGACTTAATAATAGATGAAAAAACGGGGAGAATTTTAGCTTTATTAGTCCCAGACAGGAGAAGTCAGTTTAAATTTTTCGGAGATAAATACGAAATCGAAATACCTTGGGATTCCATAAGAAAGATTGGAAATGATATGTTAATAATTGAGCTTGATGAAAACAATATTACAGCAAAGAAATATACATATTAGTCTCACTTATTAAGGCCTTTGCATAGTATGAACTATAACATACTTATACAGTGTGTTATAGTTTTTTATTTAGGAGCAGAGGTGAAATCATGAAAATAGCAATTCAAAAATTTGGAGGTACCTCGGTTGCAAATACTACTAACAGAACGAAGGTTGTAGATAAGATAATTAAGCAATGTGAGTCTGGCTATAGTGTTGTAGTAGTAGTTTCTGCAATAGGCAGAAAAGGAGACCCCTATGCGACAGACACTTTATTGAATCTAGTTGATAAAGAAGGAATGAATCCTAGGGAATTGGATCTACTTATGTCATGTGGTGAGATAATATCTGGGGTAGTACTATCAAATGTATTAAAAGACAAAGGTTATGATTCCACAGTACTTACAGGATATCAAGCTGGTATCATAACTGACAATAAATATGGAGATGCAGACGTATTAAGAGTGAATCCTGATAAAGTTTTAAAGGATTTAAAGCTTGGAAAAATAGTAATTGTCACAGGTTTTCAAGGAGCTACTTCAGATGGGGAGATTACAACATTGGGAAGAGGAGGCAGTGACACTACAGCGGTTCTATTAGGAGAAGCATTAAATTGTGAATATGTTGAAATATACACTGATGTTGATGGAATAATGACTGCAGATCCTAGAGTCGTACCAGATGCCAGACTATTAGAAATTATGAGTTATTCGGAAGTTTATCAGCTAGCCGAGGATGGCGCTAAGATAATTCATCCTAGAGCAGTTGAAATTGCAGAGAGGAGTCATATCAAACTAATAATAAGGAATACACTTAATGATGGAAAAGGGACCTTAATTAAAGATAAGGATTGCTCGAATACTTATAAAAAAAAGGATAGAATTATCAATGCTATCACTTATAAAAAGAACAGAACTCAAGTAATTATTGTTGATAAAGAAAGGGGAAACTCTACTGAAAAGCTAATGGATATGATTACTAGAGAAAATATCAGTATCGATTTAATAAATTTTTTTTCTGATAAAAAAGTCTTTACTATTGATAAAAAGGATATTAAGACCATGGAAAAAATCTTAAAAAAAGAAGAGTGTGATTATAATATTGTTAAGGATTGTTGTAAATTAAGTATAATTGGTAATAGAATGCAAGGTATTCCTGGAGTAATGTCAAGGATAGTTAAAGCTCTTTCAAAGGAAGATATACAAATTTTACAGACATCAGATTCCCATGCAACAATTTGGTGTTTAATAAAGGATAAAGACCTAGAAAAAGCAGTGAATTCATTGCATCACGAATTTAACTTATCTAAAAAGCCCGTATAAGGGCTTTTTTAAATGCTAAATTAAGGGTATAATATCATTAATATAGTATAGGGAGTGATTCAAGTGAAAAGTATAATGAGTTATGAAGAGCTATTAAGAGACTCTAATGAGTTCATAAAAAAGATGATAAATCAATTTTCAACAAAGGAAGCCGTAAAAATAGATAGCCTTAACCCTAATGAAACTGTACTGATTATCATTGATGTAATAAATGGATTTGCCAAGGAAGGAATCCTTAAAAGTGATAGAGTAGATAAACTAATTCCACAAATTAGCGATTTACTATCAAAATGTATTGACAATGGAATAGAGATTATAGCCTTTGCAGATAATCATCCTGAAGATTCACCTGAATTTACCTCATACCCTAAACATTGTCTTGAAGGTACTAGAGAAAGTGAAATGGTCGATGAATTGAAGAAAATAGGAGGATATAAATTAATTAAGAAAAACTCTACAAATGGTTTTCTCGAAGACGAATACCAGAATTGGCTTAAGAGCAACTTAAATATTAAAAATTTCATAATTGTTGGTGATTGCACTGATATATGTATCGAGCAATTTGCTAACACACAGAAAGCATACTTTAATAAGAATAATAAAAACTCTAGAATAATAGTGCCTATGGATATGGTTGATACCTTTGACTTGGATACTCACAAAGGAGACCTCTTAAACTTAATGGCTTTATGTATTATGGAAGGAAATGGAGTAGAGATAGTTAGTAGTATTAGCTAAACCATAGATGGGAGGAAAATATGAGCATTTTTAACGGTAAGAGATTAGATAAAAAAACATTTAAAATGGATGAAGATATAAAGGGAAAACTTAGAAATGGGTGGTATTCAGATGTTTATTTTAATAATGTAACTTGGATTTTGTCTAGATTGTCAAAAGAGAGTTATATTTTCGGAAATAATGAAAGCGACCTAGATGGTGTTATTGATGTAAGAGATGTAGAAATAGGAGATATAGAAATTGAAATGCAGATATTTACCAGTAGACCTGGAAAAAGTGTAATAGCTGGTGTAGATGAAGCCATAGAGATTTTAAGAGAATGTACTGGTTACTATGATGATGAAAACAATTTTATTAATACATTTAATAATTTAGAGGTTGAGGCAGTACAGGATGGTTCTATTACTATATTTGAGGGAGATAAAATGAATGTACAGCCAGTAATAAAAATTAGAGGAAGGTATAGAGATTTTGCTCATCTTGAAACTCCATATCTTGGAGTATTGGGAGAACCAACAAGGATAGCTACAAATGTATATAATATTATAAAGGCAGCCAATGGAAAGCCAGTACTTTTCTTTCCAGCTAGATTTGCCCATTATAAGCTACAGGGTATACATGGATATGCTTATTGGCTAGCTATTCAAAGATATAAAAAAGATTTTGGTGCTGAAGCCAATCCCTTTGTTTCAACTGCTGAACAAGGAGATTGGTGGGGAGGTAAAGGTGCAGGAACAATTCCCCATTCATCCATAGCTTCTTTTTTAGGAAATACTGCCGAAACCATGATGCAGTTCTCTCGTATCATGCCAGTTGATGTACCAAGGATTGTATTAAATGATTTTCATAATGATACTGTTGCAGATACATTAAAAACTATGGATAGTATGTGGAATAAATATTGGGAATTACATAAAGAAGGTAAAATAGAAGAAGCTAGAAAATATAAGTTATACGGAGTGAGACCCGATACTAGCGGAAGCATGAGAGATGTTTCTATTGAGCCTTTAGGAGATAGAAAGCTAGATAATGGAGTTACACCAAGACTTGTCCATATACTTAGAGAAGCTATGAATGAAAGATGGAAGGTTTGGTTAGAAAAAGTAGAATCAAATGATTACGATGAAATGAAGAGAGTGGCAAAAAAATGGTGTCAGGATATCAAGATATCTGTTACAGGGGGTTTTAATGTAGAAAGGATAAAAAGATTTGAAGCAATCAATGCTCCCGTAGATATATATGGTGTAGGATCCTCTTGTTTAGAGAATTCAAGTAAAACTGGAGCAAATAATGACTTTACTGCTGATATAGTAAGAGTTAAAATTAAAGGGAAATGGTATGATTTAGCTAAGGTTGGAAGAAAGGCATGTAATAATTCCATGCTAGAGAAAGTTCAGTGAACTTGTTCTGCTAAAACAGAGCATCGGGTCCTCAGATGGAGATCTAATAATTTATATTAATTAAAGAAAGACCTAAAAGGAATTATAATTATTATAATTCCTTTTAGGTCTTTTATTATGTTTTGTTTTTATTATATTACCTTTCTTAATAATCAAAAAGCATATATTTAATACATTAGTAAACAATATATATAAATCATACTAAATCAAGGGAGTGTCTGAATTGAAAATAAATCAAGAACGTATAGATCCGCCAGATCAAAATCCTGGTAAAGAGCCTATAAAAAAGCCTAGTAAAAAGAAAGCAAGCATTACTAATAATAAATTAGAAAATTTAAAAGCAGTTGGGATGCCTAGTATTCCTACCCCACCAGAGGATATACAGTTTATATCTATAATTGGTCAAGTAGAAGGTCATACAGTTTCACCTCCTCAGAAAAAAGCTACAAAATATGAACATATAATTCCATTAATAGTAGCTGCTGAACAAAACCCCAAAATTAATGGTATTTTTGTGATGTTAAATACTGTTGGTGGAGATGTTGAAGCAGGACTAGCATTAGCAGAAATGATAAATAGTGTTAGTAAACCTACGGTATCACTAGTTCTAGGAGGAGGACATAGTATTGGTGTACCTTTAGCAACATCAAGTGACTATTCATACATAGTTCCTACAGCTACAATGACGATTCATCCTATTAGGATGACTGGATTGGTAATTGGAGTTCCACAAACCTTTAGATATTTCCAAAAAATGCAGGAAAGAATTGTTGATTTTATACTTAGAACTTCTCAAATTGATAGAGATACTTTTATGAAGCTTATGTATGATACTGATGAAATTGCTAATGATGTAGGTACAATTTTAGTAGGAGATGAGGCTGTAAAGTACGGGTTAATTAATCAAGTTGGCGGATTCAATACAGCCCTCAATAAATTAAAGGATATGATAAAAGAAAATCTTCAAGAAAAATAGAATACTTCATATAAAAGTAATGTATATTTATATAGGATATGTTATAATTACATCAGTAAAGTGTTAATGGATACCATTAACACTTTAATTTTATTTAGGGGGCGAATAAAAATTGACACTATTACAAGCAGTAATATTGGGAATATTTCAAGGAATAGCTGAATTCTTACCCATTAGTAGCTCAGGTCACTTAGTTTTGTTAGAGAATATTTTTAAAATTAACGAAGGAGAAATATTTTTTACCGTAATGTTACACTTCGGTACATTAATATCTATATTGATTGTTTATTTTAAAGATATATGTAAAATAGTAGTTTCTTTTTTCCAAATAATTGGGAAACTTTTTAGTAGAGAAAAAGTAAGGTTAGATAATGAATCCAAGGTATTGACTGTAATGCTAATTGTTGGAACCATAGCAACAGGATTGATTTACATAGTATTTGGTGATTTCTTTGAGAGTTTATATAGCTCCTTAGTAGCAGTAGGTATTGCTCTTATAGTTACAGGATTCTTATTAATGATTTCAGAGAGAACAAATAGTGGACGTAAAACTGCTAAAAACATGACAATTGTTGATGCAATAATTGTAGGTTTATTTCAAGGGTTTGCTATAATACCAGGGGTATCAAGGGCTGGGTCGACAATTGTAGGTGGACTTTTTAGAGGCTTTGATAAAACCCTAGCAACTAAGTTTTCATTTCTTATGGCAATTCCTGCAATAGGAGGAGCTTCATTAATTGAACTATTAAAGGTTTTATTTGGAGACCAATCTGTAGGATTTTCATTACCGCTGTTGGTTGGAGTGATTCTTTCAACAGTTACAGGAGTTTTCGCTATAAGAATATTAATTAGGGTGCTGGAAAGAGGAAAGCTTTATTACTTCTCATATTATGTTTGGGCAATAGGAGGAATAATAATCCTCACTCAATTCTTATAATAGTACGAATTTGTCATGGGTATATCAAATCGTTAAATATTTGATATACTCATTCTAGTTTTTATAGCTTTTCATCTTGCCTACAAATGCTCTTATTTAAAAGGATTTTTCAAATAAATGTAGAATAACTGTTTTAGAGGTGATTACAATGGTTAAAATAAAAAACAATAGGAAAAAGAGCTCTAAAAAGTCAAATAAAGGCAAACAACCAAAGAAGAATGAAATAAATAAAGAAATAATAGGAATTGTTATCATTTCTATTGGAATATTATCTTTAGTTAGTATGTATAGTAACTCTACAGGTTCAGTCGGTAAGCTGATTAGATTGTTTTTTACTCAAGCAGCCGGAGTAGGAAGCAATGTAATACCTTTTTTAGTTATTGTAATAGGAATATTATTTATATTTAATAGACTTAATTTACATGAAGGAAAAAGATCCTTGGCATTATTGACGATATTTGTTTCCTTTTTAATAATATTAGATGTTTATTATTTTCAAAGCAATTTTGATAGATATTATGATGTTCTAACTAAAACAGGAACACCATTAAACGAAATGGGATTCATTAAAAGGGTAGCTCAGTCAGGGGTTATTGGAGAAGAGTACCACCTTGGTGGAGGTATAATAGGAGCAATGTTCTCTTACTTTATATTTAGTATGTTTGGTAAGATTGGATCTTATATAGTAGTGACATCTTTAATTTTAGTTTCTTTTTTAGTTTTAACGGATTTAAGTTTTGTAGATGTAACTTCATTTATTGCTAAAAACGTAGCTACTTTTTTCAAAAAACTACTGCAGCTTATAAAAGAATCTTTAGTTATTGAAAAGAAAACTGCAAAAAAAGCTGATAGTAAATCTAAAGATGAAGATTTAGAGAAACTAATTAAGATAGATGAGAATAATATTGAGGAAAGCAAGAAATCTGATAACAAAGAAGGAAGTAATAATAGCAGTAATACAAGTGAAATGGATAAAAAAATAAGAATTCTCGATTATACCAAGGAAACGAAGTCAGAGGATAAAGTTGAAGATAAGGTAGAGGAAACTAAAAAGCTTCTTAGAAAAGAAGAAAAAAAGAATGAAGAATCTACTGATAAGTTACCTTTAGCTACCGAAGAAAGCTATGAAGACTACAGATTTCCATCTTTAGATTTCCTAAATGATATTAAGAGTCTAAATAAACCAGGTAATAAAAAGGAAATTTTAATAAAGGCCAGAAAGCTAGAGTCTACTTTAGATAACTTCGGGATTAATGCTAAGATAACTCAAATAAGTAGAGGCCCAACTATAACAAGATTTGAGGTTCAACCGGCACCTGGAGTGAAGGTAAGTAAAATTGTAAATTTATCTGACGATATTGCATTGGGATTGGCAGCTTCAGATATTAGGATAGAAGCACCTATACCTGGTAAATCTGCAATAGGTATAGAGGTTCCAAATAAATCAAAGGCAAATGTATTACTTAAAGATGTATTGCAATCAGAAGAATATGTCAATATGAAGAGCAAGGTTCCCTTTGCCTTAGGGAAAGATATTACTGGAAAACCTATAATAGGAAATATTGAAAAAATGCCTCACCTTTTAATTGCCGGTGCTACAGGCTCAGGGAAAAGTGTTTGTATAAATACACTAATTTCAAGTATTTTATATAAAGCTAGACCCGATGAGGTAAAACTACTAATGATTGACCCTAAGGTGGTTGAGTTAGGAGTATATAATAATATTCCTCATTTATTAATTCCAGTCGTTACTGACCCTAAGAAGGCAGCTGGAGCTTTAAATTGGGCTGTTCAAGAGATGACAAATAGATATAAGATATTTGCAAGTAATGGTGTTCGTGATATATATAGTTACAATAAGAAGGCAGAAAATAATGAAGAGCTAGAAAAGTTAACTCAGATAGTTATAATTATTGACGAATTAGCTGATTTAATGATGGTTTCACCTTCAGAAGTAGAGGACTATATTTGTAGATTAGCTCAAATGGCTAGAGCAGCCGGTATTCATCTAATCATTGCAACACAAAGGCCATCTGTAGATGTAATTACAGGTACTATTAAGGCCAATATACCATCAAGAATATCATTTGCTGTTTCTTCACAAACAGATTCTAGAACTATTCTAGGTATGGGTGGTGCTGAAAAACTATTAGGTAAAGGAGATATGCTTTATCACCCAGTAGGCGCCTCTAAGCCCGTTAGAATTCAAGGAGCTTTCATAGATGAAGAAGAAGTAGAAAAAATAGTTAGTTTTTTAAAAAATCAAAATGAGACTAGCTATAAAGAAGAGATAATAGATGATATTGAGAAGGAAGCAGATTTAAGCTCAGATGATAGCGACGAATTACTACCTGATGCAATCGAATTAGTTGTAAAGGATCAGCAGGCATCTATATCTATGCTTCAGCGAAGGCTAAGAATAGGATATAATAGAGCGGCTAGATTAGTGGACGAAATGGAAGCAAGGGGAATAGTAGGAGGTCACGAAGGTAGTAAGCCTAGAAAGGTTCTTGTAAGTGAAGAAGATTTAGATATGGAATAATATGAGGGATCAAAAAAACATATAGAGATAACGAGATTTTTAAATTTGCATAAGAAAAATAAAGTTGAGTAATAGACTTTAAATACGTAGAAGCAGGTGGTACTAATGATAAAAAGTATAGATATTGAAGAGGCCCTTGATAAGGAGAATATAGTTTATATTGATGTTAGGAGTCCTAAGGAGTATCAAGTAGATACTATTCCCAATGCGATTAATATCCCTATACTAAATGATAAGGAAAGAGAAAGGGTAGGATATTTATATAAGCAAGTGAATTCTCAAAAAGCTAAAGAAGCAGGGCTTGAGTATGCATCTAAAAAGCTTACTCATTTTTACACAGAGATAAAGAAAATAATTGATGAAAATAAAGATGTAGCTTTATTCTGTTATAGAGGTGGAATGAGAAGTAATTCAATAGCTAATGTGCTAAGCACTATGGGACTGGATGTGTATTTAATTACTGGAGGATATAAGAGCTATAGAGCTTATGTTATGGATAATTTGGTAACCTATGAAGATAAGTTTAACTATGTAGTTCTACATGGGTATACTGGAGTAGGAAAGACAAAGATATTAAAGCTATTAGAAGAGAAGGATATATCGGTGTTGGATATAGAGGGATTAGCTAGAAACACAGGTTCAGTCTTTGGAAGCTTGGCCTTTAAAGGAGACTCTAGCACTCAGAAAAGATTTGAATCCCATCTTGTTAAAAGCTTTCAAAATATGAAATCAAATTTAGTATTTACAGAAAGTGAAAGTAAAAGAGTAGGTAAGGTTATTCTTCCTGACTTTTTATATAATAATATGCAGAATTGTCATCATATTTTAATTAAAACTAATATGAAAAAGAGAATAGAAAATATTATTGAAGACTACATTAACAGCGATGTACCAGATTTAAATGATAGAATAATTAAAGCTTTAGAAAATCTAAGAAAAAGGTTAAGTAATAATAAAGTTGATACTCTTATTAATCAGATTAATGATAAAGATTATTCGCCTGTAATAGAGACCCTTATGGTGGATTATTATGATCCTCTTTATGACTACTCTATTAATAAGGTAGAAGAATATGATATGATTATTGAATATGAAAATGAAGAAAATGCTGTAGACCAAATAATAGAATTTGCCAATAAACATGTTCATTAATAGAAAGGAGAAGAAGCATGACATATAACATAGCAATGGTTTCCCTTGGATGCTCAAAGAATCTAATTGACTCAGAGATGATGACAGGGAATCTACAACAGAAAGGATTTAAATTCATAAATGACCCGGAAGATGCTGATATAATTATTATTAATACCTGTGGTTTTATAGATGCAGCTAAGGAGGAGTCTATTGATGCCATAGTTGAAGCTGAAAATTATAAAACCGAGGGAAGATGCAAAGTTCTAATAGTATCAGGTTGTATGGCTGAAAGATATAAAGAAGAGCTTATGGAGCAGCTACCAGAGGTGGATGCCGTCGTTGGCACAGGAAATATAAATGAAATATATGAAATTATAAACGAAACTTTAAAAGGTAAAAAAGTTAATAGGACAGGAAAGATTGATAATGATTATTACGAAGATTTGCCTAGGGTTATTTCAACACCACAACACAGTGCTTATATAAAAATTGCAGAAGGCTGTGACAGCTTCTGTACCTATTGTATAATACCGAAATTAAGGGGTAGCTATAGAAGTAGAAAAATGGACTCTGTTTTAAAAGAGGCAAAGACTTTAGCTGAAAATGGTACAAAGGAATTAATCCTAATTGCTCAAGATACAGGTAGATATGGGTTTGATTTATATGGTGAATATAAGCTACCTGAATTATTAGATGAGTTAAATAAAATAGATGGAATCAAATGGATTAGACTATTATATGTTTATCCAGATGCTTTTACTGATAGTTTAGTTCAAAGTATTAAAAATAATGAAAAAGTAGTAAACTATGTGGACATGCCAATCCAGCATATAAATAATAATGTGCTAAAAAGAATGAATAGAAAGACATCTAAGGAGATGATAACTGATTTAATAACAAACCTTAGAGAAGAGATTCCAGACATGACTATTAGAACAACGGTTATAGTCGGATTCCCTGGAGAAACCGAAGAAGAGTTTATGGAGCTTTATGAATACATTGGTGAAGCTAAATTTGATAGATTAGGTGCGTTTACCTACTCCAAAGAGGAAGGTACACCAGCTGCTAAGATGGAAGGTCATTTAGGCGAAGAAATAAAAGAACAAAGACAAAATAAAATAATGGAACTTCAACAAGAAATATCTATTGAAAAAAATAGACATAGAATCAACAATACTTACACTGTTTTAATTGAAGAAAAAGTGGAAGATGGAGTCTTTATAGGTAGAACATATATGGATAGCCCGGAAATAGATTGTATTGTATATGTTCATAGTGACAAAAAATTAGAAATAGGTAGCTTTGTTGCTGTGAATATAACCGACTCATTAGAATATGATTTGATAGGAGAGATTGCTAATGAATCTAGCAAATAAGTTAACAATTTTTAGAATCATTTTGGTTCCAGTTTTTATGATTTTTTTATTAACTAATATAAAATATGGACAATATATTGCATCTGGGACATTTATAATTGCTGCTATAACAGACCAGTTAGATGGTCATATTGCTAGAAGTAGAAACATGGTAACTAAATTCGGTAAGTTTATGGACCCTTTGGCTGATAAACTATTAGTTTCTGCTGCACTTATTTCCCTTACTGGAATGGGTGTAATATCTGCATGGATAACAGTTATAATAATATCAAGGGAACTAGCAGTTACTGGACTAAGAGTTCTGGCCGCCTCAGAAGGGATTGTTCTTGCTGCCAGTTGGTGGGGTAAGATAAAGACTATAACGCAAATGATTGGTATCATTCTAGTATTACTAAACAACTTCCCATTTTCATTTGCTAATATTCCTATGGATATGATTTTAATTTGGTTATCAGCAGCATTTACTATAATTTCTGGAGTAGATTATTTCTATAAAAACAAGAATGTTTTTGTATTGAATACCAATTAAAACAACAAGTAAAGGATGAGAATATGAAGGCTGAAATAATTAATGTAGGAGAGGAACTATTATCAGGTGATACCCTTAACACTAATTCGCAATATATTTCAAGAAAGCTTTATGAGTCTGGAGTTAGAGTTAATTATCATACTACAATTGGAGATAACTTAAAAGATGTTATTGACTCAACTATAAAGGGCGTAGAGAGGTCTGACTTGTTAATTTTCACTGGAGGACTTGGGCCTACAGGAGATGATTTAACTAAGGAAGGCGTATGTGAAGCATTGGGATTGAAGTTAGAGGTAAGAGAAGAAATTCTTGATAAGATTAAGGATAGATTTAAAAACTATGGCGTAAAAATGACAGAAAATAATATAAAGCAGGCTATGCTACCAAAGGATGGAATTGAGCTTGTCAATGACTTTGGAACTGCACCTGGACTTGCAATAAATATAAAGGATAAGAACATTGTTTTATTACCGGGGCCACCAAATGAGTTAAATCCTATGTTAGATCAATACTTAAATACAGTGTTTAAAAAAGAGTCTAAAGATAAAATATTAGCTAAAACTATCATGACAGCTGGTATAGGAGAGTCAACTTTAGAGACAAATATTAAAGATATAATAAAGGAAGAGAAGGATTTAACCATTGCTACTTATGCTGGTAATGGTCAGGTTAAGCTTAGAATCAGCACGGTAAAAGAAAGTTTTAAAGAAGCTGAAAAATCAATAGATAATGCTATTGAGAGAATACAGGAAAGAATAGGTGAATTTATTTACTCTCTTGACGGAGAAACCTTGGAAGAAGTTGTTTTTAAGCTTTTACTAAGGGAGGAAAAGAAAATAGCTTTTTGTGAATCATGTACAGGAGGACTGTTATCTAGTAGATTAACTAGATTATCAGGAGTGTCTTCGATATTTGATCGTGGAATAGTTACATATAGTAATGAGGCGAAGGTAGAAGAGGTTAAAGTAAGTTCAGATACTTTGAAAAAATACGGTGCTGTTAGTAAATACACTGCCCTTGAAATGGCTAAAGGGCTTTTAAAAAGAGAGAATATAGATATAGGAGTATCTATAACTGGAATAGCTGGTCCAACGGGAGGAAGTGATGAAAAGCCTGTAGGACTTGTGTTTATAGGTTTAGCCACTGAGAACTATTCAAATGTATGGAAATTTAATTTTGCTGGAGATAGAAGGACAGTTCAAAATCGAACTGCTAATATGGCATTTTACAAAGTAATAAAATTTTTAACACAGGAAAAATAATATTTGACCATAAATATAAAGTATTATATAATGATTGTAGAACAAATGTTCGAAGCATTGAAAGGTAGGTGAAAACCAGAGAAATCTGGGTAATTTATGATGGAAAAGAAAAAAGCTCTAGAAATGGCTATAAGTCAGATTGAAAAACAATTTGGTAAAGGTTCAATAATGAAGCTTGGTGAAAATGCTAAGTTAAATATCGAATCAATACCTACAGGATCATTAGAATTAGACATAGCGTTAGGAATAGGCGGAGTTCCAAGAGGAAGAATAGTAGAGATTTATGGACCTGAATCATCTGGTAAGACTACTGTTGCATTACACATTATTGCAGAGGCTCAAAGAGCAGGTGGAGCTGCAGCATTTATAGATGCTGAGCATGCTTTAGATCCTGGATATGCAAAAAAATTAGGTGTAGATGTAGAGAATCTTATAGTTTCTCAACCAGATACTGGTGAGCAGGCCTTAGAAATAGCAGAAGCTTTAGTAAGAAGTGGTGCGGTAGATGTACTAGTAATTGACTCAGTTGCAGCCTTAGTTCCTAAGGCAGAGATAGAAGGAGAAATGGGAGATAGTCACGTAGGTCTACAAGCTAGACTTATGTCTCAAGCATTAAGAAAGCTAGCTGGTGCTATTAAAAAATCGAATACTACTGCTATATTTATTAATCAGTTAAGAGAAAAAGTTGGTATAATGTTCGGTAATCCTGAAACTACACCAGGTGGTAGAGCATTAAAGTTCTATGCATCAGTAAGATTAGATGTTAGAAGAATAGAAACTCTTAAAAATAGTGATGAAATGATAGGTAATAGAACAAGAGTTAAGGTTGTTAAGAATAAGGTCGCTCCTCCATTTAAGAAAGCTGAGTTTGATATTATGTACGGTCAGGGTATTTCAAAGGAAGGTAATATCTTAGATGTAGGAGTTTCTGCAGACATTGTAAATAAAGCTGGTTCATGGTACAGCTATGGAGACACTAGATTAGGTCAAGGTAGAGAAAATGCTAAAGATTTCCTTAGAGATAATCCTGAGGTTGCTCAAGAGATAGAGACTAAAATTAGAGCTCAATATGGGTTAGGTGAAGAAAATCAAGAAGAAGAAGCTAAAAATGAAAAGGAAAAAAAAGACGATAAAAAGAAAAAGTAAACTAAACCCCAGTTTTGGGGTTTTTTTATTGCCCTATTTGACGTTATTAATCAATACCATGGTGTGTTTGGAACCGTTGTAAAAAGTAAAATAGCTTGACATATTTGTTAAAAAGTAATAAAATTAAAGACGAATATTAGTAAATATTCATCATACAGTATTAATAAAAGTTCCACAATATAATAAAGGTAGGACCTCAAACCGAGACTCCTCGGTTTATCTTTTATGTGAACTGACGTGTGATATTGTAATTTTGATTTGAGATGAAATAACTGAATCGAAACTTGAAAACTAAATAGAGAAGGAGGTGCTTTGTCATTATTGAGATGGTAGTAGTAGGAATAGTAGGAATAATAGTAGGACTACCGGTAGGCTTTTATATAAGGAAAATAATAGCTGAAGGTAAGATTAATAGCGCTGAAGAAATAGCTTCAAGAACTGTTGAGGATGCTGAGAAGCAAGCTGAAACTAATAAAAAAGAAATCCTTCTCGAAGCCAAAGAAGAAGTTCATAGAATGAGAAATGATCTTGAAAAGGAAAATAGAGAGAGAAGATATGAACTTCAAAAGCTAGAGAGAAGGCTTGTTCATAAAGAGGAAACTCTTGATAGAAAGAGTGAATCATTAGAGAAAAAGGATGAACGTCTAAATAAGAAGCTAAAAGATCTTGAGGGTAAAGAAGGGGAAATTGAAGAACTTTATAAGAAACAAGTAGAAGAACTTGAAAGACTATCTGGACTAACTTCTGATGAAGCTAGAGAATTACTTCTAGGTAACATCAGAAAAGACATAACTCACGAAGCAGCTATTATGATAAAAGAGATTGAGAACAAGGCTAAAGAAGAGGCTGAGAAGAGAGCAAAGAAAATTGTTTCTTATGCTATTCAAAAATGTGCAGCTGATCATGTAGCTGAAACAACTGTTACAGTGGTTAACCTACCAAATGATGAAATGAAGGGGCGAATCATTGGTAGAGAAGGAAGGAATATCAGGACATTAGAGACGTTGACAGGAATTGATCTAATTATTGACGATACACCTGAAGCTGTAATACTCTCTGGTTTTGATCCGATTAGAAGAGAAATAGCTAGAATAGCTTTAGAGAAGTTGATTGTAGATGGTAGAATACATCCTGCTAGAATTGAAGAGATGGTTGAGAAAGCTAAGAAGGAAGTGGACAGCCATATTAGGGAGCAGGGAGAAGAAGCAGCTTTTGATACAGGAGTTCACGGACTTCATACTGAAATAATCAAGCTATTAGGTAGATTAAAATATAGAACTAGCTATGGTCAAAATGTACTTAAGCATTCTATAGAGGTAGCTCAGTTAGCTGGTATTATGGCAGCAGAAATTGGAGCAAACGTAAAAATTGCTAAGAGAGCTGGGTTATTACATGACTTAGGAAAAGCAGTTGACCATGAGGTAGAAGGACCACACGTTGCTATTGGTGTTGACATTGCAAGAAAGTATAAAGAGTCTAAAGAAGTACTTCATGCTATGGAAGCTCATCATGGAGATGTGGAACCGCAAACGATAGAAGCTGTATTAGTACAAGCAGCTGATGCAATATCAGCAGCAAGACCAGGTGCTAGAAGAGAGACTTTGGAATCATATATTAAGAGACTTGAAAAACTTGAAGATATTGCTAACGATTTTGAAGGAGTCGAAAAATCATTTGCAATTCAAGCTGGTAGAGAGATAAGAATAATGGTTAAGCCAGATTCTATAGATGACATTGAGCTAATTCATCTAGCTAGAGATATTGTGAAGAAGATTGAGCATGAATTAGAGTATCCAGGTCAAATTAAAGTAAATGTTATAAGGGAAACAAGAGCAATCGAATATGCTAAATAATATATAAAATAAAGAGAAGATTTCTTCTCTTTATTTTTTTATTAATAAAAATATGCAGAAAATTCAATATTTTTGAAAAAAATAAGATTTTTTAATAAAAAAAGAGGATTTTAATAAATTTTGTAGAAATTAACTTATGTACTAATATTAAGAAAATATTATAAGGGGGCTATAACAGTGGATGTATTAAAGGTATCAGCAAAATCAAGTCCAAATAAAGTTGCAGGGGCATTGGCAAATGCACTAAGGGAACAAAATAATGCGGAGATTCAAGCTATAGGTGCGGGTGCTCTTAACCAAGCAGTAAAGGCAGTAGCTATTGCAAGAGGATTCGTTGCTCCTAGTGGCCTTGACCTAATTTGTATTCCGGCTTTCACTGACATCGAAATAGATGGCGAGGAAAGAACTGCAATTAAATTAATAGTAGAACCTAGATAAGGCGAAAAACCTGCTACTTACTAGCAGGTTTTTTATCTTTTAGAATAAAATAGAATAGAATAATAATATTTTCAATATTGGAGGTAATGTAAATGAGTAATTTTATTGTAGATGCCCACTGCGATACTTTGTTGGGATTGGAGAAATCTCATATCACTAGAACTAAAGAAGAAAAGGATTTTTATAAAAATGATTCCACAGCAATAACTTTAGAAAAAATGAAGAAGGCTAAAGTAGATCTTCAATTTATGGCTATATGGCTTTATCCAATTTATAACCCTGAATTATCCTTAAAAAAATGTCTTAATTATATTGACTTATTATATAGAAAGCTTGAAGAAAACTCAGATCATATATCTATTATCCACAATTATGAAGAATTGGTTAGGAATAAAGAAGATGGTAAGATGTCAGCCCTTTTAGCATTAGAGGGTGGTGAACCAATTGGCAATGATTTGGCTGTATTGAGGGTGCTCTATAAACTTGGTTTAAGGTGCATGACTTTAACTTGGAATGGTAGAAATAGTATAGCCGATGGAGTTGGTGAAAATATCAGTGGTGGAGGATTAACTCATTTTGGTCGTGAAGTTGTAAAAGAAATGAATAGATTGGGTATAATAGTTGATGTATCTCATCTCTCTGAAAAGAGTTTTTGGGATGTTATGGATATAACTGATAAGCCCCTAATAGCCTCTCATTCATGTGCTTATAATATTTGTCAAAATGATAGAAATTTAAAAGATAATCAGATAAAGGCTGTATCAAAACTAAATGGAGTTATAGGTGTGAACTATTTCACTAAATTTCTTGAAAATGAGCCTGAAAAAGCAAATGTAAATTCAATAGTAAACCATATTGAGTATATAGCCAATTTAGGTGGAATTGACTGTGTAGGCTTAGGCTCAGATTATGACGGAGCTAAAGTACCTGAAGATGTATCTGACATATCTCAGATTTATAAAATAAGTGATGAAATGAGAAAAAGAGGCTTTAAGGAAGAGGATATAAATAAAGTTATGGGAAATAATTTTGCTAGGGTAATTAAAGATATTCTTAGGTGATTAAATTATAGGGATATAATCTTGCAAAAATATATTTAATTTGTAGATATATAATTCTAACAGATAAATAAGTAGCAATATAAGTGGAATTGCATATACTTTAAAGTAGAAAATATGAAGATTTCATGGTAATATAAGGAGGACAAATATGAAGAAAGTAGATTTGCATGTTCATACAACAGCATCAGATGGAATATTTACTCCTTCAGAGGTTGTAGATTGGGCAGTAAAGAAAGATTTGAAGGCAATAGCTGTAACGGATCATGATACGACCCTTGGAATTGAAGAAGCAATTGAAAAGGCGAAGCAATATGAAGATTTTCTAGTAGTACCGGGAATCGAATTGAGCTCTGACTATAGTGGAGAAGAGATTCATATACTGGGATATTTTATAGATATTAATAATGCTGCATTACAAGAAGAAACTCGTAAATTAAAGGAGTCTCGCCAAGAAAGAGGACATAAAATGGTGGAAAAACTTATTGAAATAGGCATTGATATTTCACTAGATGAGGTAAAGAAAATAACAGACAAAGGATTTATTGGCAGGCCCCATGTTGCAAGAGTGTTAGTTGAAAAAGGATATGTTGATAATATACAAGAAGCTTTTGATAAATATTTAGGAAGAGGTAAGAGGGCATATGCTAATAGATATAAATTGAATGTATATAATTCTATAGATTTAATCCATCAAGCTGGGGGAGTGGCAGTTATGGCCCATCCAGGAATTATTAAAACTCAAAGAATAGTCAGAGAAATAAAAGGTCTTGGTTTAGATGGAGTAGAGGCAGTACATTCAAAACATAGTAAAGATGAAGTAAAGATCTTATGCCAATTAGCAGAAAAATATAATTTAATTAGTACTGGTGGATCTGATTGTCATGGTGTTTTAATAGACGGCAATCCTCTACTAGGGGAGTATTATGTAGACTTTAAAGTAGTTGAAGACTTAAGGGATAAAGCAGAAAAAATAAAGCAAGGGTGATTTTGTGAGTAAATATAAGAATGAAAGAAATAGACAGTTTCCTTCAAAAATTAGTACAACTTCTTTTGTGAAGCTTTATATACTACACTTATTGAAGGATAAAAGTTATTATGGAAATGAAATAATTGAAGAGATAAAGGAAAGACTAGAATATAAATGGGAGCCTAGTCCTGGAATGATTTATCCATTGCTTAGGGAAATGGAAGAGAATGGATATGTAAAGGGAAGATGGCAAGAGCCAGATAAGAGATCTATTAGATACTATAAACTAACAGATGAAGGATATGACCATTATAAAAAGGTTCAGCTATTATATAAACCAATATTTGAAGACTCCTTGACTATTGTCAAAAATACTTTGAATGATATATATAATAGTAAAATTTAAGTTTTCTTAACATTTAGGAAAAATGTCATTTTATCGGATTTTCTTGTAGAAGATTACTAGTGATTATAGTATAATGGATACGTAAAAAATACATACAACCAATATAAAGTGGAGGGATAAAATGAATTTTAATCTTTCAGAGAAAGCTAAGAGTATCACACCATCAGTTACATTGGAAATAACAGCTAAAGCTAATGAGATGAAAAGTAGAGGAATAGACGTAATTGGTTTTGGCGCTGGAGAGCCAGATTTTAATACACCAAAAAATATCCAAGAGGCTGGTATTAAAGCTATTGAGAAAGGTAATACAAGATACACTGCTACACCAGGAATAATTGAACTGAAAAAAGCAGCTTGTGATAAATTCAAGAGGGATAATGGTCTTGAGTATAAGCCAAATAATATTTTAGTATCCAGTGGAGCTAAGCATTCCCTATATAATGCTTTTAGTGCAATACTAAACCCTGGAGATGAAGTAATAATACCTAATCCATTCTGGGTAAGTTATCCTGAGCTAGTAAAGCTAGCTGATGGAGTTCCAGTGGATGTTGAAGCTAAGGAAGAAAATGATTTTAAATATAAAATGGAAGATTTAGAAAAAGCCCTGACAGATAAAACTAAAGCGATTATACTGAATAGCCCTAGCAATCCAACGGGAACAGTTTATAGTAAAGAAGAATTAGAAGCTATTGCTGATTGGGCAGTTAAAAATAATATTTTTGTAGTATCTGATGAAATCTATGAAAAATTAATTTATGATAATGAGAAGCATATAAGTATAGCTTCTTTGAATAATAAAATTAAGGATCTTACTATAGTAATTAATGGCATGTCAAAAGCTTATGCAATGACTGGTTGGAGAATTGGTATTGCAGCAGCCCATGAAAATATAATTAAAATTATGACTAATCTACAAAGCCATACAACATCTAATGCATCATCTATATCTCAGTATGCAAGTGTTGAGGGTCTTTCAGGAGACCAAAGTGTAATAGAAGAGATGAAAAAGCATTTTGTTGAGAGAAGAAACTTTATGGTAGATAGAATAAACTCTATAGAAGGCTTATCTTGCAAAAAACCTAAAGGAGCTTTCTATGTAATGGCTAACATTTCTAAATTAAAGGGAAAAGAAATTAATGGCCAAACTATTGAAAATTCAGTGGATTTAGCAAATGTTTTATTAGAAAAGGCTAATGTGGCAGTGGTTCCTGGTTTAGCTTTTGGTTCTGATGATTATATAAGACTTTCATATGCTACTTCCATGGATAATATAAAAGAAGGATTAAATAGAATTGATCAATTCTTGAATGTATAGAAGTCAGAAATATTGAAATCATAAGATATGAGGTTTTAACCTCATATCTTTTTATTGGAATCCAAAAAAGAGAGGAGAATATATTATGAAACCTATTTATGAAAATCCTTTGATATCTAGGTATGCTAGTAAGGAAATGGCAAACACCTTTTCACCTGATTCAAAGTTTGGGACATGGAGGGAGTTATGGATAGCTCTGGCAGAGTCACAAAAAGAATTAGGTCTAGATATTACTCAAGAACAGATTGACGAGTTAAAATCAAATAAAGATAATATCAACTATGATGTTGCAGCTGAAAAGGAAAAGGAATTTAGACATGATGTTATGGCTCATATTCACGCTTATGGAGAGCAATGTCCAAAGGCAAGACCTATAATCCATTTAGGTGCCACTAGTGCTTTCGTAGGAGACAATACTGATATCATTCTTATTAGAAGAGGACTTGAAGTAATAAAAAGAAAGCTAGTCAATTTAATGGATAGAATTGCAAGTTTTGCAGTTGAATACAAATCATTGCCGACTTTAGGGTTTACTCATTTCCAGCCCGCTCAGCTTACAACAGTTGGAAAAAGAGCTGCTCTTTGGCTACATGATATATATATAGATTATCAAAATCTAGAGCATGTTATTAAATCATTAAAGCTAAGGGGTGTAAAGGGTACTACTGGTACACAGGCAAGCTTCTTAAAGCTATTTGACAATGATCACGATAGAGTAAATGAGCTTGATAAACTAGTAGCTAAAAAACTAGGGTTTGATAGTACTTATCCAGTAACAGGACAAACATACTCAAGAAAAGTTGATTTTGATGTTCTATATGCATTAAGTGGCATAGGACAGTCACTACATAAGATAACTAATGATATAAGATTATTACAGCACCTAAAGGAGATAGAAGAGCCATTTGAGAAAAATCAAATTGGATCATCAGCGATGGCATATAAGAGAAATCCTATGAGAAGTGAAAGAATAGCAGCATTATCTAGATTTATAATTGCCGATATGATGAATCCAGCAATGACAGCTTCTACACAATGGTTTGAGAGAACTTTAGATGATTCAGCAAATAAAAGACTTTCAATACCTCAGGGATTCCTAGCTTGTGATGCTATTCTTGAAATTGGAATTAATATTTTCAGTGGATTAGTTGTATATGAAAATGTAATTAATAAGCACATAGATGAAGAGTTACCATTTATGGCTACTGAGAATATTCTTATGGAAGCTGTTAAAAAGGGTGGAGATAGACAAGAGCTTCATGAGGAAATAAGAAAGTTATCAATGGAAGCAAGCAGGGAAGTTAAGGAGAAAGGAAATAAAAACGATTTATTATACAGAATAGCTAAAAGTGACAAATTTAATTTAACTGAAGAAGAAATACTTGGAATAGTTGACCCTAAGAACTTTATTGGCAGGTCCCCTGAACAGGTAGAGGACTTAGTGAATGATCACATTAAGCCAATACTTGAAGATAACAAAGATCTATTAGGAATTGATATAAAATTAAAAGTTTAAAATAAGTTAGAGTGAGGACTAAGATCTTCACTCTTTTTCTTATTTATACAATAGTAATATTTTATAGACAGGCTGAATATAGAAATAGAAGAAGGATTTCATACAAAAATAAGAAGGATTTTAGCATTTTATGTAGAAGATTTAATATTGAATATTGTGAAAATTAACAAGATTCGCAATGTTAGTCTTTGTGGTAGTTAACTTCAACAATAAAGGGGTGAAGGAATGAGGATTGATAAGCATCCAATCTTAGAATTTCAACGGGGGAAAAAGATAAAATTTATCTTTGACGGAAAAGAAATTGAGGCTTTCCAAGGTGAAACCATAGCAGCAGCTTTACATGCTGCAGGTGTTAAGGTTCTAGGCAAGAGTATATTTAAGCATAGACCTAGAGGATTTTATTGTGCTATCGGAAACTGTTCTTCCTGTTTTATGGTTGTAAATGGGGAACCAAACGTAAGAACCTGTGTAACTATGGTGGAGGATGGAATGGTTGTAGAAAACCAAAATGGAAAGGGTGAAATCCTATGAAGTATACAGATTTAGCGATTATAGGTGGTGGCCCTGCAGGTTTATGCTCTGCTATAAGTGCAGCATCCAGTGGTGCTAAGGTATTGCTTATAGATAGGAATGAAAAGCTTGGGGGGCAATTAATTAAACAGACTCATATGTTCTTTGGGTCAGAAAAGCAATATGCTTCAAAAAGGGGGTTTAATATCTCTGAAATATTGTTAGATAAATTGAACGATTATAAAGAGAATGTTGAGATTTTAAATAACACTACTGTTTTAGGATTATATGAAGATGGTGTTATAACTGCTACTAAAGATGAAAAATATGTAAAAATCAAACCAAAAGCTACCATTATAGCGACTGGTGCCAGCGAAAAGGTACTAGCATTTCCAAATAACGATTTGCCTGGAATATATGGAGCGGGAGCTGTTCAAACTTTAATGAATGTTTATGGTATTAGACCAGGTAAGAAGGTATTAATGATCGGTGCGGGAAATATTGGTCTAATCGTTAGTTATCAATTAATGCAAGCAGGTGTTGAGGTAGTTGGAATTATTGATGCTGCACCTAAAATAGGGGGATACTTGGTACATGCATCAAAAGTGCGAAGAATGGGGGTTCCAATCCTTACTAGATACACTGTAAAGGAAGCTATAGGGAATGATACATTAGAAAAGGTCGTGATATCCAAGCTTGATGAAAACTGGAATCCAATAGAAGGTACAGAAGAAGTAATAGAAACAGATGTAATGTGCATATCTGTTGGATTATCACCATTAGCAGAGCTATTACAACAAGCTGGATGTAAAATGATGTATGTTCCAGAATTAGGTGGAATAGCACCATTAAGAAATGAAAATTATGAAACCACAGTAGACAGTATTTTCGTAGCAGGAGATGTAGCAGGTGTAGAGGAAGCCAGTAGTGCCATGGTTGAAGGCTATTTAACGGGACTTTGCGCGGCTGAAAAAATAGGCTTTAAACATGAGAATTATTTAGAACTAAAGAAAGATTATAGGAATCAACTAGAAGCTCTACGCTCAGGACCAGTTGGAACTAAGATTAGGAGCGGTATTAATAAGGTTATGGGGGTGTAGGATATGTTAAAAAAGACAGGAATTCCTACAATGGAAGATATAAAATCAGTATTTCCAAATGAAGATAGAATAAATGAAGGTCCAGCAGCAGTAATAGAGTGCTATCAGAGAATACCTTGCAATCCATGTTCTACTTCATGCTTAAGAGATGCAATACAAGAGTTTAATGATATTAACGATACTCCAAGTATTAATGATAAAAACTGTAACGGGTGTGGAATGTGTATTAGTGCTTGTCCTGGTTTGGCAATAATCGTAATTGATGGAAGTTATTCCGATGAAGAAGTACTGTTTAAAATTCCATATGAGTTTTTACCTCTTCCTAACAAGGGGGATATTGTTAAGGGACTAAATAGAGCAGGAGAATACATTACAGATGTGAAAGTTATAAAAGTTCAAAATCCAAAATCATTTGATAAGACTCCTATAGTTCATCTTGCGGTAAATAGAGATTTTCTTTATCAGTTTAGAAATATTAAAGTGGAGGAGGTCTAAAATGGATAATAATACTATTATTTGTAGATGTTCGGATTTATCATTGCAGGATATTAGAGATTTAATAAATGATGGGTATACCTCCCTTGAAGAAATAAAAAGGATTTCAAGAGCTGGCATGGGACCCTGTCAAGGAAGGACTTGTTCTCAGCTAATACTAAGGGAGATTTCAAGGATTACAGGTAAGGATATCCATGATTTGCAACCTTGTACTAACAGACCTCCCACTATGGGTATAAAACTTAAGACTATAGCTGATGGGAGGGAGTCTAATGATTAAATCTGCAGAAGTAGTAATTATAGGCGGGGGAATAACCGGATGTTCAATCGCTTATAATTTAGCTAAAAAAGGTGTTAAAGATGTAGTAGTTATCGAAAAAGACTATTTAGCAAGTGGTGCTACTGGAAGATGTGGTGCGGGGGTAAGGCAACAATGGGGAACAGAGATGAACTGTAAGCTTGCTATGGAAAGTATAAAATTTTATGAAACGGCCAATGAAGTTCTAGAATATGAGGGGGATATTGAGTTTAAACAAGGGGGATACCTAATAGTAGCCTCTACGGAAAAAGAACACCAGCAGTTTAAAAAGAATGTAAAACTACAAAAAAGCTTAGGTATTGAAGTTAATCAAATAACTCCAGAGGAAGCAACTAAGATAGTTCCTTATCTAAATACAGAGAACATTATAAGTGCTACTTTCTGTCCAAAGGATGGTCATTTGAATCCTTTTACAACTACAGATGCATATGCAAAGGCAGCTAAGCGATTAGGAGTAAAGTTTTATACCAATACTGAAGTAACTGGAATAAAAACTGACAATACTAAAATAACAGGCGTAATTACTAATAAAGGTGAAATAGCCACCTCAAAAGTAGTCAATGCTGCTGGTGGTTTCTCTAAGGAAATTGGAGATATGGTAGGAATTGATTTACCAGTTTATTCGGAA
This sequence comes from Sporosalibacterium faouarense, assembly GCF_016765695.1. Lineage (GTDB taxonomy): Bacteria > Bacillota > Clostridia > Tissierellales > VENL01 > Sporosalibacterium > Sporosalibacterium faouarense. Next base: position 3,770 of record NZ_JAETGO010000037.1, on the reverse strand, counting down.
CGACATCAGATATTAGTTACTGAACCAGTTGAACCAACTCAAGGACCAATGGTTATGTCATTCTCTTTAAATATATATTGTCAACAAACTCCTGTTGGTGCATTTATAATGGGTAGAGGAGATGCAAATGAGCCTAGAGACCTAAGAAGAACTTCAAGCTGGCAATTCCTTGATGAGATGTCTAAGACTGTTACTGAACTACTTCCTGCTTTAGGAGGCTTAAGAGTTATAAGACAGTGGGCAGGACTGTATAATATCACTCCAGATAAGCAACCGATACTAGGATCTGTTAAGGAGCTAGATGGCTTTTATCTTGCAATAGGATTTAGTGGTCATGGATTCATGTTAGCACCAATGACAGGGTTACTATTGGCAGAGCAGATATTAGGTGAAAAAACATCAATTGATATAAGTATGTTAGATAAGGATAGATTTGAAAGAGGAGAATTAGTCCTTGAACCTTCTGTAGTATAATTATAATAAAAATATTCTAAATATTTTCATTTATTTGAAAACTATTATATAATGATTAATAGTCATACAAATTAAGGGGGCGTAATAATGTCAAATGCATATTTTAAAGTAAGAGAACCTGAAAATGAACCAATCCTTTCTTATGCACCTGGTAGTAGTGAGAAGGCTGAGTTAAAAGCAAAGCTTAAAGAGTTAAAAGAAAAGGAAATGGAGATCCCTCTCATAATAGGAGGAAAAGAAATCTTTACAGGTAATACTTCTGAATGTATAATTCCTCATGATAAGAAACATGTTTTAGCTAAATATCATATGGCTGGAAAAGAAGAAGTTGAAATGGCTATAGAGGCTTCATTAGAAGCTAAAGAAAAGTGGGAGAAAATGCCTTGGCAACATAGGGTTTCTGTATTCTTAAAGGCTGCTGAATTATTAGCTGGACCTTGGAGAAGCACATTAAATGCTGCAACAATGTTAAGCCAAAGTAAAACAGCATTTCAAGCAGAGATAGATGCGGCTTGTGAGCTTATAGATTTCTTTAGATTTAATGCCTATTACTTAACAGAGCTTTATGGACAACAGCCAGCATCAACAGCTAATGATTGGAATAGAGTGGAATATAGACCTCTTGAAGGCTTTGTATTTGCTGTTACACCATTCAATTTCACTTCAATTGCTGGTAATTTACCTACAGCTCCTGCAATGGCTGGAAATGTAGCAGTTTGGAAACCGGCTTCAACTTCAGTGTATTCAGGATACTTTGTAATGAAGCTATTACAAGAGGCAGGTCTTCCTGATGGAGTTATTAACTTTATACCAGGTCGAGGAAGCGAAGTTGGAAATATTGTAATGGATAATGAAAATCTCGCAGGGATACATTTTACTGGCTCAACAGCAGTATTTAAATCCATGTGGAAAACAGTAGGAGATAATATTCACAAATATAAGTATTACCCTAGAATAGTTGGAGAAACTGGTGGTAAGGACTTTGTATTTGCCCATGAATCATCAGACGTTGATGCTCTAGCAATTGCATTATTAAGAGGGGCGTTTGAATTTCAAGGGCAAAAATGTTCAGCTGCATCTAGGGCATATATACCTGAGAGTATTTGGTTAGAGCTTCAATCTAAATTAGTTGAAGAGGTTTCAACTATTAAAATGGGCGATGCTGAAGACTTCACTAACTTTATGGGTGCAGTTATAGATCAAAGCTCCTTTGAAAAGATAAAATCATATATTGATTTTGCCCATGAATCAGAGGATTCTGAGATAATAAGTGGTGGAAAATACGATGATAGTAAGGGCTATTTTATAGAGCCAACCATAATAGTTGCAAAGGAACCAAGATTTAAGTCTATGGAGGAAGAAATATTTGGACCAGTTTTAACGATATATGTTTATAATGATGATGAATTAGATAAGGCATTAGACCTATGTAATACTACATCACCTTATGGACTTACAGGAGCTATATTTGCTCAGGATAGAAATGCTATTGTTTATATGCAGGAAAAGCTTACACATACTGCTGGAAACTTCTATATAAATGATAAGCCAACTGGAGCAGTTGTAGGACAGCAACCATTTGGTGGGGGAAGAGCTTCTGGTACTAATGATAAGGCTGGAAGTAGTCTTAATCTCTTAAGATGGATGAATCCTAGAACTATTAAGGAGAACTTTAATCCTCCTAAAGGGTATAGATATCCATTTATGGAAGAAAAATAATATTACAAAAAGTTTAAAAAAGAATAAATTTCCATTGACAAAATTAAAAAAATGTAATAGAATTATGATAATTTAAACATAATATATGTATAGTTATAAAAACTGTGATGAGAAGAGTAGATATAGAGATAAGTTATAGCGAACTAGTGATGGTGGAAGACTAGTACAAAGACTATATTGAAGAACATCTCTGAGTTGCTAACCGAAATTACTTAAGAGTAGGCTTAGACGGAGCCAAACCGTTATAATTGGACAGTATCGATGTATAATATTTGTATATCCGTACTGATATGAGTGAGCATTATGCTAACTTGGGTGGTACCGCGAAAATAGCCTTTCGTCCCTTGCTTTTGGGATGAAGGGCTTTTTTATATTTAAAATTAAGGGAGGAGATTCATGTGAAAAATCTAGTAATACCAAAAGGCTATAAGCCTCAATTAAGTGTTTATGAAACAGAAGTAACGATTAAAAAATTAAAGGACTATTTCGAGAATAATCTCGCAGAGGTACTGGAGTTGACAAGAATCTCTGCACCTCTATTTGTTATTCCAGAAACAGGTACAAATGATAACTTAAATGGAAGTGAAAAGCCCATTTCATTTGAAGTTAAAGGAATTGGCGATAAGAGGGCTGAGATAGTTCACTCACTTGCTAAGTGGAAACGTATGGCTCTACACAGATATGATTTTAAGCCAGGAGAAGGTATCTACACAGATATGAATGCTATACGTAAGGATGAAGAGTTAGATAATCTTCACTCTATCTATGTAGACCAATGGGATTGGGAAAAAATCATATTAAAAGAACAGAGGACAGAAAAGACGTTAAAGGAGATAGTAAGAAAAATATATGGAGTATTCAAAGATGTTGAAGAATTTATGTTTGACATACTATCAGGGTACGAAAAAATACTTCCTGAAGAGATTAGTTTTATTACTACACAAGAGCTGGAAGACAGGTACCCAGAGCTTACTCCTAGTGAAAGAGAAGATAAGATAGCAAAGGAAAAAGGCGCTGTATTTATCATGCAAATTGGAGGGAAGCTTAAATCTGGACAGAAGCATGATGGCAGATCACCAGATTATGATGACTGGACTCTAAATGGAGATATAATATTCTGGTATCCAGTACTAGAAAGAGCATTTGAACTATCTTCAATGGGAATTAGGGTGGACGAAGAGGCTTTAGAAAAGCAGTTAGAAATAGCAGGATGTGAGGAAAGAAAGGAATTAGAATTCCATAGAATGCTATTGGAAGGAAAATTACCTTATACTGTTGGTGGTGGAATTGGCCAATCAAGAATTTGTATGTATTTTCTAAGAAAGGCACATGTAGGAGAGGTTCAAGCCTCAGTGTGGTCACAAGAAATGCATGAAGAATGTGCAAAGGGGAATATTAATCTGTTGTAACAGATAAGTTGAGTTAAGGTTAATAAAGGACCTAGAAGATTAAAAAGGATGTCATATTAAAGGCAAATTAATAACAAATAAAAAGTGAACTCGTTCTGCTAAAGTAGAACATCGGGGCTTCAGATGGAGACTCTACTCCACCTGAAGAGAAGTCTTCTCTCCCACTTA
>NZ_JAETGO010000086.1 GCF_016765695.1 Sporosalibacterium faouarense | reverse complement strand
TATTATGCACCTAACATAGGAAGGTTTACTCAAGAGGATACATTTAGGGGAGATGGACTGAACCTATATGTATATGTGTCAAATAATCCTGTGAAGTATGTTTACCCTAGTGGACATTGTAAGGATGGAGCAGGAAATAGTTCGCAGAATTCACCTAGAGCATATTATACTGGCTCTTACCCATATAGTAGTTATGAGGATAATGGACCAGTTGACTTAGTAGAATCAGTTAAACTTGAAGGATTAGGAAGTCCAGAAGAAGATGATATATATATTAAAGTTGGTAGAGTGACTGCAACAGGAGGTGATTTTGGTGCAGTTATGGATGGGAGTATAGTAAAAGCTAAAATTCATAATTTAGATTTAGGAAATTATGATGATATTTTAGACTTGGATGGTTCCTATGCAAGAGGAAGTGCAGGAATAATGGCAGATATACAAAATCGCCAAGATGGGCGAGGTGGTGTTCTTAATGTTGAAGCCTATGCTGCTATTGTAGAAGGAAGTGCTACCTTTGATGCACAAGGAACAAATCATAGAGTGAAAATAGGATTATCTCCAGGTCTGGGTTCTGTAGGTGGTCATTTTAAGGCAGGTGTTAATTATGTTGATGAAAACGAAATTAGACATTATTTTGATTTAGAGGTTGGAGGAGCATGGGGAATAGGGGTTATTGCCGAAATTGATATTACAGATGAAGGTGATGGAAAAGAATATTATAGAGATCCATCTGACATGACGATAGAGTTTGCACATTAAAAATAAGTATGCATTCTATAAGAACAATAGAATTACGATGTAATAAATATGAAAGGAGAGCTTTATGAGAAATAAAGAAAATACCGTCCTCGAAAATTATCTATATTTGCTAAAATTTAAGAAATTTATGATTCTCCATGTTGTAGGATTTACATGTTTTTTAATTATGTGTATTTACCTTATTGTTATAAGCTTATTTGCAGGAGATTTTTTAGAGGCACTAGGATTCTTTGTAGCAATTTTATTTACGTATATTTTTCTTAGAGTATTTCAATTCCTCTGGATTACAAAAGGAGCAGATGACAATTACTTTTATTTCTTTAAGGGTAAAAGTAAAGAAAAATAAGTATTTAAGTTAAAAGTATAATTGTATTGTTGCGTAAAGGGGGAGATTGTTTGAGTCAAGATTCAGCGAAGTTGTTATTGATTTCTATTAATATGCTTATGATTTGGATACTATTTGTTCCTTATATAGTATACTTCATTAGAAAAAAGATTTTTAATAAGAAAGGTAATATAGAAGGTATAACCTCACTTACTATTAAGTTGATTCCAATTATATTTATTGCAGGTTTTATGATTTTAACATCAGCTTTATCAATTATTCCAGTAGTAGTAGAGAATCATGAGCAATTACCTGATATTTACCAAAATATATTATCTCAAGAATGGATAACTAATTATGAATCTATTGCTATTACATTCAACATATGCTTAGTTCTTATAGAACTATTAGTGATATTTAAATTTTTGTCTAAAAATAAAAAAGCTTGAAATAGAAATTATTAGTAATAGCTAATAAGAAGCATCCACTAGGTCAAGGGTAAAAAATTACCCTTGACCTTTCTACATTTTTGAATCAAAGGGAAAGTAAGAATGCATAGTGCAAGATACTTGCTAAAATATAGGGGAAGTATAATATTTGATATAGAGAAATACAGTATAGATTACTTTATAAAGAACAATAGTGATTTATTGGAAAAACACAAAAGTTATAGTTGGCCAATGAACTATGATACTATTGAAGAACTAAGAGAGAAACTTGTAAGAGAAGAATATTCATATTATGTAATTTCTTCTTCTTATGGGTTAAATGGATGGATATTAGCTAAAAATTATAAAACAATACTCTAAAACTAAGAAAATTATGTGCTAGACATGGTGTAAATCTTAGATTAAAACAATTTATAAGAAACACTAATATAGGGATGACTTACTTACCATCCCTATATTAGTGCATAATGTAACTTATGTAGAGTTTATAGCTTCCTTACTGGAATTTGTATCTCAACTAGATAATTATCTGGGTTAGGCTCATTCCATGCACCCTTAATTGATATTTGTCTTGCATTTCCATAGGACTCATATTTACTATCTTCAATCCAGTTAGCAAGAAAGTAAAAAGCTTCATCAATATTTTCATAGGGTCCTTTATATAGGATAGTTGCCATAGTAGGTATGGCCTCGACCTCTCTGAAAACAAATTCACCTTTACTATCCTGTAATTCATCCACAGGCATTACTACTTCAATATCTATATTACTATCCTTATGCTCTCCATCATGATATATAGCAAAGGGGGCCCCATTGGGTTGGAGTTGACTACCTTGAGCAAATTTTCCTAGCTTTTCCCATAAATTAACCTCATTACTATAGCTGTCCACTATTCCTCTTACAGACACAACTTTATAGCTTGGTATTTCTTTTATGATTATTTCATAATTCATTGTATACATCTCCTTACCTAAATTTGAAATAATTTTATCAATATCTGAAATCTTTTTTTCTTCAACTGTAATAGTATCTTTAATTTCCAATTGTTTTCTTTTTAATTCTTTTATAAAATCTTGATCGTCCCTTACCTTAATCAACCTAGATATCTCTGATATGGTGAAACCAACGTCCCTTAGTGTAACTATTTTAATAAGCTCTGGCATTTGACTAGCAGAATAATAACGATATCCTGTAAACTTATCAATTTTTTTAGGCTTAAATAGTCCAACTTCATCGTAATATCTAAGCATTCTTGTAGATACCTTTGTAAACTTAGAGAATTCTCCTATCTTGAACATAATAGCACCTCCCATGATTGAATAAATCCGGATTATGATTTTATTATAAACCTTATCATTATGTTAAAGTCAACATATAATTATAAATTAAGTATATTATGGAATACAATAAACATAAATATTTATCTCAAGTATTAATTATAATGATCTAAATGGAAAAAAATATATTTCAATAAACTATTTGCTAGAGGCTTTGAATATAATTAAACAGGTATAACATTCATAGAGAATGTTATACCTGCTATTTGAGAAAATTGCATATTTAAAATTTAATATTTTAATTACCTTTTAACTTGACCTTTCTATTAGCATAGTAATTGAAGAATCCAGCGGCTACTATAAGCGTAGCTCCTATTATAGTTATAGAATCGGGAACTTCTGCCCAAATAATCAATCCTATAAAGGTAGAGAAAACTATATTAGTATAGGTATATATTGATAGTTCTCCAGCTGGAGCAAATCTGTAAGCATTTGTCATCAAGAATTGTGCCGTTGTAGCAAATAGTCCTAATCCTAGTAATCCTAAAATTTCAGTTGGTGATGGTACAACGAATTGCCCAAATATCATAAATGGTATCATAACAACGGTTGAGACAAAGGTAAAATATAAAACTATAGTTTCAGCTGCATCTGTATGTCTTAAATGTCTAATAGTTGTATATGCAGCTCCCGCAAAAAATGCGGATCCTAGAGCAATAACAGATGGTAAAATACTTGAGTTAAACTCAGGCTTTATTACTAGCATAGCCCCACCAACAGCTAATATTAAAGATACAAACTGTAATTTCTTGATTTTTTCTTTTAGGAAAATAGCCGATAAAACTAGAACAAAGAATGGTGACATTTTATTAAGGATAACAGCATCTGCTAGGCGAACTTGAGATAAAGCATAAAAATAACAAGCAACACCTAACAGTCCAAAAGTACTTCTTAATAATAGAATGGGGATATTATTACCTAATAATGGCTTTTTCTTTTTTCTTACCATTGAAAAAGCTATAATAAATCCAAAAATATTTCTAAAAAATATTTTTTCAGCAGTTGGAATGTTATCTAAAGACTTAACAGTAGCTGCCATTAACGCAAAAAATAAAGCAGATAGCAATATAAGTACAATTCCCTTTGATTTATTTTCCATATGTAAACCTCCAAGTATTTGATAAAAATTCTCAATAAGATTATAATTCTAATAACTATATTAGTCAACTATTTGAATTTTGTGACAATTAAGCTAAATAAAACAAGGTAGGTTAATTCCCTACCTTGTAATTATCTCATTTCGTTATTAGCCACTGTATAAACTTTCTTATAGAGAGGGTTATCCCCCATATTCTGACCCATGTAATCCAAGAAGCTATTAATGTCTTCACCAGCAAATTCAATTATTTTATCTGCTAGATGATCAATTACTTCTTGCTCCTCACATTCTGCAACTACTTGGAAAATCTCACTTATGTTATTTGCTAGTAAAGAATCCATATTTCCTCCAGAAGATAAGTCTGAAGAAATATTATTACGAACCATTGTGTTTAATGCATCACAAAGAATCCAACCTGTACCTTCAACAGTTTTTAATAGGTTATAATGATGCTTTGGCATTTTATAATCCATCTTAATCCTCCTCTTAATCTATTCTTAAATTAGTATTTGTAAAAAAGAAAATATTAAACAGATTAAAATTTAAAAACAAGAAATCATTATTTAAGGGAATTGCATATTAAAATTTTATTCAAGGTTATATCCTCGTGACTGAGGTATTTAGCTACTTTAGTAATTAGTTTAAGGAAAAAGTGACTGAATAAGTCATTTTCACTTGGGATGAAATCTTTTAAAAATTCCACTATTTCTAGAATAATTTTGCTTAAAAATAAACTTATATATTATAATAAGACTATAAATGTAAAATAAATATATAAAAATAGTTTGTTTTTATGGGGGTGAAGCTTTAGAATGAAGGTTCTAATAGCTAATGATTCATTTAAAGGGAGCTTAGATACATTTGAAGTAGCGGAATCTATTGAAAAGGGAATAAAAAAAGCAAATCAAAAGATAGAAATAATTAGGAAGCCTTTGGCTGATGGTGGAGAGGGAACAGTAAAGGCTTTAGTAAATGCAACAAATGGACAGATACACAATGTACAAGTGATCGGACCTTTGGGAGACAAGCTTGATTCGTTTTTTGGAATTTTAGGTGATAAAAAGACAGCAGTTATAGAGATGGCAGCAGCTTCAGGATTACCATTAGTTCCAGAAGAAAAAAGAAATCCAATGGTAACCACTACATATGGAACGGGAGAATTAATAAAAATAGCCTTAGATAAAGGATGTAGAGAATTTATTTTAGGTATTGGAGGAAGTGCTACCAATGATGGAGGAGTAGGAATGGCACAAGCCTTAGGAATAAGCTTTTTAGATGATAAAGGTCAAGAGGTAGGATTTGGTGGAGGTTCATTAAAGGATATAAAGAGAATTAAACTAGAGAATATTGATAATAGAATAAAAAAATCTAATTTTGTAATTGCCTGTGATGTAGATAATCCATTATGTGGTCCAAAGGGAGCATCCTACGTATATGGGCCCCAAAAAGGGGCAAATGAAGAAATGGTATTAGAGTTGGATAAAGGGCTTAATCATCTAGGCGATATTATTTCTAGAGAATTATCCATAAATATAAAAAATGAGCCTGGAGCAGGAGCAGCTGGGGGATTAGGTGGAGGAATGATGGCCTTTCTAAATGCTCAATTAAAATCTGGAATAGATTTGGTAATGAAGAATATGAAGCTAGAAGATGATATAAAAAATTGTGATCTAGTTATAACTGGAGAAGGTAAGATTGATGATCAGACTATTTATGGAAAGGTTCCATTTGGAGTTGCTAAGTTATCAAAAAAGTATGATAAACCAGTTATTGCAATAGCAGGAAGTGTTTCTGATAAAGGATATATTGTAAATAAATATGGAATAGATGCAGTTTTTTCAATCATGAATTATCCTATGTATATAGAAGAAGCAATGAACAAAGATAAGGCTAAACTTCTTATTGAGAGTAATGTTGAGCAGATTATCAGGATAGTCTTACTTTAAAACAGACAGGTTTTTATATTCATAGATTCTACTTTTTTAATATGCAAAAAGTGTTGCAAAGGGAAAAGAATTATCCTTCGCTAATTATTCTATAAGTATATTTTAGCCATAGGATATGTTTTTGTAAAAGTGTAATAAGAAAGAAATGAAATAATATATTTAAAACACCTTTGTGAGGGGTTCTAAACATACTATATTAGGGGGGAACTGCATGAAAAAGATAATGATTATACTTATTATTTTATCCTTGCTGTTAGCAAGTTGCACTACGGGGGAAACAAAGGTGTCTACACAAAGCTTAAACAATGGATTTCCGATATTAGAGGAATACAAAGAGCTGGCACAACTTGAGAAAGGTACTGAATATGAATTTGATGGATTGATAAAAAGAAGTATAACTGGATATTTTATGGATGCTCTTTATATGCAAGTCTATTCAGCAATGATATTAACAAATATGATGTCAGAGAATACAATTGAAAAAGCTATAGATATTAAATCAAATAATGGTGATTTAATAAAAGGATTAAGTATATATAATCGTAGGAATATTGAACATTTGACCCATGTTGCTGAAAGGACTCCCGAGGAAGACCCTATACAAGAATGGTATTCCTTAATCCTATCCTATCTAAAATTTCTTAACTATGATGTTATGGCAAATCTACAAGAGAATTATGGCAATGTAATTGGAGCATGTGCTGATATATCCAGTATGAATGTTGCAATGATGAGACTAATGGGAGTAGAGCCAGAGGATGTTGTTTTATTAACAATACCTGAGCATGCCATTACTAGCTTTAGCTACAAAGGTGATGACTATCTTTCAGATAATGCATATTTTTTAAAGCATAAAGATCATAACATCTATAATGATACTATGGGAATGTTTCAAGATGTAGATTATGGACAGCTACCTAATTACAACAAGGTTATTGGAATCTGTAATGATGCATATTATACTACTGGATTTACTATGGAAGGAAGAATGACTCAAGAGGCCTATGAAAGCTTCATTGAAAGGTATGATTTTAAGGATAAATATGAAGCTGATATTAACTATTTTCAATTAGAGCCAGATAAAAAAGGTTTCCCTACAGATTTTCCCCATGTAAACATTGAAATAAAAAAGGGAGATAAAGCTAAGGATATATCTGAGAATATTGTCAATCAAGTATATACCCTAAGTAAAGATACACCTGAATCCCAATACACCCTTGCAAAATATGGATATCAGACATTAATAGTTAAGCATCCAGAATTTTATGTTAGCGAAAGTGCTAAAACTCAGCTAACAAAAAAATACTCTAAGGAATTAAGTACATCTAAAGACATGATTAATTACATTAATGAAAATATTGAAGGAGGAAGTATATTTAAAGAAGCTCATAGAATCATGGATCCAGAAGAGGTAATTGTAACTGGAAAAGGAGGGCCTAAGGATAAAGCATTATTATTAAAGAGTTTTATGATCAATAATGATATACCAGCATATATTTTATTTACTGATGAAAAATCCTATGTAGTTTTTAATGAAAATGGATGGAAAATATTTGATACAACTACTATGGATCTTACTAAAAATATAGAAGGAAAACTTACTTTGATTTTTAACGAAGAAGAAGTGAAATATCCTTTAATGGATAGAGATGATTTAGGAGATAAAATCCAAGATTTCTTAACTGATTTAAACCTTATTGATTCTAAATAAAATATGAAAGAAAACAATTAAGTGAAAAGCAACTGAATAGCCAAATATTAAGAGTTAATTTTACTTAAAGGTAGATAAGGGAATTAGATAAAATTTTATTCAATTCTCTAAAAAATATAGATTTCTTAAATATACTAAATGATTATGATAATCCTGTATGGATATATTATAATATAGTAAGAAGGTAAGAAACTTTAAAATACATAAGGAGGTAGCACATGGATAGAAAAAAAATATACATAACTAGAGAAGTACCATTGATGCAAGTGGATTTATTAAGACAACATTTTGATGTAGAAATCAACCCTATGGACAGAACTTTAACTAAGGAAGAACTTATAGAAAAGGTAAAAGGTAAAGATGCATTAATAACTCAGCTTGCAAATAAGATAGATAAAGAAGTATTGGACAATGCAGATAACTTAAAGGTTATATCAAATTTTGCAGTTGGATATAACAATATAGATATAGAGGAAGCTACGAAAAGAGGAATTCAAGTAACTAATACTCCTGGAGTACTTTCTGATACAACTGCTGAACTTGCATGGGCTCTTATGTTTGCTGTTACTAGAAGAGTAGCAGAAGGGGATGGATATGTAAGGAATAATAAATGGAATAGTTTTGACCCAAATCTTTTATTAGGGCAAGATGTTACTGGTAAGACCCTTGGTGTGATTGGAGCAGGTAGAATAGGCAAGGCATTTGCTAAAAAGAGCTTAGGCTTTGATATGAAAATTCTTTATCATAATAGAAATAGGGATGAAGAATTTGAAAAAGAATACGGAGCAATCTATGTAGATAAAGAAACTTTATTAAAGGAAGCAGATTTCATTTCACTACATGTACCATTGACTGATGAAACTAAGCATTCTATAGGTAGAGATGAATTTAAGATGATGAAAAATACTGCGATAATTATTAATACTTCCCGTGGTCCAGTTATAGATGAAAAAGCTTTAGTTGAAGCTTTAAAAGAAGGACAAATATGGGGAGCAGGATTAGATGTGTTTGAAAATGAACCTAAAATAGAAGAAGAGTTGAGAAGTATGAATAATGTAGTTATGACACCTCATGTTGGAAGTGCTTCAAATGAAACTAGAACTAAAATGGCAAGATTAGTTGTTGATAATGTTTTAGCAGTATTAAATGGGAATAGAGCAATAACACCTGTAAACCAAATATAGTATAACAAAAAGGAAGGGAATTCCCTTCCTTTAATTAATTAGTCAACTTTTTAGAATACCTCTTATTACATACTTGTAAACAGCTATATAAATATTTCTTTTTATTTAAATTCCTCCATAAACTTAATAGCATTCTTTGGATCTAATTTTTTATTAATTAGTGGAGGATTATCTTTGATTTGAGGAATTCTATCTATAAAAGTAGGTTTATCTTCTTTATAAATAACTCCTATTGGAATTTTATTCTCCCATTCTTGAGATTTCTTAAAAGCTTCAACCTTATCATATGGGTTGTAATCATCTTCAATATAGTACACTCTATCTTTATACCATTTATAAGTGTTGATTTTATTAAATGTAACACATGGCTGTAGAATATCTATAAGCGCATAGCCATTATGCTCCATTCCAGCTTTAATCATCTCAGAGAGATGGTCTTTGTCAGCTGAAAAGCTTCTAGCGACAAAGGAACAACCAAGACTAATGGCGAATGCAATTGGATTAAATTCATCAGCATACACTCCTTCAAATTGCATGCTAGTTTTATGTCCTTTTCCAGTAGTTGGCGAGCCTTGTCCTTTAGTTAAACCATATATTTGGTTGTTGTGCACTAGATGAGTAATATCTATATTCCTTCTAATATTATGAATTAGATGATTTCCACCTTCACCATATGAGTCACCATCTCCTGAAGTAACGATTACTCTTAAATCTTTATTTGCAATCTTAGCCCCAACTGCTGGAGGAATACCTCTTCCATGTAAACCATTAAAACCATTTGCATTTACGTAATGTGGCGTCTTAGCAGCCTGACCTATACCGGAAGCAATCAAGATATTATGGGGGAGTAAATCTAATTCAGAGAATGCCTTTTTGAGAGCATTGACTATTCCAAAATTACCACAACCAGGGCACCAAGAGTTTTCAGATTTTGATTCGAAAAGTTTTATATCAGTAGCCATTATAACACCTCTTTTTTTACTTTATTGTATATATCAGTTCCACTCAATTGACGACCATCATATCTCAATATACTCTTATCACATTTGAAACCAGTCTCTTGAGCTATTAAATTAGCCAATTGTCCAGTAAAGTTATGTTCAACATTAACAATAGTTTTTGAATTAGTACCATAGTATTCTAGCTGTCCGGTTGGAAGTGGCCAAATATCACCAAATATCAAAGCACCAATTTTAATTGACTCATTTGCTAATAATTCAACGGCTTCTAGAAGAGAACCATGGGTTGAACCCCATCCTAATAAAAGTATTTCAGGATTTTCTACTCCAATGTATTCTGGCTCTTGAATTTCTGATTTCAACAAGCTTATTCTTTTCATTCTCTTGTTCATCATAGCAATACGATTTTCTATACTTTCATCAACAAAACCAATCTCATTATGTTCATGACTATCTCCTAAAACCGTTTTGCTTTCTATAGTACTAGGAATGATTCTAGGAGATATACCGTTTTCAGTGAACTTATATCTCTTATAGAATCCTTCTCCAATATCATCTTTACTTGAAAGATATCTATCAATTGAAATTTCATCAAAATTGTAAGGCTTTATAGTCTGGTTATAATCTGCCAAGTACTGATCACTAAGTATTATTACTTGAATTTGATATTTTTCAGCTAAATTAAGAGCTCTAACAGTTTGATAGAAAGCATCTTCAGGGTTTCTAACTGCTATTACCATTTTAGGAAAATCATCTTGAGATGCACTTATAACAAAGTCTAAATCACATTGAGCAGTACGGGTAGGTAATCCTGTGGCAGGTCCTGGTCTTTGAACATTTACGATAACTAAAGGTATCTCAGCAACGGCTCCTAATCCAATACCTTCAACCATTAATGAAAATCCTCCACCGGATGTACCAGTCATAGACCGAATGCCTGCATAGGAAGCTCCTAAAGCCATATTAATAGCAGCTATTTCATCTTCAGCTTGCTCAACTAGAATACCAGCTTCCTGTTGTTTTTTAGATAAATAAGTCATTACACTAGTAGAAGGCGTCATAGGGTAAGCAGAATAAAATGTTACACCACCTGCAATAGCACCTAAAGCTATAGCTTGATTACCATTAATAATGATATGGTTATCTTCATTATTTGAATTAATGTTAAAATGAGACTCTACTAATTCATGCCCCTTTTTAAATGCCTCAAGATTAGCTTGACTAGTATTTTTATCGAAACGTTTCCTTAGTACAGGTTCTATGTTATCAATTGAAATTCCAAATATTTTTAATAGGGCACCTATCCCAATTGAACCAAATACTCTTGGATTTTTTATTTCACGAGATAGTTTTCTCATAGGTATTTGAATAACTCTTTTATCTTCTGAATTTAAATCAGTATCACAGATAATAATTCCATTATTATTTAAACGATTAATATGATTGTCAATTGTGGATTGGTCTAGAGCAATAATTGCATCTAAAGTAGGATGATGGGAGGTTATAGGTGTTGTTCCAAATCTTATTTGAACAAAATTATGTCCTCCTCTAACTCTAGACATATAGTCTTTATTGGCAAACACGTAAAAACCTTTTCTTTTTAACACCTTCTGCAATAATGTACTTATTGTTGACATACCTTGACCAGCAGCACCACCAACGAGAATATTATATTTCATATTATGAACACTCCCTTAGTCTATTTAACTTAAATATATATATACCTTATAAATACTCAGCTATTCACTATATTATTAGAAAAATTTTAAAATAACTTAATAATTGAAAAGACTGCTGATAAATAAAAATATCAACAGTCCTATTGTTTGCATAAGTTTTTTATTTTATAGAATAGAAATATACAAATTAATCACTTGGAATTAATGACATTTAAAGTGAATCTTTATATTTCAATATTAATCCCGTTGCCAATGATGTTATAGGGATAGTGATGATTAAACCTATACTACCTACAATTGATCTAATAATTTCTGTAGCCATTAAATCTAAGTTGAGAATTTTAACTAAAGAGGCCTCATATGCCATAAAAACAAGTATCAAAGGAATAGAGCTACCAGTATAAGCTAAGATAAGTGTATTTGACATAGTCCCCATTATATCTTTACCAACATTCATACCAGATTTCATAAGCTCAGTTGGGCTAATGTCAGGATTTATTTCTCTTATTTCAAACATAGAAGAAGCTACAGACATGGCAACATCCATTACTGCTCCTAAGGCACCGATGATAATACCTGCAAAAAGTAGACCTTGGAAATTAAAATCTATATTTTGAGGAATAAACATTAACATGTGGGCTTCTTCACTACTAAGCCCTGTTAATCTAGCAGTCTTACCTATAACATAAGCTAATGTTCCTGCTATAAGTACTCCACCTAAGGTTCCTATTATTGCTGAAATTGACTTTATATTTAATCCTCCGATAATTACAAATGTAATTACAGTTATAAAAAATGCACTAAGAACGGTTACCCAAATAGGGTTATATCCCTTTAGGAATAAGGGAAGCATAACTTTTAGCACAACAAAAGCAGTAACAGAAAGTGTAATTAAAGATTTTAGTCCTTTCATTTTACCAATTACTATAAGTAATATAGCGAATAACGCTAAAATAATATAAAGGTAAGTATCTCTAACAAAATCTGCAATATACACATTAGGAACTCCTTCGGGAGTTTCTTGAATAGATAATATAACATTTGAACCTTTTTCTACAACAATATCAAAGGCTCGATTTCCACTTAAATTGTTCTCTACTAAAAAAATTTCATTCTTGTATTTACCAGTAGTCACCTTTACCTTTACTAGCTGTGAAGCCATATCAAAACTAGTGCTTTCTGATGCATATAGTTCATCTAAATCCACATCTGTAACAATCTCAACAACCTTACCTCTTTCAGTTAATGCATCTGTGTTCTCAGAGCTAGCAAGGTCACCATCAGCAAATGCAATTGGCGTAGCTACAAACAATAGTATTATGAAGACAGCAAAAAATTTCTTCAAATTATCACCCCATATATTAATGAATTCTTATTTAATTATAGCATTTGCCCAATAGAAAGACAATAATTAGAATGTTAGAGACTAGAACTAATTGACACTTCTTAGATTTATATAATAATATATAGATATATGTTTTGATTTTATCTTTAAATTTTAAGATAAATTAGTAAAGGAGGAAAATCCGTGGAAGGACAACCAAAGAGAAATAGGCTAGGAACCGAGCCAATAGTTCCATTATTGATAAAAATGTCAGTTCCTTCTATATTATCAATGATGATTCAAGCTGCATATAATGTAGTTGACAGTATTTGGGTAGCTAAAATAAGTAATAATGCTTTGGCAGCACTATCTCTAGCTTTTCCAATTCAGATGATTCTAATTGCCGTGGCAGTTGGAACTGGTGTTGGAGCTAGTTCACTTATATCAAGACTATTAGGTCAGGGTAGAGATAAAGAAGCTTCAAATGCAGCAGAGCATGTTTTAATTATGTCAGTGGTTTATGGCATAGTTATGGCAATAGGAGGACTGCTTCTATCAAAGAATTTAATTGGATTATTTACTGAAGATAAGGAACTAATAGAGCTTGGGTCCAGTTACATAAGAATTATATTATTAGGTTCAACAGCAATGTTTATTCCAATGATAGCAAACAATGTCTTAAGGGGAGAAGGAAATACTTTTATTCCTATGATATCTATGCTTATAGGTTCACTTATAAATATAGTATTAGACCCATTCTTTATTTTTGGGTATGGATTTTTCCCAGAATTAGGAATAGAGGGGGCTGCTGTAGCTACAGTAGTTTCACGTCTACTAAGTGGAGTTTTTATTGTATTTATACTATTCGTTGGTAAACATCAGATTAATTTGAACTTTAAGAAGTTTAAATTCGATTTATCAATAATAAAGGGTATATATGCTGTAGGGTTACCAGCTATGACTATTCAGCTATTAGCTTCTTTAATGATGTCTGGATTGAATAAAATACTAGCAGAGTCAGGTGCAATTGCTATATCCACTATGGGTATATACTTTAGATTACAATCATTTGTTTTTATGCCTGTATTTGGACTGAATCAGGGATACATGCCTATTATTGGATATAATTATGGTCATAATAATCCCAATAGGATGAAGGAGACCATAAAGCTAGGGTTTATTGTAGCATTTGTGTTTACTACATTGGGATGTCTTTTATTTCAGATTTTCCCTAAACCATTGATTAAACTGTTTAGTTCAGATGAAGAACTTCTAAGAATTGCTATCCATGCTTTAAGAACTATAAGTATTGCCTTTCCAATTATTGGACCTGCCATAATTGGTTCTACTACTTTCCAAGCAATTGGTAAGGGCGTTCCTAGTTTAGTTCTATCTTTTTCAAGGCAGATAATATTATTGTTACCATTAGCATATATCTTATATAATACATGGGGACTAGATATTATATGGTATTCATTCCCTATATCAGAAGGAATTTCTGCAATTCTCATGGCAGTTTGGTTAAGTAAGTCTCTTAAAAATGAGTTTAGAGTAATGGAAATGAATAGGTCTTAATTAATTTGTTGAGAATTAACAATTATATAATATCAGCATAACAAATCATTATTTATATCCTTGTATACTATCCTTGAAAGAATAATAATTCTTATCGAGGGGGAATCGTAATGATGGATATTGTTGAAAATTTTATTAAAGGAATATTGATAAAGAAAGACTTAGGATTAGAGCTATACAAGAAAAATGAATTGAGAAGAATATAAAAATACTGATATATGGAAAAACGCTAAAATATTTTATAAGAAGAACTTAAGAAAAAAACTGCCTCAAGAATTCTTGAGGCAGTTTTTTAAAATTTAAATGCAATGAACTTCATACTTAATATAATCTTTTTCAATATATATGAATTTTACAAATTGTACTGGGAAGAATCTGGTACAGCTTATTTGTTCCTCATTTCTAAACTCAACTGAAATACCTTCCTTTATACCTAGATAGCTTTCAAATCTCATTTTTTCCATCGGTTCAACTACAATGCTAATATTAGCACTATATCCTAAACCATTTGAATTCACTTCATTACTGCTAATGCAACTATAAAGTAAATTAATCTTCCATTTATTTTCATTTAATTGTTCTGCTCCTAAAAAGGTTATCTTATAATTAAAACTTTTATAATTGGAATGAAGCATATTACAACCTATATAGCCTTCTTTTGTCCAAACGTAATTGTTTTCCCCCATAAACTTTACCCCCTTTAAAATAAAATATATTTTTTCAAATATAAAAAAATTACTGAAATCAAGAAATTATATGATTCTAAATTTCTAATAAAGTAAAGTTAAACCTTCGTTTATAAGAAAGTAACTAGGGTAAGTGATTTATATACACCTTTTATAATCAACTAATAAAGGAGGATATAAATGGAACTTTTTAGAAAAGATGATTTAAAAAATTTAATTGAAAAAGGAGATGGAAATTGTATTTCTATTTTTATATCAACTAAAGAGAGTACCGGGAGAAACCCAAAAGGAGCAATAAAATTAAAAAATTTTTTAAAGAAGTCTGAAGATCAATTAGAGTCTAATGGATTAAAATCAAGTAATATAGATAAAATACTTAAGCCAGCTAAAGATTTAGTAGAGGACAGTCATTTTTGGAATAATCGTAGCGATGGATTAGCCGTATTTATATCTGAGGATTACTTTGTCTATTATCACCTTCCACTAGAGTTTCATGATGAAGTGATAATAGAAAATGATTTTTATATTAAACCACTGTTACCTTTAGTAACAGAAGATGGTATATTTTATATATTAACTTTAAGCCAAAATGATATAAAACTTTTACATTGCACTCGTGAAAATATAAGTGAAATTGGATTGAAGGATATACCAACTAGTTTATCAGAGGCTCTAAAATATGATGACCCTGAAAAACAAATTCAATATTCATCCCATAGAGGAACTGGTGGAAGAAATGAAGCTCTTTATTTTGGAAACGGAGATAGTAGCGAAGATTCCAAACAAGATATTGTTAGATTTTTTAGGAAAATAGATAAAGGATTGCATGATATTTTAAATGAAGAAAATGCACCAATTATATTAGCTGGAGTTGATTTTTTACTTCCTCTATATAAGAAAGTAAACACATACTCAAACTTGATGGAAGAAGGGATAGTAGGAAATCCTGAGGATATTTCACTAGAAAAATTACACAATAATGCTTGGGAGATTGTTAACCCTTATTTTAAAGAAGAAAAAATAAAATCAATAGATGAATATAAAAATTTAAGAAATACTAACTCTACTTCAAATAATCTAGAGAAGATAGTATCTTCTGCATATTTTAAACGAATAGATAAGCTATTTGTAGCTGATGGACATCAGAAATGGGGAGAATTTAACCCAACTAAAAATAAAATTAATATGATGAAAAAAGAAGAAAGTTCTAGTGAAGATTTACTAAACTTTGCAGCTATTCATACTCTTATAAATGGAGGAGAAGTATATAAGGTAGAATCAGAAGAAATTTCTGGAGAGAATTTAGCTGCTATTCTTAGATATTAGAAGCATATTTGTAAAAAATTCAAATATATTGCTAAAGGCGGTAGGGGAAACCTACTGCCATTTCTTCTTTATAAGAGTATAATAATATGGCAATTTATGATAAAATTATTTTATTAAATTTAAAAGGACGGGATTTAGATGAAAGAGAAGGTATCTTTGATTAGATGTAATGATTATAATTTTGATAAGGTAAAAAGTTCTATAATCGATAGTTTTCATAACTTAGGAGGAATAGAGAAGTATATTGATAAAGGTGAGACTGTTTTACTCAAGCTTAACTTGTTAATGATGAAAAAACCTGAAGATGCAACAACTACACATCCTGTTTTTACTAAAGCTTTAGCTCAGGTATTAATTGAATATGGAGCAAGAGTTATTATTGGTGATAGTCCTGGTGGGCCATTTAATAACACACTTCTAAAAAGGATATATAAAACTTGTGGAATAGAAAAGGTTGCTGAAGAAGTTGGCGCTGAGCTCAATTATAATACTAATTCAATGGAAATAGCAAATGACAAAGGATTAATACTGAAAAGGATAACAGCTATAGAAGTATTACAAGAGGTAGATAAAGTAATATCAGTTTCAAAGCTTAAAACTCATGGAATGATGACTTTTACAGGTGCAGTCAAAAATATGTTTGGTGTTATACCTGGACTAGAAAAAGCAGAGTATCATGTGAGATTTAAAGATTATGAGTCATTTTCAAATGCTTTGGTAGACATTTGTCTAGCAGTTACTCCTACGCTATCGTTTATGGATGGAATTGTGGGAATGGAAGGTGCTGGACCTAGTGCAGGAGATACTAGAAAGGTTGGAGCAGTAATTGCGTCAACAAGTCCCTATCATTTGGATGTTGTTGCCACATCAATTATCGGATTGAAATCTTCTAAGGTACCAACAATACAAAGATGTATAGAGAGGAATCTATGTAAGGGAAATCTAGAAGATATAGAGCTGTTGGGAGATAGTTTAGAAGGATTTATATTAAATGATTTTGTTGTACCTGAGACTAGGAGTTTAGACTTACTTGATGGAATACTACCTAAATTTGTGAGTAATTTATTCAATAACTTAATTCAACCAAAACCTGTATTCAATCATGATAAATGTGTTGGTTGTTCAGATTGTGCCGAAAGCTGTCCACCTGGAGTTATTGATATGATAGAAAATCGTCCCCATGTTAGTTTAGAAGGATGTATAAGGTGTTTTTGTTGTCAAGAGCTATGTCCAGCTGAAGCTGTAGATATTCATAGACCAATACTTATGAAATTATTGTCAAAGATGTAAGACCACAAAATGTGGTCTTTTTCAATAGCTAAATAACCAAATATTGGTTGTAAAACTTAGATAATGATTATAAAATAATTATAGTAATAAAATAAATTAAAAAAGTATATTATATTTTTAATATAGGGGGTCACTATGAAAAATATAAAATTAAAAAATGATAAAAATCTATATATTAGAGAGGCAAAGGTGGAGGATTCTCAACAGTTAATTGATTACGTTAATAGTATAGCTGGAGAATCTGAATTTTTAACCTTTGGTCCAGGGGAATTTGGAATTACAGTTGAACGAGAAAAAGATATAATAAAATCATATATTGAAGAAAAAAACAAAATATATTTAGTTGCATTGATAGATAACCAAATTAAAGGTTCAATTAACTTTTCTGGTGGTGGCAGAGGTAGAACTGAGCATACTGGCGAATTTGGTATAAGCGTTAGTAGGGAATATTGGGGATTTGGAATTGGTAAAGAATTATTATCTTATTTACTAGAATGGGCAAAGAAGACTAAAATGATTAGAAAAATAAATTTGAGAGTTAGAAGTGACAATGATAGAGGAATAAGACTTTATACTAACCTTGGATTTGAAAAAGAAGGACTCATAACTAGAGATTTCTACATAAATGGAAAATTTTACGACTCAATTCAAATGGGAATTAAAATAGATTAAATAAAAGGAACAATATGGTAATTATTACGTCTAAATATATTATAAGCATGGAACATAGAGGGTGATTAATTGGGGAAAAAACAATATATAATATTTTTAATTGTTATAATAATCACAATCATTGCTTTGCTAACTCTATTTGAATTTCAAACAGAGATGAGTATTACAATATTTGATAAATCTGATAATAAAGCAACATTCTTTAGAGGAAGATTATTTAATTATAATATACAAGGAATTAAAAATGATAAAAGTTTATTTCATTCAAAGCTAGTTAAGTTTACTAAAAACAAAGTAAGTAATCCAATAATTATGAAAAATATGAAAGATAATAACATTATTTTTCAAAATCAAGATGAAATAGAGATATACTCTTCTGAAGGGACATTGTTACATGAAATAGAAGTTGGAAAAGGAAAAGATATAGGATATATACTAAGTATTGACTCTTCAGACTTAAATGGAGATTCAAGAGATGAACTCTTAATTATAACAGGAAAGACCAATGGAAAATATGGTGAAAAGATGGTTATATTGGAAGTGAATTCTTCTTTAAACAAAATCTTAGATTACTCCTTTGGAGATATGAATCCCTGGAAGGTTCAGGTCTGTGATATTGATGGAGATGATAGAAAAGAAATAGCGATTACAATGTATAAGAAAACAGAATTTCATCCGATTATGGCTAATAGACCATATATTTATGAATGGATAGACAGAGGTATATTTCCTAAATGGAGAGGATCAAGACTATCAAGACCTTTTGATGATTACATTTTCCTCGATATTGATAATGATAAAGCTGACAATATAGCTTCTATTGAACTACTACAAGACGGTAGAAAGATAATCAACTTATATCAATGGAAGGGATTCGGATTTGAAAGTATGGGAGAAAGCAAGGAATATGATGACATTATAGATATTAAGAAAGCTAAAAACAATAATAATTTAATTGATATTCAGATTAAAGAAGGAAAATCTATCTTATGGGTAACTCTTAAATATAATGATGGAGAATTAAAAGAAATAAAAAAGCAAAAGGGTATATCGAAAAATCTAATTTTAGAATAAGTTTATATCATAATACAGAAGGGCTTAATTTAAATGAGAAAACTACATATTTACAAATTTAGAATAACCTTATATAAAACTGTATTGTGCAATTTCTTTGATTAATTTATTTGGGGGGATATTAGTGTATAAAAAGAGAATAATTACTTATTTGACATGCTTTTTCTTAATTATTACTAACATTGTTTTGCCAGTTGGCTGTACAGTAGAGAAGAAAAGTGAAGATGGAGTTGAAGTATCAAATCAAGAAGATAATCTTGACACAAATACTCATTCTGAGAAAGATAAAGTTTCTCAAAAAGAAGAAAGTGATGAAAACAATATTGATGAAGATGAAAATAATCAAAAAGATAAGGTTAGTTTTATCTCAGAAAGACCTAGAAAAACCATAGAAGTGCCATATGAGCCAATTTCTTTTGAAACAACTGTGCCTTCATACAGTATTAACAAGGATTTATCCGATGTAGTTAATCTAGATCAATTTGGCAATTTCACAGAAGAACAAAAAAGTCTTATAAGTCAAAATGGATTTGTCGTTATTCCCACTAAAGAAGAACAATTATTTTATATCTATGAGAATAATGAATATCTAAAGGTACCGTCCTTTATTAGTACAGATTCTGTACTTCAGGTATATCATATATTCTTTGATTATTCTTTAAGAACTTTAGAACTGGAAAAACTATTGGGAAAAGTTGAGAAATTAACAGAAAGCATGCTTGATAAATCAGTCTATCTATATAATGAAGTAAATAATGAAGAAATAAAGGAAGCTTTATTAAAGAATATAGCCTTCTTTTCAACAGCATGGATTAGTCTTGATAAAGAGCTACCAGAGGGTTTACCTGAGAGAGCTGTTGAAATGGCAAATAATGAATATGATTTAATTAGGGAACAGAGTGGGTTTAAGCAATCTAACATTTTTCCTTACGAGTTAGATTATAGTCAATATAAGCCCAGGGGTCATTACACTAGAAACGATGATTTCAAAAGATACTTTAAGGCTATGATGTGGTATGGTCAAGCGCCATTTCCTCTATATAAAATTAGCAATGATAATAATAAGGTAAGAAACATAGAACAAACCTTACAAGCTTTATTAATAACATATAGTGTGTTCTTGGATAAGGATGGATCAAATGATATTGAGTTATGGGAAAATATTTATGATCCAACTAATTTCTATGTAGGAAGTTCAGATGATTTAACAATATATGATTATAAAGATCTTTTAATAAAGGTTTATGGAGATAATCCAGATATCAATACACTTAATTATGAGAAAAAGTTAGATGAGTTATATTTAGAAACAGATAAACTGCCAGAGCCTAAAATCAAAGCTAAATATACTGCAGTTACTACTCCTGTAGGTAAGCAGCTAAGATTTATGGGTCAAAGATATGTACCCGATGCTGAAATCGTTCAGGAGCTAGTTGAACCAATTATTAGACCTATACCATCAGGATTAGATGTTATGGGAGTTATAGGTTCTGAAAGGGCTTTGGATATTCAGACTAATATTAATAATGTTGATGAGCAATGGCCAGGTTATATGAGTAACTTTAATAAAATGAAAGAAAAAATGGATGCTTTAAGTGAGGATAAATGGAAATCGAACATGTATTATGGATGGATGTGGACATTGAAAGGCTTACTTAAGGAGTTTGAGGATGGGTATCCTTCTTTTATGACCAATGAAGCATGGGAAGACAAATCGTTATCCACAGCATTGGCAAGTTGGGCTGAGTTAAAGCATGATACCATTTTATATGGAAAACAAAGTGGAGCTGAGTGTGGAGGAGGAGAAGAGCCACCTAAGATTAGAGGATATGTAGAGCCTAATGTAGAGGTTTATGAAAAGTTACTATGGCTAACTCAATATTCAAGAAAAAATCTTAAAGAGCGAGAAATTTTAACAGGAGGTTTAGAAAGTAAGCTTCAAAGGTTCGAAGACCTACTCCAGTTTCTTTTAAATTGTTCAGTAAAAGAATTGAGAAATGAAGAACTAACAGAGGATGAGTATTATCAGTTATTAACTTATGGAGGGCTATTAGAATATTTAACTAGTTCCTTTGCAGGAGATGGTATGAGATGGTTTGAAATAACTTCTGAAACCGATAAGAATATGGCTATAATAGCAGATATTCATACTATAGCTCCAAATGAATTTAGCCTAGGAGGATATTTTGAAGTAGGAGTGGGTCCAGCTTATGAAATTTATGTAGTAGTTCCTATTGATGGGAAGCTATATCTTACAAGGGGTGGAGTATTTAGCTATTATGAATTTGATTCAGATAAAAGGCTTACTGATGAAGAATGGCAAAGGATTCTTAAAGAAGATAAGCAACCATCTCAACTGAAATGGATGGATAAATTTATTAATGGTGAAGAAAAAGAAATTCCTATGCCTACTGAACCTTATAGTTCAGGATGTTGATTAAAGAATGAGGGCATATGGAGTGAAAAATATAGTGTTTATATCACTTATAGCCTTTATAATCGGGATGTTAGTTTTAGGTTATTATATACAAAGAGATAAGAGAAAAGTAGAAGTTACCGCCGTCGGAGATATATTGTTGGCTAGAGGTGTTAAAGATAGAATAAACCAAAAAGGAATTGAGTATCCCTATGAGAAAGTTGAGGAGATTCTTCACAAGAAGGATATAGTTTTGGGAAATTTAGAGGGCCCAATTTATGAAGGAGATTATGGAGTTTATAAGGCGCCATACTTGGTTTTTAAAGGTGTTAAAGAAAATGTTCCAGCTCTAAAACAAGCAGGATTTAATATCTTAAATCTTGCTAACAATCATTCAATGGACTATGGTAGTCATGGATTGTCGAACACAATGGATATGCTAGAAAGATATGATATTAAATATATGGGTGCTGGGGAAAACTATCTAGATGCTAGAAAACCATTGATAATTAATAAGAAAGGTATGAAAATTGGATTTCTAGGCTATAGTATATTTCCACCAGAGGGGTATATTTATCTTGCAAACAAGGCAGACATAGCCAGAGTAGATTTTGACAAATTAGAAGTTGAAATAAAATCAGCCAAAGAGAAATGTGATTTTTTGATAGCATCTTTTCATTGGGGTAATGAGTATGAGAACTATCCAAGTGAAAATCAAAAAATGTTAGCTCATATGGCTGTAGATAGTGGAGCAGATATAATTATTGGACATCATCCTCATGTGCTACAAGGTATTGAAAAGTATAAAAATAAGTATATATTTTATAGTTTAGGAAATTTCATATTTGATAGACAAATTCATCAAGAAACAGATAAATCTATTATTTTAAATATATCCATAGAAAAGAATAAAATTAAGGAAATATCTTTATTTCCTATAATAATTAAAGACTGTCAACCAAGTATTGCAAAGGGAGAAGAGGCAGAATATATATTTAGTAGATTAAGAAGCTATAGCGATGGAATGAGTACACAAATAGTTTATAAGAAAAATATAAGTGTAGTAAAATAGTATAAAGAAACAGTTGTATTAACTGTATTAGTTAAAGTCCTAGAAATTTCTAGGACTTTTCTATTAGAAAAAACATATGATAATAATAAGTTTTGCTCGATTATTAAAAGCAGAATTTAGGATAGTATTGTGTTTGGTAACCTTTTATAATACCACAAGCTAGTCGTTTACCTGCATTACCAGAGGGTTGACTTCTATAATCATCAGGATTTTGATGAATTATTATTGATTTACCTATAATATCAGTAACGGTAAATTTATTTGTAAAAAAACACATATTAGCCCTTCCATTGTTAGAAAATAAAACTGGAAAATCTCCAGCATGATTGCCATGGGGTTGGTCATTGGGATTCCAGTGCCCTCCTGCATCTTGAAAAGGTTCTTCAGAGTCACCAATGCTACAATTGCCTTTATCATGTATATGAAATCCATGGGGACCAATGGGAGCTTGACCATTCTCAGCTGGCTTATATGATGGGAGACCAGTTATATGAGCACAAACATTAGTACCATTTGGAGCAGGGGTAAATACAACATAACCTTTTAGATTAGGGGCTAATGGACCACCCTGTATATCGGCTCTTGCCATTATTCCATAACTATTATGGTCATAATACATAAAATCACATCCTTATAAAATAACTTATATATGTTTTATATATAATATGTTTTAGAAGGTAATATGTTAAGTTAAAAGCCAAATAGAGTAAGAAGAAATTTAAAATAATTATTATAACCTAATTGAGCACATTAACCCAATGAGACTGCATATAATAATTTTAAATACTAATTAAGGTGAGTATAGATTGAATAAATATTAAACATAAATGATAAAAGAAAAGATGTTAAAATATTAACTAATATTAGCTAATAAATAGGTTTAAGGTATTTCAAGGCATTTGATAATATTTTAACGAAAATTTACATGTGCTATATTTACAAATAATCAAAAGATTTTGTTGATAATAACTATAATTATTTGTATATAATTACTAATTTTAAAAACCTTTTTCTTATGCTATAATTATGGCGAAGGTGAATAGATAGTAACTATTATGAATAAGAAAACAATGAATAATGTTCCGTATGAGGATAATGCGAGATATCTATTAAAGATAGCCGACGAAGCAATGCTTTAGGTAGCCAACCTAAAGTAGAAACTTTCAGGCAAAAGAAACATTATCTGACGGAGCTCTGGAGAGACCTATTTTAGGCGCCGAAGATGGAAATACTTTATAGCTTTCTTTTGTAGGGTATGAGTCTTTCAGGTAAAAGGACAGAGGAATATATAGGCATAGTTTATTTATGTGCCCGTATATTCCTTTTATTGTCTATGAAAATGTTTTCATAGAAGCTATTAAATATTGCTAATGTGGTTATTAATAATGTGAGGGAGGAATGTAAATGGAAGGGTTAAAAAAGACAGCTCTTTTTAAGTGTCATGAAGATCAAGGTGGAAAAATAATTGATTTTCAAGGATGGGCTTTACCAGTTCAATATGAGGGAATCATTCCGGAGCATGAAGCAGTTAGAGAAAAAGCAGGAATTTTTGATGTTTCTCACATGGGTGAAGTTGAAGTAGTAGGAGAGGAAGCATCTGACTTTGTCCAATATTTAGTTACAAATGATATAACTGTTTTAGAAGAACAGCAAGTTCTATATTCCTTTATGTGCTATGAAGATGGAGGAGTAGTTGATGACCTACTAGTTTATAAGTATAGTGATAAGCATTATCTATTGGTTATTAATGCAAGTAATGTGGAAAAAGACTTTAATTGGATACAAAAAAATGGAGAGCAATTTGATGTTGAAATTAAGAATATATCAAGTGAGATCTCTGAGGTAGCACTTCAGGGACCAATGGCACAAGAGATATTACAGCAATTAACTCAGGAAGATTTATCAGAAATTAAGTTCTTCTATTTCAAGGAAGATATTGATATTGCTGGAGTAAAATGTATAGTTTCGAGAACGGGATATACTGGAGAAGATGGTTTTGAAATATACACAGAGAATAATAACATTACAAAAATTTGGGAAAAAATTATGGATGTTGGAGCAAGTAAAGGACTTAAGCCTGCTGGCTTAGGAGCTAGGGATACATTAAGATTTGAAGCTACCTTACCTCTCTATGGAAATGAAATCAGTTCAGAAATCACACCATTGGAAGCGGGGTTAGGATTCTTCGTAAAACTAAATAGTGACGATTTTATAGGAAAGGAGGCGTTAGTTAAACAGAAAGAAGAGGGACTGAAAAGAAAAATTGTAGGATTTGAAATGAAAAAAGGAATTCCAAGACATGGTTATGAGGTATACAAGGGTGATGAAAAAATTGGATTTGTTACCACTGGATATTTCTCACCAACATTAGAGAAAAAGATAGGCCTAGCATTAATAGATATTGACCAAGGGCAAATTGGAAACCAAATTAGTATAAAAGTTAGAAATAAAATGTTTGATGCAGAAGTAATTAGTAAGAGGTTCTACAAGAAAAATTATAAGAAGTAAGTAAAATTTAGTTTAAAAATTAAAATTGTATGTTGAATTGTTTCTTCAATATTAATAATTAGGAGGGTGTTTTATGAAAGTATTAGAAGGTTTATTATATTCAGAGAATCATGAGTGGGTAAGAGTTGAAGGAAATAAAGCTTATCTAGGAATAACAGATTATGCACAACATGCTTTAGGGGATATCGTGTATATCGAATTACCTGAGGAAGAAGAAGAATTTGATGCTGAAGATAGCATTTGTACAATTGAATCAGTTAAGGCTGCATCAGATATATATACTCCAGTATCAGGAACAGTTGTTGAAATAAATGAAGACTTAGAAGATGACCCAGGAGCAGTTAATGCAGATCCTTATGAAAATTGGATAGTATGTATAGAATTATCAAATAATAGTGAATTAGAAGAGTTAATGAGCCCAGAGGAATATAAAGAGTATTGTGAAAAGGAGGAATAGGCATGTATCCATATATTCCTAATACTAAAAAAGATGAAGAAAAGATGCTGTCTTTTTTAGGAATAGATTCAGTAGAAGAGCTTTTTAGTGATATTCCTAAATCTATTAGACTTGATAGAGAACTTGATTTAGATCCATCAAAGTCTGAAGAAGAAGTAAGAAAGACTATGAAAGATATGGCAAAGAAAAATTTGAGCGCTGATGACTATACTTGCTTTTTAGGAGCAGGTTCATATGATCACACTATACCATCAATAGTTCCTCATTTAATATCAAGAAGTGAATTTTATACTTCCTATACACCTTATCAAGCAGAGATAAGTCAAGGGACATTACAGGCTATATTTGAGTTCCAGACTATGATAGCTGATATTACGGGGATGTATGCTTCTAATGCATCTATGTATGATGGACCAACTGCTACAGCTGAAGCGGCATTACTAGCTGCGGCTCAGAAAAAGGGAAATACAGTAATTATTTCTAAAACAGTCCATCCTGAAGTTAGAGAAGTAGTTAAGACTTATATGAAAATTAGAGATATTAATGTAATTGAAATAGACGCAAAGGATGGAGTTACTGATTTTGGACAATTAGAAAGCAATTTAAGTAAAGATACAGTAGGAGTAATAGTTCAAAATCCAAATTTCTATGGAATAGTTGAAGATTATACTGAGGTTGAAAAGGTTACTCATGATAATAAAGCATTACTAATTATGAATGTTGACCCAATTTCACTGGGAATGTTAAAAACTCCTGGAGAATATGGGGCTGATATAGCTGTTGGCGAAGGCCAACCACTAGGGAATAGTTTAAACTTTGGAGGTCCTTATCTAGGATTTATGGCTACCACTAAAAAGCTTATGAGAAAAATGCCTGGAAGAATAGTAGGGCAAACTGTTGATAAGGATGGAAAAAGAGCATTTACATTGACATTACAGGCTAGGGAGCAGCATATTAGGAGAGAAAAAGCCACTTCAAATATATGTTCAAATCAAGCATTAAATGCTTTAGCTGCAACTATTTTTATGGCTGTCCTTGGAAAAAATGGATTGACACAGATGGCTGAACAAACAGCTCAAAAGGCATATTATGCATATAACAAGTTAATAGAGACTGGAAAATTTAAGCCAGTTTTCCAGAAGCCTTTCTTTAGAGAGTTTGTTTTAGAATCAGAGATTGAAGTTGAAAGGTTAAATAAAGAACTGCTTAAACATAATATTTTAGGAGGTTATTCAATAGAAAGAGATTATCCTCTTCAAAAGAATCAAATTCTTCTATGTGTTACTGAGAAGAGGACCAAGGAAGAGATTGATTACTTAGTTAAAGTTATGGAGGAGATAATATGAAAAATTATGATCAATTAATTTTTGAAATCTCTCAAGAAGGTAGAATAGGGTATAGATTATCACAGTTTGAAGATGATAACACTAACATTGATAACATAATTCCAAAGGAGTTACGTAGACAAGATGAATTAAACCTGCCAGAGTGCAGTGAAAATCAGGTTGCAAGACATTATACTTTAATAAGCAATAAAAATTTTGGTGTAGACACAGGTTTCTACCCACTAGGATCTTGCACAATGAAATATAATCCTAAAATCAATGAAGAGATTGCAGGATTAAGTAAGTTTTCTAGATTGCACCCATATCAGCCTGTTGAGACAGTTCAAGGTGCTCTAGAACTTATGTACAATTTAAATACAATGCTTAGTGAAATAACAGGAATGGATGAGTTTACTCTACAACCGGCGGCCGGAGCCCACGGTGAATTAACTGGGCTTATGATTATTAAGGCTTATCACCAAAAAAATGGGGATTATAATAGAACTAAGATAATAGTTCCTGATTCTGCCCATGGAACCAACCCTTCCAGTGCCCATGTGGCTGGATTTGATGTAGTAGAAGTTAAATCTAATAGGAATGGTGAAGTTGATATTGAGAGCTTAAAATCTGTTTTAGGAGATGATATAGCTGGTCTAATGTTAACTAACCCTAACACTCTAGGATTATTTGAAAAAAATATTGAGGAAATTGCAAAGTTAGTTCATGAAGCAGGAGGATTACTTTATTATGATGGAGCTAACACAAATGCTATTATGGGAAAAACGAGACCTGGTGACATGGGATTTGACGTAGTTCATTTGAATCTTCACAAAACATTTTCAACTCCCCACGGTGGAGGTGGACCAGGGAGTGGTCCTGTTGGAGTGAAGAAGAATTTAATTGAATTCTTACCTGTTCCAATAGTAGAAAAAGAAAAAGAAACTTATAATTTAAATTATGACAAACCTAACTCAATTGGTAAAATAAAAGGATACTATGGTAATTTTGGTATTCTAGTTAGAGCTTATGCATATATACAGACTATGGGTGGAGAAGGACTGAAAAAAGCTACAGAAACAGCAGTTTTAAATGCAAACTATATGCAGAAGAAGCTAAAAGAATATTATCACTTGCCAGTTGATCATATTTGCAAACACGAGTTTGTATTAGGTGGGTTAAAGGGAGATTTAAACGAGGTTACTACTTTAGATATTGCAAAACGATTGTTAGATTATGGATATCATCCACCTACAATTTATTTCCCGCTTATTATTGATTCTGCAATTATGATTGAACCAACTGAAACTGAGAGCTTAGAAACTATAGATGGGTTTATAGAAACAATGATAAAAATTAGCAAAGATGCAGAAGAAAATCCTGAACTAGTGAAAAATGCCCCACTCAATACACCTGTAAAAAGGGTAGATGAGGTTCAGGCTGCTAGAAAACCAATCTTAAAATGGGAGAAAGATAGCTAGGAGGTTATTTATGAACAGAGATATTGTCATAATAGGCGGTGGTCCAGGTGGATACGTTGCTGCCATAAGAGGAGCTCAATTAGGATATAATGTAACCTTAATCGAAAAGCACAAGATCGGAGGAACATGCTTAAACTACGGATGTATTCCTACTAAAGCATTATATAGAAATGCAGAAATTTTAAATACATTAAAAAATATTGATGAATATGGAATTTCTGTAGATAACTACAGTTTTGATATAGAAAAAATACAATCTAGGAAGGCAGAGGTAGTAAATCAGCTTGTGACTGGCATTGAACAGCTATTAAATAGTAATAATATAGAGGTAATTGAAGGAACAGCCTCTTTCTTAGATAAAAACACTCTTAAAGTGATTAAAACAGATGGTAATGAGGAGCAAATATCTGCTAAAAACATTGTAATTGCTACAGGGTCAAAAGCTTTTCTTCCAAATATTGAAGGAATAGATTTGGATGGAGTATATACAAGTAAAGAGCTATTAGACTTTGAAGAAGTACCAAAGAGGCTTGTAGTTGCCGGTGGTGGAGTAATTGGTATGGAAATGGCAGGAATTTTTAATAGTCTAGGGTCAGAAGTCTCTGTTATACATTCTAGAAAATATCTTTTAAAGCAAATCGATAAAGATGTATCCAAGCGCTTTGCTTCATATATCAAAAAACAAGGAACTAAAGTAATTACATCGTCAAGAATATCTAAAATAGAAAAGGCTGAATTAGGATTAAAGGTGTATTTTACTGATAAAAAAGGTGAAAAACATTTAGATGCAGATGCTGTCTTGATTTCTACGGGAAGAAGACCTGTCGTGGATGGATTAAACTTAGAGAGTATTGGAATAGAATATGATGATAGAGGCATAAAGGTTGATAATAACTTTATGACTAATGTAGAAGGCATATATGCAATAGGAGATGTAAATGGTCAAATGATGTTAGCTCATGTTGCTTCTCATCAAGGTATTACTGCTGTAGATAATATTGCTGGATTACCAAATGAAGTGAATTATGATGTAGTTCCTAATTGTATATTTGTATTTCCTGAAATTGCTGCTTCAGGAATAACAGAGGATATGGCTAAGGAAAATGAAATTGAATGTAAAGCAAGTAAGTTTCTATTTAGAGCTAATGGTAAAGCTTTAGCATTAGGTGAACCTGAAGGCTTTGTAAAGGTTATTTCAGATATGGATGATAAGATAATAGGAGTACAAATTATGGGGCCCCATGCATCTGATTTGATACATGAAGGTACATTGGCTATAAATAAAGAATTATCAGTAACGGATATTAGTCATACTATACATGCTCACCCAACATTATCTGAGGCATTCATGGAAGCAACTATGGGATTGAATGATACAGCTATCCATTTAGCACCATTGAAGGGTAGAAGAAAATAAGAAAATATAAAAAAATTCTCTTGAATATATTAAGTAATAACAAAACCTGGCATAATTATGCCAGGTTTTGTTGTGTGTATTCTAAAAGCTTAGCAAAATAAACAGTACTAATATTATTTCCTCGATCATTTTCAAATTTATGAACAAGATTATATCCATTTCTTTCAAGTAATTTTAATTGAGGGAAGTTAGTAGACCATGTTCTCCTTACGATGTAAGGCATAACTAAATTAGTAGGTAAATTTTCCTCAATAAACGAATTAAAGCTACTAGCAATTCTCAGACCACGATAACTTGGGTGAACACATGCAATTTTTATATAATTACATGGAGTAAACTTAGCAATTAAGGGTTCGAAATAATCATGAAGGAAAACTGAAAATCCTACTAACTGTTCTTCAGCAAATGCTAGTAAGAACTTTGCGTTATCTAGAAAAAGACCTTCAAAATAATTCACTGGACCCACGTCATTGTTTTCTCTAGATGACAAGCTTGGATAAAAATCCTTGTCACATAGGCATAACAATTCCCACATTTGTGCCTTATAAGGCGCAATATCATTAACGTTGTCAACAAAATTAAATTTTATCATATTCACCTCGTCAAAAATTAAATTTTAAATTAAGGGCAAATTATAGTTTCTTCCTTTACATCCCTCCTAAAATTAGTCTGAGAACATAAAAATTATACAGTAAAAAAAACAGTAGTTCAATACATTTCTAGTAAAATTTTATTTTAATTTTTAAAATTCTAGACTAATGATTTAAAGAAAATTTTACCATAATAAATGTGATATAATTAAGTGAGAATTATAGTGCTAAGAATGATGAGTAAGTTTACTAGTTCTAATAATTAAGGTTGGGGTGATTAAATGCAAATACTTAGTAAAGAAACTTTTTTAAAAGCTAGTAACGTAATCAAAGAAAAGGGAAGACCTATAGATTTTTTTGTTTTTCAAAGTCATTTCTTTAAAAAAGACGAAGATAAGATAATCAATGAGCTTAAGAAATTTCAGAATGAAGATGGAGGATTTGGAAATAATTTAGAACCAGACTTTAGATTACCAAGTTCATCACCAATGGCAACATCAATTGCATTTCAACATTTAATAAAATTTGATGATAATATTGAAGCTAAGGAGATGATAATAAAAGGATTAGATTATTTGGAAAAAGTATTTATTTCAGAAAGAAATGGATGGTTGGCTATTCCCCAAAAAGTAAATGACTATCCTCATACGCCGTGGTGGCATGTTAATGAGGATACTGGAGAATGTCCCATTGATAATCACTGGGGAAACCCTTCGGCAGAAATCATTGGATATTTATATAATTATAGAGAGCATTTAGCTAAATTAAACGCAGATAAATTAGTTGATTATTCAATTGATTATTTAAATCAAAAAGATCAATTTCAATCCTTCCATGAAATATACTGCTATATTAGGTTATATAAAATTCTGCCATTAGAATTATCAGCAAGATTTTATGATAAGCTAAAAATAGCTTTAGGTGAACTAGTTAGTTTAGATTCCAAAGAATGGTCAAATCAATATGTAGCAAGACCTCTTGATTTTATAAAAGATCCTGAAAATACTTTTGGGATTGATGATATATATATTGAGGAAAACCTTAATTATTTGATTGAAATATTAGAAGAAAAGAATGCAATACTTCCATCTTGGGGAAGCAAATTTTATAACTCTGATATGGATAATGCTTGGAATGAATGGATAGGAGTATTAACATTAAGAGCATTATTAGTTTTGGATAGTTTTTCAAGAATAGAATTAGAAAAATAACATAAATGAGTTTACGCAATATGGTATATTATGGTTGTGAGCCACTGTATTATATGTTATAATTGGGACAAATTATGATGTAATCATGGGGGGGAGTTACCATGAATCTTTTAAGTTCTATTATATCTTTGTGTTGCTCCTTTTGGATGATAATATATCTATACGGGTTAAAAAGCACACACTCAGCGAAGTACAATCCTAGTTTCTATTTATTTAGTATTGTATTACTTTCAATTTCTGTATATTGTTTTTATTTGCACTTAAAAGATCAGGGGAAAATATAAAGTCTGACTTTTTAAAGTCTATAGTAAATAAGTATAATTAAGGGATAAGAAAGTGTAAGGTAACTATTAATACACATCCTTTGATTATACTTATTTTTGTTTTTGCAATATTACCTTTCATTACTTTTAATTATAGACTTACAATATTCTAAATTAGGAGTTTTATATGCTAGGAGAATTTTTATATGAAATTGCTAAAAATGAATTTGATAAAGAATAACAGAACTTATTTTGATAGGTAAATGGGGACTTACAATTGCCTATCAAAGTAGGTTCTTTTTTTTGGTGTGAGAAAATGTATTCAATCATACATATATTACCATCAATTTACTTAATATGCATGAAATGGTATAATTGTACATATAGAAAGGGGGAATGTAGGTGTTAAAAAATCACAATTTAAAGGTGCATTCTGATTTATTTAAGCAATATACAGAACTAAGAGTACAAGAAAATAGAGAACTTAATATTTCATTAATTAAAGGGAATTTAGTTAGAAATACTAAGAAATCTACAGGGGGAGTAAGTGTTAGAGTAAATAACAAAGGTTACTGGGGTTTTTCATCTATTCCAAGTTTTAATTCCGATGGTATAAAAAAATCAATAGAGCAGGCTAGCTATAACGCTAATTTTTTACAGTCAAAGGAGAATAAAACAAAATCAACATTTCAACCATCAAATCCAAGCTTTGAAATGGATTTAACAACTAAAAAAACTAAATTTACTCAGAAACAAATTATGGAATATATTAAAGAGGTAGATTCTTACATAGTAAATAAATATCCTAAGCTTAGTAATAGAGAAGTTCATATGCAGTGTCTAGATATGGAGAAAAAGATTTTAACCTCTGACGGAGCTTCTTTATTCTCTATGTTACCTAGGTCAATAGTTTATATAGCTTTGATCTTAGAAAAAAATGGAGAACCAGTAAGAATAACTGTTCCATTTGGAGGATTAGGACAATTTGAAGATAATTTTGATTCTCCTAGAAATCTATATGAAGAGATTGATAAAACATATAATCATCTACTAAAAAAAGCAGAGGCTATATATGCTGAAGCTGGAGTTAAGGAATGCATACTTGATGCTAAGCTTGCAGGAATTTTAGCCCATGAAGCTATTGGACACACAGTAGAAGCAGATTTAGTTCTTGGAGGCTCAGTAGCAGGAGATTACTTAGGGAAGAAAGTTGCCAGTCCATTAATAAGCTTGGTTGATTATGCAAATGAGTACGATGGAAAAATGTGCCCTGTACCAGTCTATATTGATGACGAAGGAACTGATGCAAAGGATGTTGTAATTATAGAAGATGGTGTTTTAAAAAGCTTTATGCATAATAAAGAATCGGCCCAACACTTTAATGTTTCTCCAACTGGAAATGCAAGGGCTTATCAATACTTTGATGAGCCACTTATACGAATGAGAAATACAGCAATTGTACCTGGCAAAAGTAGTATCGATGAAATGATATCCTCAATTGAAGATGGATATTATCTAATTCAACCTAGTAATGGTCAAGCGGATACAACAAGTGAATTTATGTTTGGAGTAACCCTTGGATATGAAATAAAGAATGGTAAGATAGGTAGAGCAATAAAGGATACAACAATTTCAGGAATAGCCTTTGACGTATTGGAAAGTGTATCCATGGTTTCTGATGAAATGAACTGGTCAGCAGGGGGATTCTGTGGCAAAAAGCAGATGATAACTGTAGGTATGGGAGGACCAGCAATTAAGAGTAAAATTAATCTGGGGGGTAGATAATATGAATGTAAAGGATACACTAAGATATTGCATTAACTCCCTGTCAGAAGCAGGAGTTGATAAATCTCAAACCTGGTTAACTAATAGTAAAAAGTATGAGCTTAACGTTGATGGTGGAGAAGTTTCGTTATTAAGAACTACTTTAGATACTAATTTAAAAGTTATAGCCATAAAGGATAATCGTAAGGGTGAGATTTCAATAAGCAAAGTTGACACTGAGTCAATTGATAAAGCAATAGAAAATGTTTTGAAAATATTGGAAACATCTGAAATAGATGAAGCTTATGATATTGCAGATCACCAAGAAGCTAAAACCTTTAAATCAGGAGATAAGGAAATTGATTTAGATAAAATGTATACACAATTAAAGAATTTTATAGAGAAAGTAAAAACTAAATTTCCAAAGGTTAATCTTGAACAGGTGATTATAGAGTTTAATAGAATAGAAAGATATTTAATGAACTCAAATGAAGTGGATTTTAGATCAACTACTGGAACCTATGACTTTACAACAATGTTCTCTTCTAAGGATGGTGAAAAGACAACTTCATTCAATTATACTGCCTTTTCATTAAAAGATTTGGAAAGAGAGTTAATGGATTGTAGTTCTATTGCTTATTTGTTAGAAGAATCTGTAGAACAGCTAAATGCTAAACCGTTAGAAGGTAAGTTTGTTGGAGATATAATAATAACGCCAGATTGCCTAGAAGGATTTATATCCTACTATAATGGGATTTTCCTAAGTGATTCAGCACTTATTTCAGGAACAAGTAGATTTAAGGATAAAATAAACGAACAAGTTGCAAGTAATAAGCTGACATTAAGGACTAATCCAGTAGATGAGGGAATAAGCAAGGGATACTTCATTACACCAGATGGTTTTGAAGCTGAAAACTTAACTTTAATAAAGAATGGTGTTCTTAAGAGTTTCTTACTTAGTCAATATGGTGCTAATAAAACTAATTTAACTAGGTCAAAAAATGTTGGTGGTGCTTACATAGTTGATACTGGTGATGAAGAACTAAAAGAGTTAATTAAAAATATAGATAAAGGTCTACTAGTATCTAGATTTTCTGGTGGGAACCCAAGTCCTTATGGAGATTTTTCTGGAGTTGCCAAGAATAGTTTTTATATTGAAAATGGAGAAATCAAGTATCCTATTACTGAAACTATGATTTCTAGTAATCTATGCGATGTATTTAAAAATATAAATGGAATATCTAAAGAATATGTTGACTTTGGAACTGCTATATTGCCTTGGATATCAGTATCTGGAGTTACTATATCTGGGAAATAATATATTTATTAGTAAAAGTCTTTCTACTTTATTAGGTAGGGAGACTTTTATTTTTTGTGTTATTTTATTTATGTTAGAAAAATGTTAAAATAAAGATGAGTAAAGAAGTTTCGCAGAAAAGAGGATGATAATAATGGATTTAATCAAAATAGAATCTAGTGTACAGAATATATCTGAAGCTATTTCTAGCGTAATTATGGTTGATGTAACTATAGTAGATGATAAATTTAGAAGAATAGCGGGAACTGGAAAGTATAAAAATAGGGTAGGAGAAGCTGTAAGTGAAGATTCCGCATTCGGATTTGCTCTTCGTAGGGGAGAGAGCTTTATCATCGAAGATCCAGGAAGTCACTCTGCCTGCCTGAAATGTAAAGGAATGACTAATTGCAAAGAATATGCAGAAGTATGTTGTCCAATAAATGCAAGTGGGAAAATAGCTGGAGTAATTGGATTAATAGCTTTTGAAGAGAAACAACGTCAAGCTATTATTAATAATAAAAGTAATCTCATGAAGTTTTTAAATAGAATGGCTGATTTAATATCGTCAAAATTATTAGAGAGAGAGAATACTGAAAAAATTAAGCTTTTAGCTAAAGAAATAGAAGTTGTATTAAATTCAGTAGATACAGGAATTATTGCAGTTAACTGTAAAGGAGATATATTAAGACTAAATAAGAAGGCTTTGGAGCTTTTTGCCATAGAAGATAGTGAAATTTCAAATACTAACATAAAAAACTTAATAGGAAATTATAATTTAAGTTCTTTAATTAGAGATAAAAAAGGAGTAAAGAATAGGGAATTTACATATAAAAGCTTAAATCACTCCTTTAGAGGAGTTTTTAATACAAGTCCTATAAGAGTAGGAGAAGAAAATCTAGGGATAGTATTTATGTTTAATAATATCTCTGATGTACTTAATACTGTTAATAATATTACCAATAGTACAATTATTACAAGCTTAGATAGTATAATAGGGAATAGTAAATGTATAGAGAAAGTAAAGATAGAAGCAGAGAAGGCTGCTAAATCTACTTCTACTGTTTTTATTCAAGGAGAGAGTGGTACTGGAAAGGAATTATTTGCAAGGGCAATCCATTATCACAGTAATAGATCAAATAAGCCTTTCATTCCTATAAACTGTGCCGCTATTCCTGAACAGTTATTAGAGAGTGAACTATTTGGTTATGAAGACGGCGCATTTACAGGAGCTAAACGTGGAGGCAAGGCAGGTAAATTTGAGCTCGCCAATGAAGGGACAATTTTTCTTGACGAAATTGGAGATATGCCTATTCATCTTCAAGCTAAGCTTTTAAGAGTACTTCAAGATAAAGCAATAGAAAAGGTGGGAGGAAAAGACTTTATACCAGTTGATGTGAGAGTTGTTGCTGCTACCAATAAGGATTTGGAGCAAAAAGTATCAGATGGTGAGTTTAGAGAAGATTTGTTTTATAGACTTAATGTCATACCTCTTAATATACCTCCTTTAAAAGATAGAAAAGATGATATAGATGTGCTTGTAAAATATTTGCTAAAGAAATGTAGTAATAAATTAGAGAAAGAAATTGATGATATAGATGAGGCATTATTATTTAGGTTAAAAGAGTATGATTGGCCAGGAAATGTAAGAGAGCTGGAGAATACGATGGAATATGCTGTTAGTATGTGTAATGAAAATATTATAAAAGAAGAGCATTTACCTAATCGTTTAAGAAAAGATAATTCATTAAAAATTGATAAGTCTATTACGCAAATTAAGTCTATTAAAGAGCTGGAAAAACATGAAATAGAAAAGGCGTTAAAATATTATGGAGATACCAAGAAATCTATGGAAAAAGCATCTAATGCATTAGGTATAGGTAGAGCAACTCTATATAGAAAAATTAAAGAATATGGGATTAAATAAACAAAGTCTCAAAATGATACTAATTTCTCATTTTGAGACTTTGTTTATATTTCATTTGTCTCATTTTGAGAAAAGCAAAATTTGTTTGTGTAAGGTACTGCATCCTAGATTGGCACTGAATTTGCATTATTAATTTATAGTGATAATTTAAAGGGGTGTAATAGATGGGATTAGAAAATTTAATTATTCAAACTTTAAAGTCTGAGGTTGTGCCAGCAATGGGATGTACAGAGCCGGTAGCAGTAGCTTTAGCTTGTGCTAAATGTAGGGAATTAGTGGTTGATGATGTAATCGATAAAATTGAGATATTTGTTAGTCCTAATATTTATAAGAATGGATTATCAGTAGGAATACCTAGTACTGACAAAGTAGGTCTTCATATAGCTTCAGCACTTGGAATAGTAGGTGGAGAAAGCAGAAAAGAATTAAGGATTTTAGATGGGATAGAAGAAAATGATGTGTATAGAGCAGAGAAACTTTTAGAAAGTGGCAAACTAAAATTAGATATTAAAAATACTAATGAAAAAATATATATTGAAGTTAAAATTAAAACTAATAAAGGAATTGCAAGAACTATAATTAAAGAAAAACATAATAAATTTTTTTATATAGAAAAATACGGTGATGTGATTCTTGAAATGAAAGATGAAGTAGATTGTAGTTGCGATAATGATCAGTTATATAATTTAGAAATTGGACAAATTATTAATACCATAGAAGGCATACCTTTTGAAAAAATAGAATTTATGTTAGAGGGTTTAGAAATGAATGAGAAAATAGCTCAAGCTGGTCTTAAAGAAAAAGCAGGAATGGGAGTAGGGTATAGCTTTTATAAAAATATGAAGGATGGAATTTTATCATATGACCTTATGAATTGTGCAATGATGTTAACTGCTGCTGCATCTGATGCAAGAATGTCTGGAGTCAGTATGCCAGTGATGAGTAGTAATGGAAGTGGAAATAATGGGTTAACAACAATTTTACCAATAGCAGCCTATAGAAAGAAATACCATGTAACAGATGAAAAATTAGCTAGAGCATTAGCTATAAGTCATATAATTAATAGCTATATTAAGTATTATATTGATAGGTTGTCAGCAATATGTGGTTGTGGAGTAGCCGCTGGAACAGGAGCAGCAGTAGCTATTGCATGGCTTATGGGAGCTGATGAAAGTCAAATTGATGGTGTTATAATGAATATGATAGGAAATACAAGTGGTATGATATGCGATGGAGCAAAGCCAGGATGTGCATTAAAGCTAGCAACATCTGCATCTACAGCTATTCAATCTGCCCTGTTGGCTTTGAGTGATAGTGTAATTCCTTCAAGGAATGGTATTGTTGGAGACTCAGCTGAAGAGACCATAAGAAATTTAAGGGTTCTATCTGTAGAGGGTATGAGTATCACTGATCAAGTAATATTAAAGATTATGAAAAATATGAATGATAAATCAAAAGTTGAAATAGGAAGTAAAAAAAGTAATTATAGTAATTTATCAGCAATTGCTAAGTAGTTATCAGAAGGATTGAAGAAGCTATATAAATGTATATTAGGTTTAAAAGATAAAAACCCTAGATAGGGTTTTTTTATTTTAAATTAATAGTAAAAGAATTTTTTATATTTCTAAGAAAGCCTTAGTAATTCCAATGAAATAATCTGACTCTCTACGAATGTGATTTATTACAACAATTGCAGTTTGGTTATTTTTAATTGCAGTACTTTCTTTGGTTAAGGTATTTAAAAATTGAATGAATTTCTTACTTTGATTTAAAGAAAAGTTTATGAACTGATAAATCTGTCCTCTGAGATTAGAGTCTATGTTATAATGGGCCCTTATTATCGCTTCCACATATCTGGCAGCCAAACCTTCGGATTGAGCAAAGGCCTGCTCCCAACTCTCTAAGGAGATAATGTATTCTTCCTCTAAATCTCTAGTTAAATTACGAATTACAACAGTATGTTCCTCCTCTTGGCGTTTCCAAAAAACGATTTCATCTAGCATCCTAAGAGTTGATTTTTCGCCATAACAGTAAAGCATATCTATCACTCCTTTCATATTTTTTAGATTTTCTAATTTATACTATTTTAAAGAGTAAAAGAAAGTTACTGCTAATATTAAAAGATAAATTTATTTGCTAAAGATATGTTCCTCATATTTGGCATTTAATCATATAAAATATGGCTATCTTATAAATATTCAATTTCTTGGTGATTAATAAAATATATGTTTAATTTTTATAACTTATAAGGGTATATTATCTGTGAAAAGAAAAAAGTTATGAAATAAGCATAATACAAGGAGTGAATTATAATGGGGAAGAAATTTAAACCAAAAAACATGAAAAAATTAGATAATCCATTGAGAAGGAAGGTACTACCACCAGAAGAGGTGATTAATAGAATAGGAATTAAAGAAGGTGTTGATATTGCAGATATAGGTTGTGGTATAGGATATTTTACTATTCCAATGGCAAAGTCAATTGCTGAGAATAATAAAGTATATGCTATAGATATAAGTAAAGAAATGATAGATGAAACAGATAGAAGGTTAGAAGAAGAAGAAATAAAGAATGTTGAAACGATTTTATCAAATGAAAATAACTTTAAAATACCAGATAATTCTACAGATATAGTATTTACTTCTACTGTATTTCATGAATTAGATGATCCAAAAAAATTTTTAAATGAAAGTAAAAGAATATTAAGAGACCAAGGACGACTGATAATTTTAGATTGGAATAAAGTAGAAGAAGAAATGGGACCGCCTATCCAGATAAGAAAAGAAGTGGATAAAGTTAAAGATAGCTTGAAGCAAGTAGGTATAGATGTTGAAAAAATAGACTATATAGGCAATAGCTTTTATATTATACATAGTAGTAAAATTAATAAATAAAAAAAGTATTGACTATATGACACCGGTGTCATATAATAAAAACATACAATATGACACCGATGTCATATTATTGTTTAAAAGTTTAACTAAAGTGAAGAAATATGATTCAATAAGTTAATGATAGAAATTAATTATAAAAGGGACTTTAAAAATACAGAATATAAAATGTAAAAGAAAGGGATCGATACAATTGCCTACAGAAACATTTTTTAATTTACCAGAAGAAAAAAGGGAAAGAATTCTTAATGCTGCTATAGATGAATTTTCTCAACAATCAATAAAAAATTCTAGTGTATCTAAAATTATTAAAAATGCAGGTATACCTAGGGGAAGTTTTTATCAGTATTTTAGTGATATTAAGGACTTTTATAAATATATACTAAATATTATTGGTGATAAAAAGCTTAAATATCTTTATTATGTCATGGGGAATTTAGATAATCTTGGAACACTAGAGATTATTGGTGAACTGTATATATCAGGGATAAAGTTTGCTAAGGATAATCCAAAACTAGCTGCAATAGGAAATA
The DNA here is from genome assembly GCF_016765695.1 of Sporosalibacterium faouarense. Classification (GTDB taxonomy): domain Bacteria; phylum Bacillota; class Clostridia; order Tissierellales; family VENL01; genus Sporosalibacterium; species Sporosalibacterium faouarense. The sequence continues at coordinate 11,637 of NZ_JAETGO010000086.1, read as the reverse complement.
AATTCTTAAAAGAAAGTGATGAGGTAAAGAAAGAATTTTTAGGAGAGTTAGAAGGAAAATCAAATGATTTTTTCTATCAAATTTTAAAGAAAGGTCAAGAAAAGGGAGATATAAGTGAGGATGTTGATATAGAAACTGCGGCTTTTATGTTTTTTAATATGAATATAGCAATGGTTGACGATTTTATTAAGGGATTAAGTATAGGAGGTGAATTAGTAGGAATAGATGCATTTCTTGATAAAGCTGATAAGATTTTATATATCATTGGAAACGGAATAAAAAAACGTTGAAGAAACTTAGTTTCTGAGTAAGTAAATCTAAGGTGTATCAATGTAGGAGTAATAAAACTAGAGAGGGGGAATTTAAAAATGAATTACTTTAAAATATTAAGTATTGTATGGGGGGTAATAATGATTGGAGTAAGGTTACTAATACATTTAATACCAGAAAAGTGGAGCAATTTCGAACTTAATAAGGCATATTCAGAGGAAAAACCTAAATGGATATGGGGAGTTGGGATATTCTCAATCTTTATAGTTATAGTTACATGGTATAAAGAAATAACTACTGAGGTACATTTATCAATAATATTAAGTATATTAATAACTCTCACACTTATAAAGGTGTCACAAATTTTATTTAATTATAATAAGTTTAGAAGTTTTGTTACAAAAGCATTAGTTGAGGATAGGAGAATTATTACTCAGATTAGCATTGGAACAACTATTTTAGGAATAATTTTAATTTTACTTGGTATCTTTTTGTATTAGTTTAAATTAAAGAGTAGATTTCTTAACTAAACCAGTAAATTAATGAATCATCTCAAAATGAAGGGGGTAAAAAAATGTTTAAGGTCAAGGATTTAACTTTTAGATATCCAAAGAACAAAGTAGATACTCTAAAGGGATTAACATTTGAAATCAAGGAAGGAGAAATTTTTGGATTATTAGGTCCTAGTGGAGTTGGAAAGAGTACAACACAAAAGATTTTGACAAAGCTACTTGATAATTACAGTGGAGAAATAAAGTATAAGGATAAAGATTTAAAAGAATACAAAAAAGAGTTTTATCAAGAGATAGGAGTTGGCTTTGAAATGCCAGTACATTTCTCAAAGTTAACAGCAAACGAAAATCTAACTTTCTTTAAAAAACTATATAAATCTAACGCTGATACTGATGAACTGTTAAAAAAAGTAGGACTTTATGAGGATAAAGATAAACAGGTTAATGAGTATTCAAAGGGTATGAAGGTAAGGTTAAACTTCGTTAGGGCTCTTCTTAATAATCCTAAGGTTCTTTTCTTAGATGAACCCACAAGCGGATTAGACCCTAAGAATGCAAGGGTGGTTAAGGATATAATAAAAGATTTTAAGGATAATGGAGGAACTGTATTATTAACAACTCACCTCATGAATGATGTAGATGAATTATGTGATAGAGTAGCTTTCTTGGCCGATGGTCAGATAGCAGAAATTGATTCACCTAAGAACCTTAAGTTAAAGCATGGTCAAAGAGTTGTAGATTTAGAATATGCAGAGGATGGAAGTACAGAAAAGGCATCATTTGATTTAGATAGTTTAGGAGCAGATGAAGAATTTTTGAATATCATTAAAGAAAAAAAGATAATTACTATTCATAGCAAGGAGACTACCCTTGATGATATCTTTATTAATGTGACAGGAGTGGGAAAAGATGAATAATTTTCTTGTCTTATTGACTGGTGAAATACAAAGAATGAAAAAGTATAATATCTTAGGAGCTAGTTTATTAGTTTCGATTATTTGGATAGGAGTACTACATTTTACTGAAATTGAAAATGTAAGTAATATTTTTCCTTTGCTAATATTTTTAGATGCAACATCAATGTCAATGCTTTTAGTTGGAGTTTCTATGTTTTTTGAAAAACAGGAAGGGACTCTTAAATCATTATTGATATCACCAATTAATAAAAATGAATATATACTTGCAAAAGTGTTTTCAAATGTTGTATCAAACATTATTACTTTAGGAATTCTATATGCTTATGCTAGAATATTTAAAGAAATTGATATCAATGTTTTAGGGATTTTTTCTGCAGTGATATTAATTGGCTTTTTTCACTCTTTAATAGGGTTTATATTGACTTATTATTCAAAGGATTTTACAGGGTTATTAATGGGAATGTTAAAGTATAGCTTTGTATTTATGATCCCTGTTTTATTACAGGAAGTTGGAATAATCAAGAGCGAGTTAATAGGAAAAATCCTTTATATAATACCAAGCAAAAGTGCTATGGTGTTGTTAAAGTCATCGGCAGGTGGGATTGACATTTGGAGTATTTTACTCTCTACAGCTTACATGATTTTAGGATCAGTAGTAATTTACTATTTTGTATCGAAAAAGTTCGATAAATTTGCTGTTAAAGAAAGTGGGGTTTAATTATGAATAGTAGTTTTGTATTAAGTGAATTCAAAAAATGGAGTAGAGATCCACTAATGAAATTTATGTTGTTTTACCCCATAATATTAGCCATAATAGGAAGATTTCTTTTGCCATATATTGCGAAGAATAGTGGATTTAATATTGAACAATATGCAGATATAATAGTCGTTGTGTTAACATTGATGACACCTATAATCTTTGGAGCGCTAATTGGATTTTCGATTTTAGATGATAGGGACGATAAAATACTAACATCTATAAAAGTTACTCCTTTAACCATACATCAGTTTCTATCCTTTAGACTTATAATGGGATTAATATTATCATGGGTTGCATGTGCATTTGTAATGTGGTTCTCGGATATTTGGAGTTTCTCAGCTGGAGCCATAATTGCAATTTCTCTATTAGCTTCACTGGCATCGCCTATGTCGGGTTTACTGATTAATGCATTGGCGAAAAATAAGATTGAGGGATTTGCAATAATGAAGGGAACTGGAGCAATAATTATATTTCCAATAATAGCTTTATTCTTCATTGATAAGAAGGAACTTCTATTTTCTTTTGCTCCTGGATTTTGGCCAGCTAAAGCTATAAGTAGTATAATAAGGGGCAGTGATGTATTACTATTATCTTATAATCAATATTACTTTATTGGATTAATATATGTACTCGCTTTGAATCTAATTATATATAAGATTTTCTTAGAACGAGCAAAGATATAGAATGATTTTTTGAACCTCTTTTGATAATAAGCATAATTTATTAATAAGTAAGCTTTTATAAAGGAGGTTAGTAAATGTTGACATTGCCAGTATATATTAAAACCAATTCTTATTTTACACCAACAGTTAATATGTATTATCCATTTGTATATGGATTAGAAGATCCAAGTGTTCAAAAGCACATCAACTATAATATTCAAAATATGATGTATAAGCTTATTGCAGAACTTAGACAGCCAGATATGATAACTTATATAACAGGGTCTTATGAAATAAAAAATAACCAAAGAAATGTTCTAAGTTTAACTTTGAACGGATTAGGGGATTTCCACGGTGCTCATCCAGTAACTATTGTTAAATCTCTTACTGCCGATACTAGAACTGGAGAAATCTATCAATTGAGTGAACTATTTAAAAAAGGTAGTGACTATGTAAAGGTATTATCTGATATGATAGCAAAGCAAATTAAGGAAAGAGATATACCACTATTAGGTGAGTTTAAAGGAATAAAACCAAATCAGGATTATTATATTGCAGATAAGGGTTTAGTAATATACTTCCAACAAGTTGAAATTTCTCCATACTATGTTGGATTTCCATATTTCCTAATTCCAATATATGATATCCAAGACTTAATTCCCGAAGATGGTATTCTTAATAGGATGATTCCTTTCGTATAGTAGATATTAGTATTATAGATTCAATTAAGTAAATAAATAGAGAGTGATCTTAATAGAACTCAGGTTTATGCCTGGGTTTTATTTGTTATTCAAATATATAATCTTATATAAATCTAAGTATATAATTTATTAGGTATTAACAAAGATGAATCTTTAAATGTTAGATTGATTATTAAGGTAGAATGATAGTATAAATAATAATTTATAAAAAAAGTGACTAATACGCCACTATTTTAATTACAAATTTGATGATTAAATTAATTATAAATATGTTTTAGAATCTCTTGTGCTTTGCTTGAGTAAGAATAAGCACTTTGAAAATCATTGGTTTTAGAATGATAATCTGCCAGATTATTATATACACTATATATTATGTGGTTATCTTTAGTATCTTTTGCCAATTTAAAAGCTTGATCAAGGAAAGCATTAGCTTTATTAAAATCATTTAACTCTAAATAACATTTCCCAACATTATTTAGCAAACTGCTTTTATCAGAGTGGCTAAGGGTTGTAATATCTATTGTGTTAAAGAATTTTATTGCATCTTCAAATTTTTCTTTTTTCAATAAAATACTAAGCAAGTCTGATTTTATTGCACTAGCTTTATCTAGTATATCTTTTTTTAAAAAATACTCTAAAGCTTCATGTAAAATATTATTAGCTGATTCAAGCTGATTGTCTAAGATTAGTATATTTCCTAGATTTTTTTGGCATGAAGCCATTAAGAAATAGTCTTCAGTAAATTTAAAAAAGTGAATTGCCCTTTTAGTATGATATATTGCATTTTTAAAATCTCTTAGCTGTTTGTAAATAAGTCCTAACAGCATATTAGTTTTACCATTATTGTAGTAACACTTGGAATTTTGAGAGAGTTTAAGTGAGTGTTGAAGTTGAATAATCGCTTCATGATACTTATGTTCTTCGAATAATGCATATCCAAGACTATAGTATAGTTTCAGTTCAAGCAACGTATCATTTACATGCGATTTATCTAAAAAAGATATTGCTTCGTTTAGACAATCCTCAGAATATGAAAATTGTTTTCGTGTATGGTATATAAAGCTAAGGTCATAATATGATTTGGACATATAGTAATGGTCTTCATAATTAATTAATAAATTTATGGATTCTTTTAATAATTTATATGAAGTAGAGATACTGTCCACGTTTATATAACAATTAGCAAGATTGTATAATAGTCTAGCATAATAAACATCATAATCACATTGATTAGTCTCTATTAATTTATTTATGTAATCAGTACATTTTTTATATTCTTCATTTTTTATTAAAAAACAGGAGTGTTGAAAAGCTAATCTACAACTTTTTTCATTGTGGAGTTTATCCTCATATAAATCATCTAGAAAATATGATAGAGGTTTATTTAATCGCTTTGAAAGAAATTCTATTGTCTTAAAAGAAGGGCGAGCGACATTATTCTCAATTTGACTTAGCATATTTCGAGTTATAAAACCCTCTACTACCTCTTGTTGTGTAAGGTTTTTTTCTAACCTAGCATTTCTTACTTTTTCACCCAAAGTGAGTTTTTTCATAAATTTATCTCTCCTATGAAGTAAATCGTATTTACCTAAAATAATATCAAATTTTTAGTACGAAGGCAAATGTTTTTTTGACAATTGTAAAATATTTGTCGAATACAAAAGAAATAATCGAGAATAAGTCGAAGATTTCTTATTGAACATACAAGTTATAGAATGTAAAATATTATTGTAAGTTAAATTTACCCAGATAGTAAAAATAATTGACGGAAGGGATGGGAATAGTGAAAAAATTTTATTTTCAAAAAATTTTTAAGTATTCAGTTGCAATTATAATAATCTGGATACTTTGTCTATTTACTGTATTTTCTTTTGCGAGCGAAGATGAAAGGCCGCCTATACGTAACTGTATAATAATGCAAAACACTTAGAATAAAAAGGAGTCAGTAACTTTTAATAGGTTCTTAGCTGATAGACACTTAATAGTGAGTAAATAAAATTTTATAACAAGAATGAGGGTTACATTAAGGAGATCATTATATGAAATTTAATGCTTTTAATAAGCGAGATAAGAAATTAATAATCCGTTCTGTATTATATGTTAAGCCATATATTTGGAAGTTTACGTTTTTAGTTATATGTATAATTTTAGGAATGTCTCTTGGGCTTATTCAACCTCTTATTATTGGTAGGATTACCACAAGTTTCTTGGATAAAAAATATGATTATTTAATTACTATAATTGCAATTTTTAGTGGAATAAAGATTTTAGAAATTGCAATAAATTTTATTAGAAAGTGCACATTTGCAAATGTAAATAATAATTTAATTAATGACATTAGGATTGAATTATTTAGGAAAGTAATTAATCTTCCAGTAAAAGCATTTGATGAGATGAGGATAGGAGATTTTCTTTCTAGAATTAATGGAGATACTGGAGTCATATCAAATATTATTACGAATCAATTTTTAAATACTATTATAGATTTAATAAATGTAATCATTATAGGGATAATTATACTTAAAATAAATGCAATAGTTGCATTAACATCAATTGTTATATTTCCTTTATCTTATTTGATTTTTAATTATTTTGGTAAAATACTAAGAAAAAAAAATAAAGAACTACGTGAAATAAGTGATTTATATTTTAGTACTATGCAACAGTCATTGTTTGCTATAAGAGAATTGAAAAGTTTAGGCATAAAGGGACAAGCATTAAAGAAATTCCATAATATTTCTCACACTCTTAAGGAAAAAACTATACGTGTTAATGTGATTTCAGAGATTTCCAATTCTTTTGCTAGATTTTCGTCTTTCTTGTCAGCAATTGCTTTATTATTAGTCAGTGGTAATTTAGTGGCAAGAGGAGAGTTAACAATTGAAGAATTTGTAATTTTAGTATCATATGGAACAAGATTTGCGAATTCCTTAAAAAATATAACTCAACTAAACTCTATATTACAACGATTGTTATCATCATTAGAGAGGATATTCGATTTATTAGACGATGTTTTATATAAACCAGAGCGGTTTGGAAACAAAGAAGTATATGTGAAGAAGGGAGATATAAAATTTAATTATATTAGCTTTGCCTATAATAATGAGAAAAAGGTAATCAATGACTTTAGTCTTCACATACAGCATAATGAGACAATTGCCATTGTAGGTAGAAGTGGGGCTGGGAAAAGTACTATTTTTAATTTATTACTTAAACTTTATCCAGTTCAACAAGGGAGAATTCTAGTTAATGATATTGAAATAAATGAATTTAGTGAAAAAAGTTTAAGAGATTGTATTTCTATTGTAAGACAAGAACCTTTTCTATTTAATATGTCAATTAAGGAAAATCTCTTGTTGGTTAAGAAGGAGGCAAGTGAAAATGAAATAATTCAGGCGTGTAAATGTGCATACATACATGATTTTATAATGGCCCTTCCCAATAAATATGAAACAATTATAGGAGAAAATGGTGTTAATCTTTCTGGAGGGCAGAAACAAAGGATAGCTATAGCAAGAGGGTTACTTAAGGATTCTAGAATTATTCTATTTGATGAAGCAACTTCCAGTTTGGACAATGAGTCGCAATATTTTATAAAGAAAGCAATTAAAAATTTATCTTTAAATAGAACAGTCGTAATAATTGCACATAGATTATCAACTGTAATAGATGCAGATGAAATATGTGTAATGAATAATGGAAGACTAGTAGATAAAGGGGATCATTATTACTTGTTGGAACATTGCGACTTATATCAGAGACTATATGAATCTGATTTAAGCATAAATAATACTGAGAATAGGTCGGATAAAAATGAAACAGCATAGTAAAAAAAATATAAAGGTAGTTTTGATTGATAGTGGGATTAATACAGAGTTTTGCGACTTAGGTGATAGTGTAGAATCACACTTAATGTATAAATTAGATAGTAGGTCAAATATTATTGAATCAAAAGATAGAAAGACAACATCAGAACATGGTACTATAATTGCCATGATCATTAAAGATTTATGTAAAAGTGTCAATTTTATAAGTATGAATATTCTTAATGAGAGATTACTGTCTGATGGAAGGATTCTAATTAGCTCTTTTATTAGAGCTATGAAATTAGATCCAGATATAATACATCTTAGTTTGGGTACAGAAAAATTACGATATAAATTTAAATTAAAGAGATTGATGAAAAAGGCTAGAAGGAAAGGAATAATAGTAGTTACCGCACTGAGCAATAATGGGAATGATAGTTATCCATCTAATGACAAAAATGTGATAAGAGTAGCTGGTGCAATAAATCTTCACGACAAAGAAAAATTCTTTTATAGAAATAAAGTGTTTTATGCACCTATATATCTAGCCAATATTAATGGTCAAGAACTATTAAGAAATAAATTAGTTAAGGGAAATAGCTTTGCAGCTGCATATATTACTGGACATATTTGTAGATTAATGGAAATATATCCAAATTTAAAATCGGAACCAATTAGAAATCACTTTAAAGCTTTAGGTTTAATTAATAAAAATCAATTAAGGGGGAGTAACCAATGGGAGTAAATAGTACTAATATGGGGAATTTATCACCTCAATGGAATGGTAATGGAAAAAAAACAAGGAGTGTAACATTTTGTGTTACAGAAGACTGTAATTTAGCTTGTAAATACTGTTATATGGAGCACAAGAATAAAAGAAAAAGAATGACATTTGAAGTGGCCAAAAAGGCGGTTGATTATATTCTGAATGACAGAGAAGAATTTAGAGATAATGCAATCGTATGGGATTTTATAGGAGGAGAGCCATTTCTAGAAATTGATTTAATAGATAAAGTAAGTGATTACATCAAACAACAAATGTTGATTCTAGACCACCCTAGTTTTAATAATTATAGATTTTCATTTTCTACAAATGGGTTACTTTATAATACACCTAAGGTACAAAAATACATTAGGAAGAATAAAGGTCATATAAGTGTCAATATAAGTGTAGATGGGAATAGAGTTAAGCATGATTTACAAAGAGTATATCCAAATGGTAAAGGTTCATATGATGATGTAGTTAAAAATGTACCTTTATGGATGGAACAATTTGGAGATGTTCAAACAAAAGCCACTTTTGCCCATGATGATTTGCCACATTTAAAAGATAGCATAATTAGTTTATGGAATTTAGGAATTAAATGGGTATCTGCTAATGTTGTCTTTGAAGATATATGGGAAGAAGGAGACGATGAAATATTTGAAAATCAGTTAATGGAGTTAGCAGATTATGTAATAGATAATGAATTATGGAACGACTATTCGGTTCGTTTTTTTAATCCTAGAATTGGTTTTCCTCTTGATAAAGAATTAAAGAAAGATAATTTTTGTGGAGCAGGTCACATGCTAGCAGTTGATTGCGAGGGTAGATATTACCCATGTATTAGATTCTTAGATTTTACTTTGATGAATAAAGTGGGATTATGCATCGGAGATGTAGACCATGGTATAAACGAAGATTTGCAGAGACGATTTTGGGGACTGAACCTTGAGAATCAAAGTAGTCAAGAGTGTATAAACTGTGAAGTTGGAACAGGTTGTGCATGGTGCTCTGGATTTAACTATGATGTAGCTGAAACAGATACTGTATATCAAAGAGCTACTTATTTATGTAAAATGCATAAAGCCAATGTTAGAGCGTGTGAATATTTTTGGCAAAAATACGAAGAAGCTACTGGTAAAAAATCTCCTAGACGAGAGATAAGAGAAGAAAAACTAGGAGTGCATTATTTACAGTTTATTACTGGGAATAGCATCACGCCACATTGTAATTATAGAAACAATTTTAAAACTAAGGAAAGTATGAGTAAAAAATTAATTGAGAAAGGACTTAAGTTTGCTAGAGATAATCACTATACTCCTGTTTTTTTAGGAAATCAAGATGGAAATTTAGAAGAAAACTATCCTAATAATATATTTATATTAGACTCTAAAGATAAAACTTCTTCAAAAAATAATATCACCATATACAATAATGAAGTTGCCGACACGAGTAACAGTAGTGATATTGCAACAATACTTATTTCTAAAAAAAATATTGTTAAAATATATAAGTTTATTGAAGAACTTAATCGTAAAAAAAGAATAAACATTGTTTTACAGGACGTAGAAAAGTGGGAGTTAGAAGATATTAATGAATATGAAGATCAGCTCAGACAAGTTTCGCAGCTAGTTATTGAGTCTTATGAAAATGGAACATACCTATCAATTAATATCTTGACTGACAGGCTGAATTTAAATGAACACTATGGATGTGAAGCAGGAGTAAATAGTATTGCTCTTGCACCAAATGGTAAGTTATACATATGTCCAGCTTTTTACTTTGATGAACCTGAAAACAATATTGGAGATTTAGAAACTGGAATTAAGGTAAAAAATGACCACTTATTCAAATTATCTAATGCTCCAATTTGTTCAGAGTGTGATGCTTATCATTGTATGAGATGTAAATTTCTTAATGAGAAGTTAACTAAAGAAATAAACACACCTTCTAAAATACAATGTGTGATAAGTCATATAGAAAGAAATATAACTAGAGAATTGCAACAGAGATTAATAGAGAGAAGACTTTTATCTTCTGTAGATAAAATTCCTAAAATTGATTATTTAGATCCATTAGAAAAGATTATAAGAAACAAAAAGGAGGCATAGAAATGGAAAAAGAATTGGTAGGTGAAGTATTAGAAGAAGAAAAATACGAGATATTAAGATTGTTTGAAAGAAAGATAGCGTTAGAAGAAGTTGCATTGACACTTGAGAATGAAGGGTTAAATGAAAAGGAAAGGGACAAGCTTAGGAAGAAAGTAGAAGAAGAGTACACTAAAAATAAAGAAAATTTATCAACTTGGTGGAGAGAAAAGTCAGAAAAATATTCTTGGAAAAAAGTAAAAAATGGAGTATGGGAAATAGATTTTAATACAAATAAAATAATTTTAAAAGGCTAATATATCATTGCTGTTTTTACTAATAAATTGTGGTTATTATATGCCAGTAAATATCTTAAATATTATTTCAGATAAATTCTAATTAAATTAAAGGGGTTGAATTATTAATGAGACAATTTTTAAACAGAAAAGAAAGCAAATCAAGAAATGATGTAAAAGGCTATATATGTCCTGAGCAGTGTATGGGAGGATGCGATTCACTTTGTATTGGTACATGCAAAGATACTTGTGATGCCGAGTGTATGGATAGTTGCTCTAGCACATGTGTTGGAGGATGCGGACACTTCGTAGTGAGTTAGAAATAAAACGTTATATCATAATATTTTTATCTAGTTAGTTTAGAAAGTAGATTTACTGGCATATAATTATAAAATTTAAGTTTTTTAGGTATAATTTTTATTGTAAATATGGTTAAATATTATTATTTTCTTTTAATTATCTATATTAAATATAAGAATATATAAACATTAAATAAATTTAATATTTACAATTTTCAAAAAAATCTCTGATATAATAAACCTAATGGAAATATTATACATAAAATAGGGGGGATTGTATTGAGTATTTTAGAAGTCTATGAGTTAAATAAAAAATATGGAGAAGGTGATACTCAGGTACATGCATTAAAGGATGCAGAACTAAAAATAGAAAAAGGTGAGTTTGTTGCTGTAGTAGGTCCCAGTGGCTCTGGTAAAAGTACGCTACTGCATTTATTAGCAGGACTTGATACACCTAGCAATGGTAGAGTCTATATAAATGATAGAAATATAGTAGACCTGCCAGAAAAAGAATTATCTATTTTTAGAAGAAGAAATATTGGATTTATATTTCAATTTTTCAAT
>NZ_JAETGO010000046.1 GCF_016765695.1 Sporosalibacterium faouarense | reverse complement strand
ACCTTTTCTACTAGTCCCTTTGCTCTTGCAGTTCGAACATAGTCAGATTTTAACACTTCTATCATTGAAGCTCTAACATATCTAGTTAAACTTGCTAAAGATGTTAATACAACAACTGTTACTGGTAAAACTAAATAATGCCAGTCTGGTATCACTCCCCTAGGATCTGACATCCCTGAGAATGGTAGTATCTTAAGTATTACAACAAATAGCAATATTAACAATAACGCTAAGAAAAATGACGGCAATGAAATTCCAACAATTGTAAGAACAGTAACAACTTTGTCATAAAACTTATTTTTCTTTACTGCTGCTGTAATTCCAATTGGGATAGAAATCAAAAATGCCAAAATAAACCCAATAATATTTACTTTAAAGGAGCGTGCTATATAACCTCCAATGAGCTGATTAACTGGTTTGTTAAATCTAATAGAATATCCAAATTCACCTTCAAGGAAAGTGTCTTTTACCCAAACAAAGTATCTTTGTACTGGTGGCTTATCATAACCCATAAAAGCTCTCATCGTCTCCACATAATCATTTCTCTCCTCTGTTGTCATTGTAGCCGTTTTCTCTGGATCTAACATAGCCACAATAGGATCACCAGGCATCATACTAATTAAAAAATAAATTATTACTGATATTAGCAATAATACAGGGATTAGTGAAACCAAACGTTTAGCTAAATAAGTAGCATATGGAGTTATAATCTCAATGATCGTTTTAGATCTTCCTTTGTTTTCCATTAGCTCACCTCACCTTTTAAAATTAGACCACTATCTAATCATTAGATAGTGGCCTTAAAACTAATCAAACTAAAATAATCAAACTACTTCCAGTTTGCATCAAGAATAGCACTCGTCCATGGCCATAATGCATTAGTATCAAAGTTTTCTAAGTCAGAAGTATATAAGTCATGATAATTGTTAGAATAAACTGGAATAACTGGTACTTCTTTATTAAATACTCTAACAAATTCTCTCCAATTTTCCCTATATTCGTCACGACCTGTAATTGGATGAGCATTTTCGATGTCTTCTAATAATTGATCCCACTCTTGTGGACTTAAAGACGAACCACCACTGAAACGAGGACCGTTATTTGATGGGTGACCCCAGTCTAAAATTTTATCAGACGCATAATCAGCTTTTGGGTTAGCTTTAATTGTATAACTCATACCACCTACATATGCATGATACTGTCTTTCTTCATCAGTATCACCTATCCAGTGACCATACATAACAGGCCAGTCTAAACCAACTATTGTAACATCAAAACCTAATTTTGAAACGTATTTATCATTCCATACTAAGTGATAAGTATCTGTCCAGAATGAAGTTACGGCAATCTTAATATTTAGAGGTTCTCCCTTCCATTTATATCCACTGTCAGCATCACCAGTAAAGTTAGCGTATTCACCATCAGTTCTAGCAACTGCAGCATCAAATAATTCATGGGTTTTAGCAATATTTACATCTTCATCAAAATCACCTTGTGCATCAAGAATATCGTAATCTGTTAATGACGATTCGAATCTACTAACCGCAGCTGTACCTATTAGATCCTCTTCATCATCATCAAACATCATCCAATGGTTCTTAGAATAAGGGCCTTGAGAAGCAATACCGTATTCACCCATGTATAATTCTATAAGTTTTGGTCTATTAAATGCGTAAGCAAATCCTTGACGTACTTCAGTCAATTGGAAGGCTTCAAAGTCAGTGTGTAATACCATTGTACCTCCACCATGTCTGAAGTAGTTGTTTGTACTAAAGTTATCATCTGCTTTAACAGGATCAATTTTTTCTGCCTCTACTTGTTGAGGTAATAAGTCAACTTCACCTAATAGCAATTGGTCTAATTCAGTTTCAGCTGGTGTATATCTAACAATAATTTCTTTGATCGCTGGAGCTTTACCAATGTAATCTGGGTTAACTACTAATCTTACGTATTCAGACTCTTTGTACTCAACAAATTTATATGGACCGTAACCAATTGGGTTACTAATGTTAGCTTTTACGTATTCTTGAACAGTTTGACCTGCAGCAGTAGCACCATCTTCGATAGTATCTTCTGCTAATATCCACGTTTCATGAAATACAGTGGCATCAGTTGTATAGATAACTTTCTTCATCTTGAATGTAACGATGTTAGCTTCTTCGTCAACAGTTATTGCATCAATGTAATCGCTCATTGATGAAGTACCACCAGTTGCAGCTAGAGCTTCTTTATCCATATAGAACTCATATGTGAATTTAACATCACTAGCAGTTAATTCTTCACCGTTATGGAATTTAACACCATCTTTAAGTTTAAATGTCCATTCTGTTAAGTCGTCACTTATTGTTTTGCTTTCAACAAGTGGAGAATCAACAATCTCACCCTGAGGAGTGTTAGTCATTAAACCGAATCCCCATACTAATCGTCTAATGTTAACATCGTATGATGAGTTCGTCCAACCTTGGTGGAAGTCACCACTAAAATCAGCTGTTCCAGCTATAAATGGTCTTGTGTTCTCAGGTTTTTCTGCTTCAGAGTTATCAGACTGATCTTCTGTTTCAGAATTGTCAGGCTGATTTTCTGTTTCAGAGTTGGAAGGCTGTTCTTCTTTTTCAGAATTGCCGCAAGCAACAAGTGAAAATATTAGAAGCACTACCAACAGTAAAGCAATAAATTTTTTCATAAATTTTCCCCCTTATTTGTTTGTTTTTTTATTGATAACTTACTAAAAAAAACATTATTAATAATTCTCTATATCTTAGATTTAACCTTAGATATTAATTCCTTATTTCTTTAAATTATGCACTTAAAAACTTAATACAAATATCTGACCATGTGCAACTTTCAATGCCTCTTTCATTAATGATGTAATCTTGGATATATTTTCACAGTAATTTTTCTCAATTATTTTAATTATGTCTTGCGAAGTAATTTTTTCATAAAAAAATAATTATTCTATAACCTTTTAGCATTAGATATTTCAAGATTATTGTGAATTTTCTGTGATTTGCCTTTTTAAACTATATTCTATAAATATATTAATTATGCTTTTTTCATAAAATATTATATAAATTTAATAAAAAAGCTATATATTGTTAATATTTAACTTTTGATTCACTACCCTCTTTGAAACATCACACACTAGTTTAGTAAAATTAATATTTGTACGTTCAAAATCAAAATTCCCTCAAACCTAGGTCTGAGGGAAAATAAAACTTACTTCAATATTCACTTAAAAACATTAAATTTAAAATTTAAATGCACTTGTATAAAGCTATCTTATATTTTTTTGTATAGCCTCATTGCAAAGATATAAGCTACTACTGTTATTGCCATACACCAAGCCAGTGCTGTCCATATATCATTACCTACCGATTGATTTGTTAATAGATTTCGAATAGCCTCTACTATAGGTGTTACAGGTTGATTTTCTGCAAAGGCACGTACTGCTGAAGGCATTGTATCTGTTGGTACAAAGGCAGAGCTGATAAATGGTAAGAATATAATTGGGTAAGAGAATGCGCCTGCACCATCTGGTGTTTTAGCAGCAAGTCCTGCAATTACAGCAATCCAAGTCAAAGCAAGAGTAAAGATACCAATAATCCCAAATACAGTTAACCATTCTAAGATTCCTGCTGAGGAACGGAAGCCCAATAATAATGCAACAATTATAATCACTACTACAGAAATTCCATTAGAAATTAATGAGGTTAATACATGTCCCCATAATACTGTAGAACGAGCAATTGGCATAGAGTGAAAACGTTCAAAAATACCACGCTCTTTATCTATAAATAAACGATAAGCCACATATGCAATCCCGCTGCCAATAGCCATTAACATTATACCTGGCAATAGATAATTAACATAATTTTCTGTGCCCGTTTCTATTGCACCACCAAATACATAAACAAATAATAACATCATTGCAATTGGTGTAATACAAACTGTAATAATTGTATCCATACTTCTAAAAATATGACGCATAGAACGTCCAAACATAACACTCATATCTTTAAAAAAATATTTATTTGTAGATTCCATTTAATTTTCCTCCTTTTTGCCTATGATTGCTAGGAATATCTCTTCTAGTGTCGGTTGTTTTTCAACATATTCTACTTTTGCAGGTGGAAATAATTTTTTCAAGTCTCCTAGTGTGCCTTGAGCAATAATCTTCCTTCCATGAAGAATAGCAATTTTATCCGCAAGTTGTTCTGCTTCTTCTAAATATTGAGTCGTTAAAAATACTGTAGTTCCTGCAGCTGATAACTCTTTTATAATCTTCCAAACTTCTAAGCGTGCTTCTGGATCAAGACCCGTTGTTGGCTCATCTAAGAAAATAATCTTTGGTTTTCCTACAAGGCTCATTGCAATATCAATTCTTCTTTTCATGCCTCCAGAGTAAGTACCCACCCTACGGTCTGCAGCCTCTGACATACCAAAACGTTTAATTAACTCATCTGCTACTTGATTTGGATTTTTAAGATGTCTAAGCTTTGCTATCATTTGAAGATTTTCACGTCCAGTTAAAATTTCATCAATAGCAGCAAACTGACCAGTAAGACTAATAGAACTCCTAATGTCCCCTGGATTTTTTTCAATATCAAAACCATTGATTACAACACTTCCTTCATCTGATTTAATTAAAGTAGCCATGATTTTAATCATCGTTGTTTTTCCTGCCCCATTGGAACCTAGTAATGCAAAGATACCTCCCTGCTCTACTTGCAAGTCTACCCCTTTGAGTACCTTTACATTTTTATAAGATTTCTTTACTCCATTAATTTTTATGATATTTTTTTTCATTTTTTCCCTCCTCTATAAATAAAGAGCCGACAACTGTGATTTAATTCACGGTTATCGGCTCTGCGTCTTAGCGTCTGGCTCTTTGATAACTGACATATTCAGTCTTTTAACATTGATTATCGTTTCTTGTTTACACTTGGGACAAAATAGTGGAAAGTTTTCAAGTACCGTTTCAGCACCTATCTTGACCCGTGTTTTATTACCACAAATCGGGCATAATATCCACTCATATTTATACACTCTACCACCCCTTTACTTGATGTTTCTTTAATCACTATCCCTTTGATGCTTACAAACATTAAACAACTTTTGAATGTACTCCACCTTTGAGACAGCCACAGACATTGTACTTCAATTGCTTTTCAATCCCGATATCTCTTTTTACTTGATTTTATCTGTAAACTTTTTCATAGCCTTGTTAACTTCTTGGTTAGCAGATTCTTGATAGATATCAGCATAAGTTTTTGAATCTTTGATTAGATTGTCGCAGAAAGCTGCTACATCGCTACCCGTCACTTCGAGTACGCTTTTTCCCAAAGCCACGCCCTCTTCAAAAA
Organism: Sporosalibacterium faouarense; assembly: GCF_016765695.1. Lineage (GTDB taxonomy): Bacteria > Bacillota > Clostridia > Tissierellales > VENL01 > Sporosalibacterium > Sporosalibacterium faouarense. The sequence continues at coordinate 15,615 of NZ_JAETGO010000046.1, read as the reverse complement.
GATCGATAATCCCCGAGAGTAAACCTATCCCGTTGGTTAGCTCAACAGGACCTACCTTAAAGAGATATTTCTGAATCTCTTTATAAACAATCTGATAATCTTTCGGGAGCCCTTTGACCCGGGACATATGTGCTCGCCACTGTTTTTTACCTTCGATAATATCTTGTATCCTCATTTTTAACCTCCTATTTACCTAATTTTTTAGCTATGTTATTATTAAGTTGTTTGCGCCACTTATCGCGAAAAGAATTTGCTCCTTCTTCGTCAGCAAGAGCTGAACAGAATCCTTTTATATCGTCACCCAACACCTCTTGTATACTCTGACCATCGGCAGCCGTCTCTTCAAGCAAGCCAAGCACACCATCAAAAATTGGCATTAAGTTGCGACCGGTCAAATCTGAGTGTGGCCAAAGATTAGCCTTAATTTTTTCCCATGCCACTTGATAATCAGTTGGTAACTTTTTAACACGCGATTCAAAACTTTTTATTTCTTTAGTCATGTCACTTCCTGTGACTTTCTCCCAGAAATTCATTACATCTCCTCCTTCAATTGATTGATTTTAGTCGCTACAAATTCCCATTTTTCCCAGAATTTATGAAGTTTCTCACGACCTGCATCGTTGAGTTTAAAAAATTTCCGCGGTGGTCCCTTATGAGATGGCTTTTTCGTAGTTTCTACCAACTTGTTTCTCTCAAGTCGTACCAAGATAGTATAGACTGTACCGTCTACAACATCCGAAAATCCCAGTGCATTCAACTTCCGTGTAATTTCGTAACCGTATGTTTCTTTGTGACTGATAATTTCAAGAACACAGCCTTCCAGTACACCTTTTAACATTTCTGTGATATTTTCCAATTAAATCGCCTCTTTACTATTTAGTAATACTTATTACTAGTATATAGTAACACAGAATAGATTGATTGTAAAGAAGTAAATTTTTAAGAGCTCAAAATATCTTTTTAAGTAAAATGCATGATTATTTCATTCTGATTATAAGAACAGTATTGGTATTAGCTGTTTATCACCACCTTTATCCCATAAAACAAAAACACCCCTTGAAAACAGCTTAGGTTAGCCACTTCCAAGGGTCTCTATTCTTTTTAATATAGGTATTTCAAATCACTAGCTAAAGTTGAAGGATTACAGGACATCTAAACAACTCTTTATGGTTACATATTTACAATTGTATCTAAAACCTCTTGGTCACAGTCTTTTCTAAGCTAATCCATAACTTCTTCAGCTTTATCAGTGTGAAACTTTGCATTATTTATGGAATTGATTTAAGCGTTCTCTCTGCCTTCCTTAATTGCTTGGTCAACTATCTCTATACTAATTCTCTATACATTTTCTTAGATGTCATACTAAAACCTAAAACTTATGAACATTTTTATAAAGTTGTCAATCACTGATAACCTACCTCTTATTTTTAGTTTAATTCCAAGCGTTTCACACAAATCTTTTAAAATACACATTATATATTCATCCCTTATAAAAATAGTTCTCGGTTTTCCTCTTTGCATAATATAATTAATTATAATACCAAACATTTCATCTATATCATCAGCTTCTGGAGAAAGCATAGACTGATCCATTACTAGACCTCTTTTATGATCAGCTAGAATACAAATCCTAGATTGTACTGGTCGATCATACTTTTTATCCTTAATCACTTTATTTGAATAAGCTATATCTATTTCAACGTCTTCGTTATTTTTTTTCTGTGCTTTAAGTTTAGATATTAATATGTCATCTTGTATAACTGGCACAAAGTATTCTTTTTTAGGCAAAAGAATAGATGCTTGATGGTTTATACATATTTCTTTTTCTGGATCATATCTACGAAGTAATGTATGTCCATCTTCAAAATCTATTGGAAGTTTATTTACAATATAAGCTTTGAGTGCCATAAATAGATGCTGTAAGACTTCTGTATGTTGAATCACCTCGTCTTCATCTAACATATATGGAACATATCCCTTATTAAAAGAATGAAAATAAATCCAATTATTTTTTCCACGAAATTTTAAATCTAAATTTTTAACTAGCGATAGTTCTTGCTTAGACAATTCATCTCTACTCCCAAAATGACACATAACGACATTATTGTCTTGATATCGAATCATTTGTTCCGGTGGAATATCTTTGCTATCAGCCATTTTATAAAAATCATGTATTGCATTAAAACCTAAATAAGTACCTATTGCAAAGCATTCTCCACCTCTACCCATTATGCTGCAATAAATAGGTTCCTCCTTGTCTGGTAATATCAAGGTTACTATATCTAAGTCCCATAGATATTCCCAGGGTTTTAACTTCTTAATCTCAATAGCTACATCATATAATTTTTTCCATTGTGCCAATGTTGCCTCTTTTCTCATTTTTACATCCCTCTTTTTTATTAGTATTTATTTAAGCTAGATTTATGATATATTCTTGCTAAAACACCTAATCTTTCACCGATAGATGATCTTTATAATATTTAATTATCTATTAGCAAACTAAACCCTATAATCATGTAATCCTTGCTCACCCTCATCGTCTAAATCACATAAAGGAATATACGTTTTATAGTTATCAAATTCTACTTTTACAATAATCCCATATAAATCTTCTAATGACTCAATTGCCTTAACATTTATCTAAAAGTTTAAAAATATCAGATTATAAATATGTATTTGTTGTCATAAATTTACATATTATTTATTTCAATAAGTTCATAATCCATTGTTCCCAAGCCTATTTTTTCTGCATGTACAAGAGATACTCTACCCTTCTCAAAAAGTTTTTCTCCACTATCTTTTTGAACCAAGTCTAGACACGCAGTATCCAAAGCAACGGGGTCTTTGCCAGCAAGAATACCGATATTATCTGCGATTGGTTCCATATGTGTTCCAGCACAATCACATTCCTTTGTAATATTGTGAACAAAAGTAATGTATATAATATCCTTATCTTTTGATGCTCCGTAAGCATACTCTGAAAGTTTCTCAAGAAAATGAGCCCCTCCCCAGGTATTTTGGATTGCACCTTCAGGACAGACAGCAATACATCCTGCACATCCAACGCATTTACCCTCATCAATAATTGCAGTATCTGGATTTTCGATAGCATTAAAATCACATTTATCTACACAGATACCACATGATATGCATTTCTCAGCATCTACTACAGGGGATATCCCAGAATGCTGTTCTAGCTTTCCTCCTCTAGCAGCAAATCCCATAGCTAGCTGCTTTAAAGCACCACCAAACCCAGCTGCTACATGTCCTTTGAAATGACTCATAACAATAAATTGTTTGTACTTCCCATAACCCTTACCTATTTTACATTTATTAATATATTCCTTATATATCTCTACTTCATCATACTCTGTTCCAATATCTCCATCTGCTATTCTAATTGGAATCTGTGTAAAACCGTGAGCTTTTGCTGTCTCGATGTGCTTCTCTGTGGTAGTCCTTGCTCCTCTATATAATACATTGGTTTCGATATAGGACGGAGAAACTCCCTTTTCTTTCAGATAATTTATAGTTTCATCGTAGCATTCTGCTGGAATAAAAGTTTTATTCCCTTTCTCACCAAAATGAACCTTTATAGGTACTTCTTTTTCAAAGCTATGTTCAGTTTCTGATACTATTTTCTTCAAAAGTTCCAAAGCATTTTTGCCAAGTTCATTATAATCAGCTTCTGAATTTTTAATGAAATATATTTTACTCATATTAGCACCTTCTCTTATTTTTTTTATTCATCAAATTTCCCAAAATTCTTAACATGTTTCTTATGATGTGGTATCTCTTCCATAATTTTACCTATCTATATAAACTATTATACAAAACCCTATAGATTGGTGCAAATATTCACTAAAATTTATTAGTTGTCCTCTCAAAGCGTGAAATTTAAAATGTACATAGCTATAGATATAACTTATTATAAATATCTTTATCTCTTTATTCCAAAGGCTACACCCGTACTTATTATATTAAGGATTTTATGCTTTCCTAGACAATAAAAAATGACGTCAACCATAATTAAATGATTGACATCATAATGATTCTTACCTTTATCTACTGTTTACTTGATAGGAACATGTTCAATATTCTTAGTATATGAGTATTTTAACTTGTAGTTCCAATATTCTTCCGATACATCATCTGGGTATAGCAACCTGGAAAAGCCACCTCATATTCTTTCTGTAAATATCTATCTGGTTCTGACAACTCTAAGCACACCTGACTAACTTTGCCGTCGTAGATATTTGTGAATTCAACCTTATATCTATTGTTTAACGAAAGAAGTTGTTCTATGCTATGGATTTGAGATTGTACTAACAATGAACCTGTATACCCAAGTTTACTATAAAATCCTTCGGCAGATTCAACTGCACCAAGAGTGATAGAATGAACTCCGTAATGTACGGCCCGTTCCTCAAGCAAAAAGATCATCTCTTTTGCTATTCCAATACCCCTATAATTTTCGTGCACGGCCACCGGGCCAATTGTGATACTACAGTTATCATCAATCCTACCAAAAACAATACCTATTACTTCACTGTCTAAACTTGCATATATCATCAGATCACCGTAATTTTTCATCCGCTCTTCCCATTTCGCAAGGGAATATTCTGGATTATCGACAATAGGCATACCTATAAAAATCATTTTAAAGAAATCAAACGTCTTTTTAAGTTCTTGTTTAGATGAAACATTTTTAATTAAGTAATTCATTTTCATAATTTATAAACTTTTCATAGTCAAGTGGCTCTTCTCTAACTTTAGCCACAAAGCAGGACGAACACCGCCTGTACATTTGCCATCGCTGATGTTACCTTTCAATATATTGTTGCCTTGGATACCTATATTACCGTCACCGTGGATGTACACAGCTTTTACATTAACGCGACCGGGGGACCGAAGCCACCACCACCAAACACTCTCTTTATTGGCCTCAAGTCTTGCCATTCGCTTACTGTTGTTTTCATCTTTTCTTTGAAACCAATATCTTTGATTTTTTCCTGGATTTTGCAGTTTTAAACTGCTATCACCGAAATATTTGCACACTGCTTCCTCTAGACTTAATAAAAATACTCTGTCTTGCGTATCTTCCCCACCTTTTGAACCATACCACTGATTGTCGAGGTTTTTGTTTAATACTGGTATTATTCTTGCTTTATCAATTGCGTCGAATTTATTATAAAATTCACTGTTAAGATATTTTCTTAACGAGCAGTCTGCCCATGTTATATCCTTATAAGCATCATGATAAGCACGCTGTTCTATAATACATTCGGTTATAATCAAAGCCGCATTGTTTTTTATGTCAAGAATGCGCCAGTTATAGCCACCAAATGGTATTATTGATCCGATATTATACTTTTTCATTTTTATTCTCCTTAATAGGGAATAATAAATCAAGCTGCAAATCCTTCATTTGACCACTTTGAACAAAGTTATAAAAATTTAAAGTTTCTTCAAAACCTTGTCCAAAGATTGTTTCCGACGATTCCCATCGTGGAGAACCCCAGTCATTATCATATTTATCGCTTGCATCAACCCATTCTTTAAGTCGTCTCCAATCCTGAAAATCCCACGTCCTTAACACATGAGCAGCATATAATCCCCCGTTGAACTTTCGTCTTACTAAAGGTGACGGTATATCCATATTATCGGGAACAGACACCCATACTTCATATACGTGTGAGTTTTCACCAATTTCTATGGAGCCTTGAGAGCAATCAAAACCGAAACTACGTGCGTCGGGTTTAATTTTTAATAACCCGCTCTCTTTTGTGAATTGATTTACCATATCCAATGCTTTGCCTTCACAGCCTTCTCCTGAAGCATAAGCAGCAGCTATAGTCATAGGCGGAAGATACAAGATCCGCACATCCTTATCTTCCAGTTTCATTAATTCTTCGTTAGCTTTATTTAATTCTTCCATTGATAAATTCTCCTTCTTTCCTTTGATTTGATTATCAGAAAAAGAAAGAGATCTTATAACAGAGAATACAGCTTCGTCTCCCAGAAGTTTTAAATTAACATCGGCTTTTTCATTGATTTCCTCAACAAAACGAGTCAATATAGATTTAACGGTAGACAGGGAAGTGATTTCGCTGTCTATTTCGCTTATGTTTTGCCTGAAGATTTCCACTACTTCCGCCGCGTCGTAATTGTTAAGTATCCTTATAATTTGCTTGACAGGAACGCGCAGCTTACGCAGGACTATGATTTTCCGCAAACGACTAATGGCATTTTCGTCATAAACCCGGTAAGCATAATCGTCTTTACGCAGACTTTCAATTAATCCTGCTTGTTCATAATAACGTAACATCCTTGTAGAAATTCCGTAATCTCTTGACACCTTGCTGATTGTTTTAAGCTCCATATCATAACCTCATTTCTTTTCCTTATTTTGATTATAAAGTGCGACACGGTGTCAGAGTCAAGAAATTTATACAAATATCCATATTTTCATTCTGCCAAACATGAATTATATAAATTTTACTCATTACTTAATTCTTCTGTGACCTCGATACAACACTCTCCACATTTGTCGGGTGATAAATGGGAAAATAGTTTTTTCCTTTTTCCCTTTAAGCCTTTGATTTTAATATTTAGCTACATTTTCTTATTGAAATGTAGTTCTCTTTTTATTTTACCTTTTATATTAGCTCTATTTCAACTTTATTAATTTTATCACTAATAACCTTTATCTCATTGGCATCTCTGTTTTGCACACGTGCATGTAAAAATCATCTATAACCTATCTATGCTACATTTTCATTAATTCTCCATTTAACCAAAGTGCATCTAACTCCTCAAGATTACCAGCATTATAAAGATAAAGTTGCCAGCACATGTCTAGCTAAAATAGTGTATTCTTTTTAATTTCAAAATCTCTCATTTATTATAATACTTCTTAAATATCTTAATGTAAAGCCCGCTTTAATCATCATAGATTATCTAAATATTCCACTAAACCATGTTTAATACAATAAACATATAGTTTGCCACCAGTAGTTATTGGAAACCTACAAGTTGGACTTTGTTCTGGATATAAACGATTCAAAACTACTCTGTCACTTTTAACATAAGCAACAAAAGAAAGATAATGTTCTTTTGTCATAGGATGGTCAAAGGTGATAAAGTAGTCCGTGTCCATTTCTTCTACTGTGATTTTAGGTGCGTTAAGTGTATCCACAGGTATGATACGCTCCAATTTTCTTCCACAACAAAAGATAGAGGCACTTCCTGTGCTTACCAGAATATTCCCACAGGAAGGACAGACATAAAAACGTACTTTGTGAATATTTCCATTATCTGGCTTATTCTTCTCAATTTCGCCCTCCATCATCTGTTTCATATCAACACCCAAAATAGCAGAAAGCTCCGGCCATAGCGATAGATCAGGACAACCTAAACCACATTCCCATTTTGAAACCGTTTTACTTTGAATACCCAATGCATCTGCGATATTTCTTTGTGTAAGCTTTTTTTCCTTTCTTAACTTAGCTATCAATTTTCCTATTTTTACACAATCCATGTTTTCACCTCATTTCTGCTTAGTATAACATACTTATAGAAACCTTGTGATTATTTGTACCAGTCTTGATGGAAGCTGCTTTAGATCAGTCATATCCAATGTAAATTCAGCTCCGTAAAGTTTACGAATAGCCTCTTTATCTTGACCAATAGCCGCTGCAAGAAATTGGATGCCTTTACGCCTAAATTCCTGTAAAGTATTTTTCATATCATAATCTGCTTTTTCACCTGTATAATCAGGCATAGCCTTAGGCTGTCCATCACTGATGCTGATTATCAATTTAGTTTTTTGTGGTGCATTAAGCAATCTATCAGAAATAATACGTAATGCCATGCCATCTCGGTTATTGCTACGAGCCTGAATATTCATAAGAGTATATTTTTCATCTGCGTCTTTACTTTCAAAGTCGACATATGCATTAATGGACATTTGTTCCAGCTTGGAGCGGTCTGCTGTATCACCGTAAACCATTATCGGAATACCACATCCAGTACAGAATTCATATAAAGCGACTGCTGCCTGTTTTGCTGCATCTAATCGGCCGAAAGCTGACATAGACGCTGATTCGTCAATCCTGAGAGCAACTGCAAGAGAGGGCTCTTCCATAGGCGGACGCTTGCTGGCAAATACGCGGAAATCCAAAGAAGCGACCTGATCCGCGCAAAATTTTGTTCCATAAAGCTGAGATTTAGCAAATTCAGCTGAAACTTCATGCTCTAAAAGTGGGTTAGTTTTGCGGATTAGTTCCCGAATGACTGGTAGTAAAGTAGCAGCTATATTGTTATACTCCTCTTTGTTTTTAGCGGTAGCTTCTGGGCGGTGGACAATAAGCTTAATTTCTTCATGACAGCTGCCTAGGACACTTTGTCGTGCTTCCCTGTTCAACTGTTTACGAAATTCTTTTTTTTGTAACTCTTTTGTATCGGATCTATCAAGCTCATGATAAAATGGAATGCCATTTTCTCCATTATCATTGCTTGAAACATCAGTATTTTTATCACTGCTCCTATCCGAATGCCCCTCACTGTCTTCTGATTTTCTCAAACGCACTGCATTTTTGTCAGCCTTATCTGTTTCGGCAGAGAATTCTCCATCCTCAGAAATATTAAGTTCCATTACTTCAGTATTTTCTCCATCTGAATGAGAATGACAAACAGTATTAAGTTCTACAAGCTTATCTGTCAAGCCATGGCTTGCTAGTGCCTGTTCTAAAATGGCAAGCTCCTGTGGATCAGTGGTAATTTTATAAAGAACCTTATGATATAGAGTATTTTGTACTGAGGCACCCCTTTGAACGGCATCAACCCAAAAGAAATAGGATCGCATCCCGGCCACACCTTTAATTGCGTTAGACCGTGCTGTCTCATCCAGTAGCATAATTGTTTCTGCTAAAAGAGAAAGGACATTTTTAAATTGATAACCAGTCTTAGCTTTTGCCCGTTCCATCATAACCTCTTTAGATGGTAAATCCAACTTTTCTGCATGTTGCACTCTATCACGCAAAGCTTCATTTAGAGGACGGCAGCCATTATAGCCACGGTTTGTCGTTATAATAGCAATAAAATCAGGATGACGATGTACAATACGGGTAGGTAAGTTTAGACTGCCATCTGGTTCTAATGCGGAATTTAGAGCCATTAAAACAGCAGCATCCCTAATCACTGTAGGTTCCTGAATCTCTAAAAGCCATCCATTTTCATACGCACGGACAATTTCTGATGGATAATAGCGATATTCAACAATATCTGATCTATCATCTTTTTCCGACAGTACCGGGAGAATAGAACCCAACACATCGGATTTATCCATATCTGCAAAACAGGTTACTTTCGTATAAGGTAGGTTAAAATCAGCAGAGAGAGCTTTAGCAAGCTGGGTTTTTCCTGAACCTGCATCGCCCTCAAGCAAAATTGTACTAATTTTCATTTCACCGCGATTCCAGTTCCTTACTACTTCTTGATATATACGTTTTTCTGCTTCACTTTCAATATGTGAGGGAGGCTTTTGCCAGACATGGGATTGCTCCTCTTCTTTTAGCTGTCTGGTGGGTGATAGAATACAGTTGTGTTTCATATTAATAACACTCCAATTCTTCTAAAATGTGATTAAGTACCCGTTGACGTTCCCCAATCAGTTCTCCTAAATCGTTCAAACTCTGAGTAAATACTTTGATATCCTCATTGATATTTTGATTATCAATACAAACCTCTACGGGTAATACATCTCCTTGTATCCCAATACGTTCCACGGTTGGCTTTTCCGGGTCATATAAAAGAGGAAGACGATAAGCCTCCTTGAAGTAAAGTAATGTCCTAGATAAAATGATTATCAAGTCAAATATCTGATGGATAGGTATCTCCTGAGCCAAAATCAATTCGCCATCTTTAGCCTGCTTCCAAATTTGTGCTGCAACCTGCATTTTTTTATTTTCTTCCATCATAGACATACCTAATGTCAAACGTTTGATGTCAGAGTGATAGGCCTTTCTGCCGTCTACACGATCATAGCCCTTTGACACCATAACAATCTTTTCCTTCATTTCCATATCCTCCTTGCATTATGGTCCGTAGCTAAACACTGCTCTCTTAAACTCTCTAATTTTTTAGTATGATCCTCTTGTGGATTATCATATTTTAATACTTTAACAACTGACAGTTCGAAACCTTCTGAGCCAAGTTTATTCCATAGTTCCTGTAATCGTTTATTAGGGTGCCAGTTCGCTGCTAATTTAACATTTGTGCTATTGAAGTCTGCTTTTGTATCTTTTGAGATTCCTAAGAATACTTCGCCAGTCTCTTTACAGCGATAAGATATTACGCCCATTTCAGGATGTCTGTTTTTATAAGCTTCCAAAAGTTCTTTTCTTCTTTTTATATCCATTGTGTTCACCTCATCTTTAGTATAAACCTATATGCTTTTAAAAAAAATCCACGCTCCGTAGACCTAAACATAACCAAATTTATCCATTATGTCAACTAGACCCTATCTATTTTTAGAATCATTTTTTACTTAAAAATAAACCCTCGATATGTTTCCATGGAAACATATCGAGGGCTGAAGTAGGTATCATTAAACTTCTATTTCTTCTTAACAACAGGTATCCGTATTTCACTTCTAAAAGTTGATGAACTTGTATCCTGATTTTCGTTCCACAATATTTCTGGTCCTTCTGCTATTTCATAATTTGAAGATGGAAACCATTCAGAATAAATACGTCCCCAGACATCCTGAAGTGTCTCTGGAAATGGCCCCACCACTTCAAATACAGCCCATGTCGAAGCTGTAACTCTAAGTTCTTCTAAATCGCTTGGGCATTCATTATTTGTTGCTACACCAATGTAATGATCAAACTCTCCCTTTTCTTCCATTCTACCTTCTGAAAAGTTTGTAGATGCACTAATCAATCCTATAGGATCTACATTAGACAATTCCTTAAGCTTACTGATCACTTCACCATCTAAACTTTTCCACATTGATGCAATCTCTTGATTTACTCCATTAAAAATAATAGGCACTTTTTTCTGAATACCAACTATGCTAAATGCTTCTTTTTCTTCGATTCGATAGTTCATTTCATTTCCTCCTTTAATTGATAATTGAAAGGTCATTGGTGGATATGCTTTTAGCGATTCTCCTTTATATCTGGCTAATGATGGTGTTACACCATGCATATTTTGAAATGCTCTTGTAAAAGAGTCTGGAGAACTATATCCATATTTAATGGCAACGTCGATTACCCTTATATTGCTATTAATAATCTCAAAACCTGCAAGGGTTAATCGTCTTCGGCGAATATATTCCGACAAAGTAACACCAGCAAGGAAGGAAAACATTCTTTGGAAATGATACTGAGAACATAAAGCTATCTTAGCAACTTCTTTTAGATCAATATCATTCGTAAGATTCTTTTCAATATAGCTTAATGCTTCATTCATTCTTTTAAGCGAATCCATTTGCATGACCTCCTCTCATCAATAGAATAACAGAAATTTAAACTATCTATCCGACATTTTCTGCCCCGTTGTGTGGGGTTTATTCTTCAAAATATCAATCACCATTTATATTAGGTCATCCAACCCTTCGCTTGATGTTAATTTTTTAAGGTTATTAAAAATCTTTTCTTCTTCCCAGTTCCACCATTGAAGCTTTAATAAGGCTTCAATTACTTCATTACTAAAACGTTTCTTTATTAATCTAGCTGGATTTCCTCCATATATTGTATAAGGCTCAATATTCTTAACAACAGTTGCATTTGCAGCAATAATGGCCCCGTCACCTACTTTTATTCCAGGCATGATAGTTACATTTTGTCCTATCCATACATCATTTCCAATCACTGTATCTCCCTTAAATGGTAACTGCTCTACTGTTGGAGTGACCTTTTCCCAACCACCTCCAAAGATATTAAAGGGGTAGGTTGTTATGCCATCCATCCTATGATTTGCTCCATTCATAATGAATTTAATGCCCTCTGCTATTGCGCAAAATTTACCTATGATTAGCTTATCTCCTAGAAATTCATAATGATGCTCTATGTTATCATAAAATTTCTCAGGAGATTTTTTATTATCACTATAATAAGTATATTCTCCAATTTCTACATTGGGTCGTTTAGGTAAATTACTTATAAAACAAACTGTTTTTATATTCTCATTTGGATATAGCTTTTTCTTATCTGGTCCTGTCATCGGGTATACTCTTCCTTTCATTTTTTAATGTTTTTCTTTATCAGTTTATATTTTTAAAAACTAACTGTCCGATTTTATTTACTTCCTCAGCAAACCATATAGCTCCATCAGGTCCTACAGTAATTCCATAAGGTCCCGATTTCTCTATTGGAAGATTATATTCACTTATCTTTATATTCATATATTCATCATCCTTTCATGTCTGTAAAAAACAAAAAAACCTTTCCGACTAAAAAGTTTCGGAAAGGTTATAGGTATCATCATATACATAATTAACACAAAACAACTATTCTGAATCAAGAATAGCATAATAGTGTTCTATAAAAACAAGTTAAATATGACATAATTATAATCCTATCCAAAACTTATAGTAGTTTAGCCAACTCAAAATAACATATCCATACATTAAGAGATATGTTCACTCTTACCTATACTACTGTAAATGCTAAAAATGGGATAAGATTATATAATCATTTTAACTAATCACCTCAAAGCTTTTATTTTAATACATTTAAATTATAAAACTTTTGGATAATATAAGTCAAGGATTATGTCGTTGAAATTTAATTTTAAGGGAACATATAAAACACTTTAACCCCGATGTCTTAAACTGTATATTCTGATAAAAAGTGATTAACTTTCTGATTTCATATAGAAATATTTAATTTACATATTAAGAACAAGTTATAGATTTTATTATTTCTTCATTAATATCGCTATATTCCTTACTTAATGGTGTTGGTGTTGCTTGAATTACTGTTATTGTTTTATGCTCTGGATATATATTAATCTCCTGACCTCCAAAACCACGACAACTATATCCCATATTAGATACCCAAAAAAGGTATCCATACTCTAAATTCTTTGGGCTAGATTTTGTAGCCTGACGCAAGTATTCCTCGGATACGATTCTATTATCTTTATATATTCCATTGTTTAATAACAGTATACCTATTTTCCCTAAATCTCTTGCAGATAAATCTGAATTTTCTTCACCTTCCATTATTGTATATGATACATTATCTGGACTAAGTGACCAATCTCCACTTTTGATATTAAGTGGTTTATATAAAAATTTATTGCAAATTTCATAAGTAGTTCTTCCTGATGCTCTATTAATCAAAGCTGAAAGCAAAATAACATCCCACTCTTTATATGTAAACTTGCTACCTGGAAAATCCTTTACGGCTATATCCGACAAATATTCTAACCAATTATCTTCCTTCATCATTTGAGTCATCATTGGACAGTTATAATGAATACCATTGTTCCAGTATATACCTGATGTCATTGTAAGTAAATTTCTAATGGTTATCGCTTTATGATAAATATGATTGTTATGAGAAAATTCTTCTAAATACTTGTAAATAGGTTCATCAAGACTTTTTATAACTCCCTGATCAAGACAAATTCCAGTAACGATAGATAAAATACTTTTCCATATTGACTTTATATTATTCCGACTATGTTTATTAAATTTTTTATAATATTTCTCAAAAACAATTTTCTCATTTTTTATTACAAGTATACTATTTACTAGTCTATATCGCTTTTGCTTTAAATAATTGTCAATATTACCTAATATTTCACTATTCATATTCTCATCTTCTGGTTTAGAAAACTGCCATTCATCACTCATATAGCCACCTACCTATTATAGATTTATCATTTGTTTTTATTTCTTTTGGTGTTCCTGTTGCAATAACATAACCTCCATCATTGCCACCTCCAGGCCCTAATTCAATAATGTAGTCACAATTACTAAGAACAACAGGATCATGCTCTGTTATAATGATAGTATTTCCAGCATCACAAAGCTCTTGAACTAAAGTCATAAGATCTTCTCTATCTGTGAATGATAACCCAGTTGTTGGTTCGTCCATAATATACAAACTATTTTTGACTTGATTCTTGGCAAGTTCCTTTGCAAGTTTTATTCTTTGTGCTTCTCCACCTGAAATCGTTGTTGTCTTTTGTCCTAATTTTATATATCCCAAACCCACTCTATTGAGAGTTTTTAGCATATTACAAGTAACTTCATCAATGTTATGAAAAAAATCTACGCCTTCTAAAACAGTCATTTCGAGTACTTCTCTTATATTTTTACCACAAATTTTTATTTCCATTGCCTCTTCAACAAATCCAGTGCCTCCACAACTCTTACATTCAAGTTCAATAAAATTTCCATAACCAATATTATATTGAACTACACCGTCTCCATTACAAACACCACATCCTCCGTGGGAATTTATACTAAATAATCCCGCAGTATATTCATTTGACATAGCCTGTGGAGTATTAGCAAATAGATTTCTAATTCGATCTAATATACCGACATATGTGGCTGGACAAGAGGTTTTACTTCTTCCAATAGGTCTTTGATCTACTACTATACATTTTTTAATATTCTCAAATCCAGTAATAACAATATCGTTACATTTTTTGTAGTTATCGTACTCATTAACATCCTTTACAAACTTCCTTTTTAAAATTTCTTTTAGATTAGGTACTAAAGTTTGAGTAATTAGGCTTGATTTACCACTTCCAGATACCCCTGCTACACCTACAATAACTCCTAAAGGAATATCTAGTGAAAGATTTTGAAGGTTATTTTTATTAGCATTCTTAATTGTTAATACTTTCCCTCTATCAATAGTTCTATGATTCTTTTTTACTGCTACTTCTTTAACTCCTGATAGGAATGGGGCTGTTTGGGAGTGATTACATGACATAAATTCATTATAGTTACCTTGAAAAATACGTTCACCACCCATGACACCTGCCCCTGGACCTAAATCTATAATATAATCAGCTGTTTCAATAAAACTTTTATCATGCTCTACTACAACAACTGTATTTCCCTTGTTCACTAAATTTTTGATTATCCTAATGAGATTTATTTTTTCAATCTCGTGTAATCCAATTGTCGGCTCATCGAAAACAAATATAATAGAATCCATATCTGCTATTACAAATGTAGCAAGAAATAGTCGCTGTATTTCTCCACCTGATAAAGATGGTATTGGTCTACAAAGTGTTAAATGATAAAGACCTACATCTATCATACATTTAAGCTTTACAAGTATTTCTGAAAGTAAACTTATATCATATAGTTTATCTTTATATCTATTCAAAAATTCATGTAATTCTCTAATAGACATATTTTCTAAATCAGTGATAGTTTTCCCTTCAACTGTTGTGTGAATAGCTTGTTGGCTTAGTCCTGTTCCATTACATTTATTACAAGTAACTATGTTTAGACACTTATTTTGAATCAATAGCTTGCGTAATCTACTACTTGGATTATTTATGCTCTTCATAACCCAGTGAACTCGTTCTGCTCAAGCAGAACATCGGGGCTTCAGATGGAGACTCCACTCCACCTGA
>NZ_JAETGO010000094.1 GCF_016765695.1 Sporosalibacterium faouarense | reverse complement strand
TTTTCTTTTCATTAAACCATCCTTTAAGTCGCAACTATCTTTAATTATAATTTCCGATAACGTAAATATTACCGACACCGGCATGTCGCGAATATTATATATATCATTTGCTTTGCGACTGTATGTCGGTAATACTTCAAACATTAGTTGATTTGCGAATATCTGTCGCTAACACTTTTAAAAAAATATCTCCACAAAAATTTCTGCATTACTACTTGTATCATGTTCCATTATTAACATTATATTACAAAGTTTAAAGTATAATCAATCTTCTTCTAACATTCTATCTAACGGACTTTTTATTCTATTCAATTTGGTTCTGCTAACATGTGTATAAATTTCAGTAGTTTTAGGACTGCTATGGCCCAATAATTCTTGAATAAATCTTAAATCTGTTCCATTTTCAAGTAGGTGAGTTGCAAATGAATGTCGCAAAGAGTGTACAGAAACATTTTTCTTAATTTTTGCCTTTACACAGGATTTCTTAAATACTCTTTGTACCGATCTTTCACTTAAATGATAATTTTCTTTTCCACCTGGAAAGAGCCACTCTTCAGGTTGGTATTCTTTTGCATATTGTCTCAATACTTTAAGACATTCTTCAGATAGCATTGTATATCTATCTTTTCTTCCTTTCCCTTGATTGATATGTATCATCATTCTACTGCTGTCAATATCACTAAGCTTAAGTCTGACTACTTCACCAACCCTTAGTCCTGCTGAATATATTAAAATCAATAAAGTCCTATGTTTTAAATTACTAGTTTCCTTGAATATACTTAAGACTTCCTTTTCACTCAATACATTAGGAAGCTTCTTCTCTTTCTTAGGTCTTGGTATTGTATTAATTATCTCACCCTTTAAGAAAATATTTTCGAAAAGAAATTTTAATGAACTAAAAGCTTGATTAACATATGAATGACTATCATTTTCTACTCTTAAAAGCTTATAAATATATCTTTGAAGGTCTTCTTTGGTTGGGTTACATTCTTCATTATTATAGAATTCTAGAAATCTTCTTGAATGGCCAATGTATGCTTTGATTGTCTTATTAGAAAATCCTTTAAATATCAGTTGCTTCTTCATATCAATTAATGATTTGCGTACCCAAATATTAAAACTATACTTTGCAGTTGTAGGCTTAATACCTTCTTTTTGATGTAGTTTAATCCATGTAACATCTTCATCTGGTAAGATTTTTACTAGAAGGCCTTTATTAGTCTCATTACTTGGTACTATGTAACATTTTTCTTTCGAATTCCATCCAACTCCACATATTTTCCTTATTTCTTTCTCAAATTTAAAGTCATCAGTTACAAAAACCAAGAATTCTTTTCCTTTAATCTCTTCAACCCTTATCCCATGTCTATACCTCACTTTCAATTTTCATTATAAATATCTTTACTATTACCTTATTTCTCCAAATACTAACTATATCCTTCAAATATTTACATAATTCTCGCAAAACTCTTCGTTTCCTATAATTTTAGAATATAGATCAAACTTAGTCACATTAAAAAAAGGAGTGCAAAAGCACTCCTCAATATCCTTCAAGAAATTTAGATTTATTTTTTTATTAAATATTGCCTTAATTAATTAAAATCATGAATAAGCAGAATTAATATAACTATTCATTTTCAAATTATATCTATTACTCATATCTAATACTACTGATAAAACTGTTACACCCTTATCTTAATCAATAACTATGCAATATCATTAATATTATCTAGATAACGATCTGCTACCTCACATATTTGTGATTTATAATCTAGAGATGCTTTATCATGAACAGCACATACTTTCATTCCAGCTCTTTTAGCTGCTAAAACGCCTGCATAAGTATCTTCAAAGGCTAGACATGTACTTGGGTCTAAACCTAAGTCCTTAGCTGCCTGTAGATATACATCTGGGAATGGTTTGCCTCTATCAACCTCACATGAGGTTCTAATTGCATCAAAATAATGAAAAAGATTATATTTCTTAAGTATATCTGTTGTTCTTTCTCTAGTATTACTTGTAGCTATGCCAATTTTCAAATTCTTACTCTTCAACACTTCAAGCAAATCTTTGACTCCTTTTTTCAGAACAACTTTTTCATTAAAGTAATGTAACGTCATTTCATCCCACTCAGCTTTAATTTCATCTATAGATTCCTTTAACTTAAATCTTTCTTTAAAATATCCTGCAGTTTCAGTAAAACTCATTCCCTCAATCTTTCTTTGCAAATCGTCGGGGAGCTCTAAGCCACGCTTACCAAGAAATTCAACATCTATTTCTTCCCATACCCACATGGAATCTATCAATGTTCCATCTAAGTCAAATATAACACCTTTTATATCATTTATCATCAAATACCCCCGTTTATTAAATGAGGAAATTTCACATTTAAAAATTTAATCATTCTAACATGATTACATCAGATGTGCGACTTATGATATTACCTTTCCATTAAAATTAATTAATAAAATGGCTTTAAACCGAAGTCATTAAGATATAATCTTGCAAAATTTCAATTTGGGATCTCCTCAACTATTATACTTTCTCTACCTCACCATATTCCTGTCCAAATGTATCAACAGTAACCTTCTTCATTCTTTGATCTTCGAAAGGTCTATCACTTGGTCCTCTATCTGAATTCACAATTCTATCAACCTCATCCATACCCTCTATTGCTTTTCCAAATGAAGCATATTTTCCATCAAGATGTGGAGAGTCTGCTACCATAATAAAGAACTGCGATCCAGCTGAATTTGGAATATTTGTCCTTGCCATAGATAATACCCCACGGGTGTGTTTTAAATCATTTTTGAAACCATTTTCTGTGAATTCTCCTTTGATAGAATACCCAGGTCCACCTGATCCAGTACCGTCAGGGCATCCACCTTGAATCATGAAATTAGGAATCACTCTATGGAATATTAGCCCATCATAATGTCCTTTATTAATTAAGGATATAAAATTCTTAACTGTATTAGGAGCAACCTCTGGATATAGCTCCGCCTTAATTATATTACCATTTTCCATCTCAATTGTTACTATTGGATTTTTACTCATTTTAACCTCTCCTCTCAAACTTGCTTAAAGTTATTATATATTCTTTAGATAATATTTACAATGTTTATATTAATTATTACTGGATTAACTAGATGTTTAGTTCAATATAATATTTATTACATTTCTTTTCTTTGAAATTTTTTAAACTAAATGACATTTACTTTTTTCTATAAGTATGTCATTTAGTTGAGTTGCTAATATTACTCTACTCCTATCCCTCTAAATTTCAAAAATTTCAATTCCTATTTCTATAAACTTGAATAGTATAATAATCGAAAATAGTAATCCTTTTGCTTCCAATGAATCAATTAGTATAATAAAGAAATGCTAACTAATCAAATCATGCTAATTCAAAGCTGAAAACTTCTAGGCAGGCTTTCTTTAACAATACTCCAATTTCATGGATAATTATCTATAAGTTGCTTTGGTAATTTCAGCTATATTTTATCATTAAGTAGCTATTTAAATTGCCTGGGAAATAGTAAATTAGTCAATTTGAGCATTTTAAAATATAGATTCATGAATGAATCTATCTAATGTATAATAGCATATTATTTTAGCTAAGTAAAATAATAAGAACATGCTATTACGTTTTGTAATATATGGTTTAACAGGTTTTTTAATTGAAATATTTTGGACCGGCATGGGTTCATTACTTATAGGAAATTATGCTTTAACTAGCACAACATATCTATGGATGTTTTTTATTTATGGATTAGCTGTTTTTTTCGAGCCCATTCATGACAGGATAAGGAGTGAAAATTTTTTAATTAGAGGATTTGTCTGGGTTTTCTTAATCTATGCTATTGAATTTTCCACAGGATTTCTCCTTGAAAAAATAATTGGATATTGTCCTTGGGATTATTCTAACAGTACAGCCTATACTTTTTTTGGATACATTCGACTTGATTATTTCCCAGCATGGTTTATTGCTGGAATGTTATTTGAAAGATTCCATAATTATATGGACAGAAAAGCACGAGATCTCAACTTATGATTTTGTGCTTTTTTATTAAGGAGAATTCTTTCCTATTTATATTGGACATTTATAAGTTTTGTTTTAAAGATTAAAAACTAGACATTTCTTTTAAAGTCTTTACAATACTGCTAGTAGATAAGGTTGAATGTTTACAAATTAAATATACTTTTTGAGATATAATCTTATACAAAGTTTTAACATACAATTTCCTCATATAATAATACAAATTATATTTTTAAGCACTAGACCCAAAATGCATTTTCAATATGATTTATCCTACAGTCCTCAAAATACACCTCAATGATATCAAATCTAAATTGAAAACTTCTAAGATTTTTAAAATTTATATAAGAGTTAGCTAGTTTTATTATTTTATCTTGTTTTCTTTTATTCACAGCTTCATAACCATAGCCATACTTTGAATTTTTCCTTGATTTTACTTCTATAAAAACTATAATATTATCTTTTTTGGCAATTATATCAATTTCTCCAATTCTGTTTCTAAAGTTTCTTTCAATTATTATATAGTCATTATCATTAAGGTACTCCATTGCCAGTTTTTCTCCATAATCTCCTTTTAATTTATTATTTTTCTTTGAATTCTTCAAATTTTTCACCCTTAATCTTATCTAAGTTGTAAACAAAAGCCAATACTTCTGCTACAGCTGTATATAGTTCTTCAGGTATTTCTTGACCTAATTCAAGATTTATTAAATTATTTGCTAAAAATTCATCTTCATGAATTTGAACATTTTCATTCTTACCCTTTTGTAGCATGTTTTCAGCAACATATCCTTTTCCCCTTGCAATTACCCTTGGTGCAATGTCTGACTTATCATACTGTAAAGCTATTGCTTTTTTATTTTTTATAGCATCTTCTCGTTTCTTTTTATTAATTCTTTTCTTTTTATCATGGTCAGCTGTCATAAAGTCACACCCTTACATCAAATAGATAATTTTGTCCTTCTTCATCGGCAATTAAGTCAAGTGGGTTTATATCATCCTCTTTTCTTGTATTAATAGAAATATCTATATTATCATATCCACTATCTGATAATACTTGACCCAATTCATTTATTCTAGTCTCAATAAATTCTACAATAGCCTTAGACCTAACATTAAAATCAATCTTTAACTTACTATTATTTGACTCTAACATTACATTAACCTTATCTAGATTAGTTGTATCCAAAGATACAAAAATTCTTACCTTATCTCCCTTATTAAAACGTTTCTTTTTATTTAATACAAAAAGATTCTTTTGCAAATCTTCTTTTTTCATTTTTAAAGGTATGTAGAAGAACGTACTATTTTCATTTAAATTATTTAAAAAGTCAATCTTACTATTTAGGTTATTTATTTTATCTGATATAGTATCAGATTTGTTTTCATTAGTGTTAACAGACTTTTGGATATCATCTATAAGCTTTGTTAATTTATTTATGGATTCTTTTAGAATTTCCTTATCAGAAGAATCAAAATTAAGTATTTTTCCTTCCTGAAGTTTGGAAAATTGTAATTTAATATCTTTAACATCATATCCCTCATCATCCATCTGCTGAACTAACTCTAGTAAATCTCCTTCAAAGAAATCTTTATTTGATATTATATCCGACAAAAACTTTAGATTATTTACTGATACCTTTCCATTATTCTTTACTAAGAAAGTCACTTCCTTTATTATATTGCTATCTATCTCCTTATTAATATTCATATTTTCTAGAGTCTTAGTGATTAATTCTGTAATTTCATCACTATTTAAAGAGCCGCCTTGAACTTCCAATCCGTTTACTGAAGATTTAATCAATTTACTAACATCTTCATCTAATGGATTTCCTTTATTTGAAATAAGTTCTAAACTTTCTCCCTCTTTTATATTTAGGAGTTCTTCTATCTTATCTAGGGCTATAGAAACTCTATCTATGCTATCTTGATTAATTGGCATCTTATATTTGACTAAAGTTTTTAATATCTCTTGATCTTTTTCACTATCTATTAGTCCTATCTCCTTTAATATATTTCTAACAAAACTCTTTTCTGATTGGTCTTCTACCCCTCCAGCCACTGGTGTAAAGACTAGCTTAGTATCTGTAGCTTGTCTTACAAGAAGACTTATAGTTTTCCCTTGGAATTTATTCATTGGAACTAATGCTTTCCCACTTAATTGTGTACCATCCTTTAATTCAATTAAAGCATTATCTCCATCAATAGAAATTACTTTTCCTTTAACAATGTCACCTTTACCAAGCTTAATTCCATTGTTTGAAGTGTTTTGAGTTGTATTGGAATTTACACTATTAATTTTCACATTAGCCCTCCATATACTACTTTAAAAAACTTATTTGCTTATTCTTGCTCAATATCTTTGTTAAAAAAGTCATTCTATGAATAGGTGATGGCCCTTTCTCTAAAAGTGCTTCTCTATGCTCCTTTGTTCCGTATCCTTTATTTCTTTCAAAACCATATCCATCATAATCTTTAGCCCATTTAATACATTGTCTATCTCTATAGACCTTAGCTATTATAGAAGCTGCTGCTATACCGTGACATTTCTCATCACCCTTAATCACACTCTTTTGAGGTAATCTAACATCTAATTTTTCTGCATCTATCAATAGGAAGTCTGGCTTAACAGTATTGCCGTCTTTGTCTTTTAAATTCTCTATCGCCTTCTTCATGGCTAAAAATGTACTCTTTTTTATATTAATTTCATCTATAGTCTTATTATCCACGGACCCTACTCCTACTGCTATAGCTTCTTCAATAATAATATCGTACAATTTGTCCCTTTTCTTTGGTGTTAATTTCTTTGAATCATTTACACCTTCAATTAATAAGTCTTTAGGCATTATAACAGCACAAGCAACCACATCCCCGGCTAAACAGCCTCTACCAACCTCATCTATACATGCTATATACTCGTATCCTTCATCTCTTATTTCATTCTCTATTGTAATCATAAGTATCCCTTCCTTTGTATTTTATCTATTAATTAATCTCACTAAAAAATTTTAAATCTAAATATGGATATCCTCCATCAAATATTACATCATTTCTTTGTCCATAATAGAATTTACCACTATCTTTCATATTTAATATTATTAGACTATACTCTGATTTTTCCTGAATTTCTACAGATTCAATAAAGTAGTTACTTAAATTATAGCTATCAATATCAAACGCTTCTCCTACTTTTACATCCATAAGCTTTAATATAAACTGATTATTTTCTTCATTATAAGATATCTCTATATGGGGTAACATTGTATCTCCAGCATAGAAATTCAGTTCATACCCTTCCATTGGACCAAATAAAACCTGTATACCCTCCAAGGTCATTCTAATATCTGTTATATTTTCCTTACCCTTGGCCCCAAATTCAACCGATTCATTCAAGTTAAAGTAAGCTTTTTTTCTGTTCATTGTAAAGTCATCATCTCTATCAATGTTTTTTCCATACCTTATACATTCTATCTTAAACGGAAATTCACGATGACTACTAATATGATTAGTTCCATTAGCTGAAAAAATAAAATCATTTTCATTTTTAATTTTCTCTAAGCTTACATAGTAAGGATATGTTGGTAGTATATCTTTATCCCCAGTTTCAAGGTCATAAAGTTCAAATTTATTGGCAAAAGTATCCTTACTAGATTCAACTAATATATATCTTGTTTTGTAAGTAGTTATATTGACTATATTATCATTATAATTTGCCTTAATTTCTTCTAATGTTAACTTATCATTCTTCTCCTCATTATTAGTCAATGGAAGATCATTCTCTCTATCCTCACTAATATTATCAACTTCATCCTTTTGCAATTTAGCATCATTTTTTGTTTGGTTATCCTTTTCTGCAATTACATCTTTACTTATACACCCTATAAATAATGAAATACAAATAATTGAAATAATTATAATTAATCTCTTCATATAGACATCCCCTCTCCCCTGTTAATCTAAAATACATTAATATCAAACCTTGATTGTGAAAAAATTATGCAATTTATGCAATTGAAATTTAATGAGAAACATATGATGTATATTTAAATAAACTTTTGAAAACTAAGTCTTTCTTAGCCTACCACTTCACTCATGTACACACTTTTCAAAAATACATAATCGTAATATGATTTAGCTTATAAGAATTAAAATACTAGTATTCATGAAAAATCTGTATACAATTACATCATACAATTACATTTTATATTTTAAATTCAAATATGTCCATGAATCAATGATAACACTAAAACTCCTTTTAGAAATTTGCTTTATATTCTAATATCTAAAATTTTAGGAATTTAAGTATTTACAAAATAAATGTGATTTTGTATAAAATTTTAATATACAATTTTCTCATTTAAAAATATATAAATGTACTCTCTTTAAAATAACTAAAAGTCACATACTAAATGTGACTTTAATTTGCTTTTCTATTTATATGATCTGTTCTATGTTTTTTAGTCTTTATATTTTTTCAAGATAATTTTTAAAATTGTTTCTATCATTCAATTAATTTAATATATTGCTCAATCAATTTAGACAAAATATAGCCTAAAAGATTCTCCATTCTCTATTTGAGCATATATGAATGCAAATCACTCTATATATCATCTGGAGACTCTAAAGAAACACTTCCTATGATACCTCTCCTAAACTCATCTAGTATTATATGAGCGACCCTAGTATAGTCTATCTCGCCACCTTTAATTATACATCCTCTTTTTTCAGCTATATTGTTTAGAACCTCTAATGCTGGTAAATCTTCTATATTAACATCGTATCTTTCTACTAGCATTTCAGGAGCTATCTTAAGTAGTCTTTCCACTAATCTCAATGCTAGAGTTTCAATATCCATTATTTCGTCTCTAATTGCACCAGTAAAAGCTAGATGCATTCCTACCTTTTGATCCTCAAATTTCGGCCATAAAATACCTGGTGTATCTAAAAGTTCTAAATTTCCTCTTAACTTAATCCATTGATTTCCCTTTGTAACACCTGGTTTATTCCCAGTCCTAGCGCTTTTCTTTCCAGCTAAAGAATTTATCAATGTAGACTTACCTACATTGGGGATTCCAACTATCATTGCTCTTATAGGCTTATTCTTTATGCCCTTTTTCTTTAGTCTTTCCATTTTTTCCTTCATTTGCTCATTTGCTTCATTTATAATATCTTTAATTCCTCTACCACTCACAGCATTAACAGGAATAGCCTTAATTCCTTGCTCTTTAAAGTATTCAATCCATTTTCTTATAGTTGGTTGATCGCTTAAATCGCTTTTATTAAGTATTACAACCCTAGGCTTATTACCTACAATATTATTTATTTGTGGATTTTGACTACTTATAGGTATTCTAGAATCTAGTAATTCAAAAACAATATCAACTAACTTTAGATTTTTTTGAACTGAGTCACTTGCTTTTTTCATATGCCCTGGATACCAATTTATATTCATAAAAACACCCTCTTTCCTTACTTCTATTATCACTCAAATTATGTACACTATTCTAATTTAAAATCAATATTTTAATATTATTCAACTAAAACTCCATTTTTATCATAAGCTTTAAATGAAGGGAAACTAACATCTTCTTTATCATATCTATATATAAAGAAATAATCCTTATTTTCAACATTTTGAGTTATGACTCTTCCGTCCTTATACTCAGCAGCTATTTTAGCTACCTTATTATTATTTATAAGTCCATATACTTTATTTCCAGATCCTGAAGCAGTAAAAGGTGAGTCTTGAACGGTTCCTCCTCCACCTCCGCCCCCCATTAACTTATATCCTAAAGGAGAACTATTATCCTTTTGAATTACTCTTAATTGCATCAAATAGTAATCCTTAGATTTCATAAAATCTTCATTCTCAGTGTTAGACTCATTCTTAACATCAACTACCTTGTAATTATAAGAGTATAACATGTACACATAATCATCCAAATCCATAATCTCATGAATTTTAACTGATTCTGGTATTAACTTTGTTTCCATATCGGCAAATTCAGGTTTAAAATCATCTATGATTAAGTCTTTAGCAACTGATTCTATGTCTTTCTTTTCTTTAACTAAATCAATTTTAGGAGTGCAACTAACTAAGGTAATTATTGTTATTACTATAAAAATAAGATACCCTAATTTCTTCATCATAAATCCCCCTTAAAAAATAAATAGTGGGACTGAACCCAGTCCCACTTAATTTACTAGTATCTACCTTTTTCTTTAACTCTAGCTGCTTTACCTACTCTATCTCTTAAATAGTTAAGCTTAGCTCTTCTAACTTTACCTTTTCTAGTAACTACTATTTTTTCAATTTTTGGTGAGTGTAATGGGAAAGTTCTTTCAACACCAACTCCATAAGAAATTCTTCTTACAGTGAAAGTAGTTCTTGAACTACCACCTTGCTTCTTAAGTACAGTACCTTCAAAAACCTGAACTCTTTCTCTGTTACCCTCTTTGATTCTGTAATGTACTTGTACAGTATCTCCTTGATGGAATACTGGTATATCCTTATTAATTTGTTCTTGCTCAATTAATCTAATAATATCCACGGTTTTACCCTCCCTTCTCATAGACGTTCATATCTTATGGTAAAATAGAGGACCGTCCGTAATTCCACAAATTATTATAGCATATAACTGTTATTAATACAACAATTTTATCTATTTTCTAATTTCATTCTTAATTATGTCCAATATTCTCTTTTCCTCTTCATTAAAATCCTTTTTTTCTATCATATCCGGTCTATTTATAAGAGTAGATTTAATAGACTGATATTTCCTCCACTCATCAATTTTTTGATGATTACCAGATAATAAAATGTCTGGGACCTTTAATTCATTGAACTCTCTTGGTCTAGTATATTGAGGATATTCTAAGAGTCCATCGTAATGGGATTCATCCATAAATGATTCATCCTTTCCTAAAACCCCAGGAATTAGCCTAGCAACAGAATCTATAATAACCATTGAAGCTATCTCTCCTCCAGTTAGAACATAATCTCCTATAGAGATTTCATCTGTCACATACTCTTCTATTACTCTATTATCTATTCCTTCATAATGACCACAGAGTAATACTATATGATCCTCTTTAGAAAGCTCATTGGCAATCTCTTGATTAAATACTTTTCCCTTAGGCGAAAGATATATTACTCGTGAGTTATCTTGCTTTACACTTTCAATAGACCTAAATACTGGTCCTGGTTTCATGACCATACCAGGTCCACCTCCAAAGGGATAATCATCAACTCGATTGTGTTTATCCTGTGAAAAGTCTCTTATATTTGTATAGTTTATAGATATAAGTCCTGAATCAATTGCTCTTCCTATAATGCTATGATTCAATGAATTAAACATCTCAGGAAAAAGAGTTAAAACATTAATTTTCATTCTATCATTCCTTCAATAGGATCGATTACTATCTTCTTCTCTTGTATATTTACTTCTTTAACTACATCCTTTATAGCAGGTATTAATGCATCCTTACCTTTAGTCTTAACTACATAAACATCATTACTACCTGGCTGAAGAACATCTTTAACTAAACCAATCTCTTCACCGTCTACAGTAAAAACCTTTAAACCTATAATATCATGTATGAAAAAGGTGTTTTCAGGAAGCTCTACAGCATCTTTTTTATCAATTAGTAAAAACCTATTTTTGAATTTCAGGACATCATTTACATTATCATATCCTTTAAATTTA
This sequence comes from Sporosalibacterium faouarense, assembly GCF_016765695.1. GTDB lineage: Bacteria > Bacillota > Clostridia > Tissierellales > VENL01 > Sporosalibacterium > Sporosalibacterium faouarense. Next base: position 98,148 of record NZ_JAETGO010000094.1, on the reverse strand, counting down.
ATCATAACTAGATTTTTCTTATACCAAACCTTTTCTATATTAAAAACTTCCTTTTCATTTTCAATATAAATAGTATCTAAATCTTCGAATCTTTTTGTATCATCTGTGAGAGGAATCACTTTTAAATCTCCTCTTATTCCATGGGTATTTACTATTTTTCCAATTTGTAAGTATTCAGACATAAATATGCACCTTCCAGTAAACTATATCTTTATTATTGTCATATCAAATGAATATATTCCCATTCTATGACAAACCCCCACAATCCTTGTGGGGGAATTTAATCTAAATCTATTGGATTATCTCAACGGATACTCTCTTGTTATCCTTGATGGCAGCAGCTTTAACAACAGTTCTTATTGCCTTAGCTATCCTACCTTGCTTACCAATTACTTTTCCCATGTCTTCTGGGGCTACCCTTAATTCTATTATAACCGACTGAGTTCCTTCTACTTCATTAACTTTAACTTCGTCTGGATTATCAACAAGATACTTAGCAATCATTTCTACTAATTCACCCATTATTTTCACCCCCTGAAAGCATTATTAAGCTTTCTTCGCTTCTTCGAATTTTTCTAAAACACCATTCTTCTTGAATAAATCATTAACTGTATCAGTTGGCTTAGCACCATTTCCTAACCATTTGATTGCTTTTTCATCATCAATTTTGATTTCTTTTGGTTCTACAACTGGATTGTAGAATCCAATTTCCTCAATAAATCTTCCATCTCTTGGAGAACGTGAATCAGCAACTACTATTCTATAGAAAGGCTTTTTCTTAGCACCCATTCTTTTTAATCTGATTTTTACAGCCATTATTCTCACCTCCTTCAACTCATTTAATATTATATATTTTTCATATCAGTCATTTTTAAGTATAACTGAAAGCTTAAAACCTTATTTAGTAAAAATATAGATAATTTATATAAATAGTTCTAAATATCTTCATCTAGAATGGAAGCTTAAAGCCGCCTCTTTTCTTCATGCTTTTCTCCATTCCCGAGAACTTCTTCATCATCTTTCTTGTTTCTTTGAACTGCTTTAATAATTTATTAACATCTTGGATTTTAGTTCCACTACCTTCAGCAATTCTTTTTCTTCTACTACCATTTATTATTGATGGATCTTGTCTTTCTTTCTTGGTCATAGACTTGATAATAGCTTCAATCTTAACTAATTCCTTATCATCTACACTCAAGTTCTTAAGTTGCTTTGAACCAACACCAGGAATCATCTCTAATATTTGGTCTAGTGGTCCCATATTTTTCATTTGCTCCAATTGATCTAGGAAATCATCGAAAGTAAATTGTTGAGTTCTTAATTTCTTTTCTAAGTCCATAGCCTTCTTAGCATCAAAATTCTCCTGTGCCTTTTCAATAAGACTAAGAACATCTCCCATTCCTAAAATTCTTGAAGCCATTCTATCTGGATGGAAAACCTCTAGTTGATCTAATTTTTCACCCATCCCTACAAATTTAATTGGCTTTTCAGTAACGGCTCTAATTGATAATGCTGCACCACCTCTAGCATCACCATCAAGTTTAGTTAAAACAACACCACTTACATCTAGTTTCTCATTAAAGTTTTCTGCAACATTTACAGCATCCTGACCAGTCATAGCATCTACAACTAATAAAATCTCATTAGGCTGTACTTCTGATTTAATATTCTGTAGCTCTGTCATTAAATCTTCATCTATATGCAATCTACCTGCAGTATCCAGAATTACAACATCATTACCATGCTTCTTAGCATGTTCAATAGAAGCCTTAGCAATATTAACAGGATCTTGTTTGTCTCCCATGGCAAACACAGGGACTTCTACCTTCTCTCCTACTACCTGTAACTGCTTGATAGCAGCTGGTCTATATATATCACATGCAACTAATAATGGTCTTTTTCCTTTATTCTTAAGCATTGACCCTATTTTACCTGTATGGGTTGTTTTACCAGCACCCTGTAATCCACACATCATTATTATAGTTGGAGGGCTAGAAGAAAAGTTGATTTTACTTTCTGTTTCTCCCATAAGCTTAGTCAATTCTTCATTTACTATCTTAATAACCTGTTGTCCTGGGGTTAAGCTCTCCATTACCTCATTACCAACGGCTCTCTCTCTTACATTTTTTACGAAATTCTTAACTACTTTAAAGTTAACATCAGCTTCAAGTAAGGCTAGTTTAACTTCCCTCATAGCAGCTTTTACATCTGATTCAGAAAGTTTTCCTTTCCCCTTTAGTTTTCCTAATGTATTTTGAAGCTTTTCGGCTAAACCTTCAAAAATCATATTTAAACCTCCCGGCTACTTTAATATCTCCATAGCAATATCTTTAATCAAATCTATATAATCTTGTACTTTATCTGATTTCGTACTGTTTTCTTCTTCAATTCTATTAACAAACTTAAGTATTTTTTCTACTTTTCTTTTTTTACCATCAAATTTTTCAACTAATCCTAAAGTGTCTTCATAATTATATAACTTACTTTCTCCACGTTTTATCAAATCATGAACACCTTGTCTACTGATATCCATTTGCTCCCCAATTTCACTTAAGGATAGATCATGAATATAGTAAAGCTCAATAGCCATATACTGCTTGCTACTTAAAAGCTTTCCATAAAAGTCAAATAATAAACCTATTTCAACTATTTTTTCAAACATTATAATCACCATCAATCTTTTAGGTGTAAAGCTTTTTTCTTGACAGATGTTATTCTATACTAATGTTTAATATTTGTCAACAGTTAAAATTTAATCATTATTATAAATTCATGCATAATTCATATTTAAATAAACAAATATTTAAAATTAAACCTAATCTTCAATCATCCTTTTAGTCTTCAAAAATTGCTTTTACAAAGGCTTTTGGTTCAAATTCCTGTAAATCATCTATTTGCTCACCAACACCAACAAGCTTTACAGGTACATCTAGCTCTGATTGTACTGCTAATACTACGCCACCCTTAGCCGTTCCATCAAGCTTTGTTAAAACGATTCCAGTTATTTCACAAGCCTCTTTAAATACCTTTGCCTGCATAATAGCATTTTGACCTGTAGTTGCATCTACTACCAAAAGAACTTCCTTAGTTGCATCTGGATATTCCCTTTCAACTACTCTAAATATCTTGTTTAACTCATTCATTAAGTTTTTCTTATTATGAAGTCTTCCAGCAGTATCACATATTAGAACGTCAGATTTACGAGCCTTAGCAGCTTGGATACCATCAAATATTACTGCTGCTGGGTCTGCACCCTCTTGATGGGATATTATATCAACTCCAGCTCTATTAGACCACTCTTCCAGTTGTTCAATGGCTGCTGCTCTAAATGTATCTCCGGCAGCTATTAATACCTTCTTGCCTTGTCTTCTTAGCTTTGCTGAAAGCTTTCCAATTGAAGTTGTCTTACCAACTCCATTGACTCCAACAACTAATACGATAGCAGGAGATGGTTCAATATTTATGGCATTATCTGTTTCTTTATCTAAAAGAATCTCCTCTAACTCTTCCTTAAGTAGCCCCATGATTTCACTAGGATCTTTAATATTTCTTTCTTTAACCTTATCCTCTAGGTCCTCAATTATTCTCATTGTAATATTAACTCCCACATCGGCAGAAATCAATATTTCTTCAATTTCTTCAAATAAATCCTCATCTATCTTTCTATAATTCTTTAAAACATCATTTATCTTGCCAGTAATTCCATTTCTAGTTTTAGCTAATCCTTTTTTTAGTTTTCCAAAAAGTCCCTTTGGTTCTTCTGGCTCATCTGATTCATTTTCAGGTTCAATCTCTTCTTCAGTTTCTATTTCTGATTCTGTTGTTATATCTTCCACTTCTTCTGGCTCTTCAATATGCTCTTCCTTATCCTCGGATATTTCTTCTATATTTGTTTCCTCTTCTTTTACTATGTTCTCTTCCTTATCCTTCTTTCCCCTCTTAAAAAACTTTTTTAACATATATTTTCCTCCTTAGCTTACTTTTTCTATTAGTTTATCTGTCATTTTTACAGATATTAATCTACTAACTCCCTTTTCCTCCATAGTAACACCATAAAGAGAATCTACAGATTCCATTGTTCCCTTTCTATGGGTTATTACAATAAACTGAGTATTTACAGAAAATTCTTTTAGATAATCGGCAAAACGATAAACATTAGCATCATCAAGTGCTGCTTCTATTTCATCTAAGACACAGAAAGGAGTAGGCTTCGTTTTTAATATGGCAAAGAGTAGTGCAATTGCTGTTAATGCCTTCTCTCCTCCAGATAGCAATGTTAAACTTTGTAGTTTCTTTCCTGGTGGTTGAGCAACTATCTCTATACCACTGGTAAGAATGTTGTCATAATCCTCTAAAATAATATCAGCCTTTCCTCCTCCAAAGAGTTCTTTAAATACTCCTTGGAAATTCTCTTTAATAATTTCAAACTTTTCAATAAATTGTTGCTTCATTCTTGTCTCTAAATCCTTAATAACCTTATTTAAGGATTCTTTAGCATTTATTAAATCATCTTTCTGCTCTATTAGGAATTCATATCTTTCTTTAACCCTTTTATATTCCTCAATAGAACCAAGATTCACATTCCCTAGATTTCTAATATCTAGCTTAATACTTCTTATGTCATTCTGCACCTTAGAAATACTTTCAATTTCTCGTTTGATTCCTAAAGCCATTTGATAAGACATATCATAGTCATCCCAAAGCTTATTATTATAGTTTTCCAATTGTACATTATATTTTGCATGCTTTGTATCTATTATATTTAAACTCTTCTGTAAATCATTAATCTTTCTGTTCATTTCCTTAAGCTTTTCTTGCTCTTCATAGAAGCTTTTCATAAATGTAGTTCTTTGCTCCTTAACTTCATTTACCTTTTCTTCATATTCACTAAGGGCTTCAATCAATGCTTCCTTCTCCTTATTTAACTGTTGATATCTATTTTTAACTTCAGTAAGAGAATTTGTGGAATTCTGATGTTCTGTATGCTTATCACTTATTTTCTCTTTAGAATCTATCACTTCTTCATTAACCTTATCAATTGAACCTTCAATAGATTTAACCTCTTGTTTTAATGAAGCAGCATTAACCTTCAAATCAGTAATTTCATCCTGAAGTTTGCTCTTAGTATCTCTTTCGTACTCAAAGGTTTTAATCATACTATCTATACTTCCTTGAGCCATCTCATGTTCTTTCTTTAATTCTTCAATTTCTTCTTGAATAGAATCAATATCATCCTTAGATTCTTGACTCTCTTGAGTAAGCTGCTGTCTCTCATTGTTATACTTCCCAATTGATTTGTCTATCTTATTTAGTTCTTCCTGGGTTTGAGATTTTTGGTTCTCCAGTCTTGCTAAATTAACTTTAATCTCATTAATTTCTCTAGATGCTTCTAGTATTTTACTATCTATATCTTGAAATTCATTTCTTATTGTTTCTTCGGAATTTCTCTCTTTATCTAATTCTTCCTTCAATCTACTTATGTTTGACTTAAGCTCTTTAATCTGTCTTTCTCTCCCCAGTAGATTTGTATTATTAGTTCTGTAACTACCTCCAGTCATTGATCCTCCTGGATTCATAACATCACCGTCAAGGGAAACTATCTTCAATGAATAATTGCACATTTTAGAAATCTTAATCCCAGTATCAATATTATCTACAATTACAGTTCTGCCTAATAAACTACCGAATATGTTCTTATATTCTTGACTATAGTTTATTAGTTCTGAAGCTACTCCTAAAACTCCATCAGAGCTTAAGAGCTTGCTTTCATAGTTATTAATACTTCTACCTTTTATTGATGACATTGGTAGGAATGTAACCCTTCCAAGCTTATTTCTTTTAAGGTAATTAATCATTACCTTAGCATCCTCTGAACTCTCAGTTACGATATTTTGAATTGAAGAGCCTAAAGCCACCTCTATTGCCCTTTCAAACTTCTTATCTACCTGAATAAGCTCAGCTACAACCCCACGAACACCTTTCCCCAGATTGGAGTTGTTTTTCGCCGCCTTTAAAGCATTCTTAACACTAGAATAAAAGCCTTCATATTCATCCTTCATATCTTTAAGAAGCCTGTAATTAGATAGTTTACCTTGAATATCTCCATTTAATATATTAACTCTTTGAATAGTCTTCTTTAGCATTGTTTCCTTTTCTGACTTATTCTTTTCAAAAACAGATTTATTCCTTTGTAATTCATCTAATCGCTCTATCTTATTGTTTGCTTCCAAGTCTATTTTCTCTAAGCTTTTAATATTATTTTCTTCACTTGTCTTCAATTCTTCAATTTCATCATTAATTTGTTTTACTCGTTTATCTATATTTTGATTAAAGGAATTTAAGCTATTTATCCTACTTTTTTTATCAGCTACCATATTGAGAATTTCAATCACGTTTGTTTTCTTATCTTCAATAAACTTCTCTTTGTCCTCCATTTCTCTAGTTAAACCTAATAACTTTTCACTTTTCTCATGGATTTCATTATTTAAAGAAGTTAATTTATTTGAAACCTCTTCTTTTCTAGCTTGAAGACTTGTCCTCTCCGTATTCAGATCTTCTATCTTTAGATTTAAACTTTTTATCTCATTCTCTATTCTTTCCATTTCTTTTTCTATTATAGAAGTCTTTTCATTGAAAAGCTTAATTTCTCCTTCGTTTTTCTCAATCTTATTTTGAGTACTATATTTTAAGTTTTGAATTTCTTCTATTTTAGAATCCATTTCTTCTATTTGAGACTTTCCTTCTGAGTATTTTGCCTCTAACTCATCTCTTCTGTTTTCATTAGTCTTTAATTGATTATTTACAACATCCTTTTGATTATCTAAATGCTGTAGCTGTTCCCTAAGTTTATCTATTTCTCGTATATATAAATTCACTTCTAAATCCTTTAGCTTTTCTGACAGTTCATTAAACCTTTTAGCTTTTTCTGATTGCTCTCTTAATGGATCAATTTGCATTTCCAGCTCTTTAATAATATCATTTATTCTTAAAATATTATCCTTAGTCTTTTCAAGCTTCTTTTCTGCCTCTTCCTTTCTAGTCTTATGCTTAACTATACCGGCAGCCTCTTCAAATAGGTTTCTTCTATCCTCAGATTTAGAGCTTAATATTTCATCAATCTTACCTTGTCCTATTATAGAGTATCCATCTTTACCAACACCTGTATCCATAAATAGCTCTTTTATATCCTTAAGTCTACAGGCTGTCTTATTGATGTAATATTCACTATCACCAGACCTAAAAACTCTTCTTGTAACACTAACCTCTGAGTAATCTATATTCAGCTTATTATCCTTATTATCTAGAACTAAAGTTACCTCTGCATAACCTAGGGGCTTTCTCTTCTCTGTACCAGAGAAAATAATATCTTCCATTTTACTACCCCTTAATGTTTTTGCACTTTGTTCACCTAGAACCCATCTTATGGCATCGGAAATATTACTTTTCCCACTTCCGTTAGGACCTACCACACCGGTAATTCCACCTTCAAATTGTACATCTACTTTATCTGCAAAGGATTTAAATCCTTGTACCTCTATTCGTTTTAAATACAAAGTAAAACACCTCTTTACTCCTTGATATATTTAGTAATATATTTTTCGATGTATTCTTTAAGTTCGATTTTATATTGTGAGTCACCTGCTTTAATATAAAAATACTCTTTAGAAATATCATTTCCCATGGTCTTTATTTTTCTAAATCCAAACTCTTCCTTAAGAAATCTAATATTACTAGAACCTTGACCAACAAGGTTTGAAATTTCACCTTCATTCACATTAATAATAAGTTCATCGTTAGTAATAGGATGATCTTCAAAATATTCCCTTAACACCCTATTATATATCTTTGTTTGAACTAATTGTCTGATAGCTGGATGAAAAGGTCCACCCACTACGTCTTTATTTTCAGCTACATTATCAGTAGGCTGCAATCCCAATCTTATTACAGGTATATCCCTACTGTAAAAAATCATTAAAATATCTCCACAGATATCAACTGTTTTATCTATGCTAAAGGATTCATACTGTCCCTTTAAATACATTTCTTCTAAATAAGTTTCTTTGATAACTAAAGTTGGATATACTCTAACAAAATCAGGTTTTAAGTTTGCAATTTTTATTGCAGTAGATACAGCCTTTTCCTCATTATCTCCCGGTAATCCTACCATCATTTGCAGTCCTAGTTTAAAGTTATTATCTTTAATTAAATCCACAGCAGTATATACATCACCTGCGTTATGTCCTCTATAACTTTTTTTTAGAACTTCCTCATCTAATGACTGAACTCCTAACTCTATACTATCTACTCCGTTTTCTTTTAGCATATTAAGTATACTTGAATCTATATAATCGGGTCTTGTAGATAGCCTTATCTCATCTATCTTCCCCATTCGTTTATAATGATTAGCTATACCTAAAAGCTTTTTTTGAACTTCTATTTCTATGCCAGTAAAGCTTCCCCCGAAAAAAGCAACCTCTAAGACTTCATTAGAACTTGGAATAGTCTTTAAGTATTCTTCAATGGTAGATGTCACTTCTTCTTCAGTAACATCAGTAGTTAATCCAGTTATCTTCTTTTGATTACAAAAAACACAATCATGGGGACATCCCCTATGGGGAACAAATATAGGTATTATATGATGCTTCTTACTCATTAATAACACCTAAATCACTTAATGCAGACTTTGCTGCATTCTGTTCAGCTTCTTTTTTGCTTTTACCCATACCTTCTCCTAATAATTTATTTCCTACCTTAACACCTATTTGAAATATCTTATTATGATCCGGTCCATCTTCATTTATAACCGTATACCTAATCTTAGCCTTAGTAGTCCTTTGAAGTACTTCTTGAAGTTCTGTTTTATAGTCAATAAAGAGTTTTCCCTTAACAGCTTCATCAATAATGGCAGTAAATATACTTAGTATAAATTTACGAGCATTTATAAGACCTCCGTCTAGATATATAGCTCCAATAACTGCTTCTACAGCATCAGCTACTATTGACACCCTTTCTCTTCCTCCTGTAGCTTCTTCCCCTTTTCCTAGAAGCAAATATATTCCTAGATTAAGCTTCTTTGCAATAATCGCTAAGGACGGCTCACAAACGACAGTAGCCCTTAACTTTGTAAGTTCTCCTTCTGGATAATTAGGATATTTTTCAAAGATATAGTCACTTACCACTACACTCAAAACAGAATCACCTAAAAACTCTAATCTTTCGTTATTAGAAAGATTTTGCCTCTTATGTTCGTTTGCAAAAGAGCTATGGGTAAAAGCTCTATTAAGAAGTTCATCATTTTCAAAGCTATAACCTATTCTTTGTTGAAATTCATTGAATAATTCCTTTCGTTTCTTAATTAATTTGGCCATAATTAACCTCCGTAATGTTATTTAGATAACATTGTAGGTATTTTAAAATACTTTAAAATATCTGCAATAGTATCCATTATATAGTTTACTACATAAAATAATATACATGCAAATATAATATTTCAAGAAGGTAAAATATTAAAAATAAAGCTAATTGCAATGGACCCATTGCAATTAGCTTTAAATATCATCTAAGCAGTATACTTTTTCAAAAGGATAGAAGCATTGTGTCCACCAAATCCCAATGAATTTGATATAGCATAGTTTACATCCTGATTTACTCCCTTATTAGGAACATAATCAAGATCACAATTTTCATCCTTAGTTTCATAGTTAATCGTAGGTGGAATAAAGCTATTATCTATTGATAATGCACATATACAACCTTCTATACCACCAGCAGCCCCTAGAAGATGTCCTGTCATAGATTTAGTCGAGCTTACCTTAAGCTTATATGCATGGTCTTTGAATAAATCCTTAATTGCTGCTGTTTCAAACTTATCATTAAGCTCTGTTGATGTTCCGTGGGCATTAATATAATCTACATCACTAGGATTGATGTCTGCATCATTAACAGCCATTTCCATAGCTCTAAAAGCACCTTCTCCGTTGTCAGCTGGAGCAGTCATATGGTATGCATCTGAAGACATTCCATATCCTACTACCTCAGCATATATATGGGCTCCTCTTTTTAAAGCATGCTCTAGGTCCTCTAAAACTAAAATACCTGCTCCTTCACCCATAACAAAACCATCTCTATTTTTATCAAATGGTCTACTAGCTTTCCCAGGATTGTCATTGTTTGTAGACATAGCCTTCATTGATGAGAATCCAGCAACAGCCATTGGTGTAATAGAAGCCTCTGCACCACCAGTAACTATAATCTCAGCATCTCCTCTTTGAATAATCTTGAAGCTATCACCAATTGCATTCGTAGATGAAGCACATGCTGTCACGATAGTTTCATTTGCTCCCTTTGCACCTAACATGATAGAAACTTGACCAGCCGCCATATTCCCAATCATCATAGGTATGAAAAATGGACTTACTCTTCTAGGTCCTTTGTTTAAAAGCTTCTCATGCTGTTCTTCAAAAGTTTCAAGTCCACCAATGCCCGACCCTAAAATAACACCAAACTTATCATTATTGATATTCTCAAGATCAAGTTTAGAATCCTCTACAGCTAATTTACTAGCCGCCACAGCATAATGTGTAAATCTGTCCATTCTTTTAGCTTCCTTTTTATCAATGTAATCAGTTACATTAAAATCCTTTACTTCTCCAGCAACCTTAGTAGGAAATCCTTCAGTATCAAACCTTGTTATTGGTCCAATACCACTTTTTCCTTCTTTGATTGAACTCCAGAAATTATCTTTTCCTATTCCTACAGGACTTATAATTCCTATACCTGTAACTACAACTCTCTTCTTCATTTTTTACCCCCTAACGAGTAATTTGTAATAATTTATATTATATGAATAATTTCATTATTTATTTTGAAAGTCCGGAATTTATCCGGACTCTTTTTCAAGGTTAATATAAAGTACTTTTATTACCATCTAGGATTATTGATTTTTTTCTATGTAATCAATAGCATCCTTAACAGTAGATATCTTTTCAGCATCTTCATCTGGTATTTCAATGTCGAACTCATCTTCAATAGCCATAATAAGTTCTACAACATCTAAAGAGTCTGCATCTAAGTCATCTTGGAATGAAGAGTCCATGTTTATTTCATCTTCTTCAACCTCTAATTGATCCATTATGATTTCTTTTAATTTATCAAATAACATTACCAATACACCTCCTTTCAATATTTAGTTTATACTATCATACCACCGTCAACAACTATAACCTGACCAGTAATATAGCTTGACATATCACTTGCTAAAAACGCCACTGTATTAGCAATATCTTCAGGCTTACCAAGCCTCTTAAGTGGTATATTCTTCATGTATTCATCCTTCACTTTATCAGAAAGCTCATCTGTCATAGCCGTTTCAATGAATCCAGGTGCTATGGCATTTACTCTTACATTCTTTTTAGCAACTTCCTTTGCTATTGATTTAGTAAACCCAATGATTCCAGCCTTTGAAGCCGAATAGTTTGATTGTCCTGCATTTCCAGTAATCCCTACAACAGATGCAATGTTTATTATACTACAATTTTTTTGTTTTATCATGCTTCTAATTAATGATTTAGTTACATTAAATGTTCCCTTCATATTTACATTAAATACGGAGTCCCATTCTTCTTCACTCATTCTCATTAATAGATTATCCCTAGTGATACCTGCATTATTTACAAGTATATCAACTTTTTCAAATTTTTCAATTGCTTTTTCAATTAAATTTTTTGTCTCATCCATCTTAGCAACATTAGCTTTAACAGCCAAGGCATCACTTCCTAAGCCCTTAATTTCTTCAACTACCTCTTTAGCCTTAACATCGCTACTTGAATAATTTATAACTACTTTAGCCCCTAGAGAAGCCAGCTTTAAGGCAATTGCCTTACCAATACCCCTAGACCCTCCAGTTACAAGAGCAACTTTACCATTTAAATCCATAAACTCACTCCTTATTTGAATTCTTCAATTAGTTTATTTAACGAGTCTAAATCTTCTACATTATATGTGCTAACTACCTTTTTATATTCCTTATGTTTTCTAATTGTTTTCTTAATAAATCCAGTAATAGATTTTCCTGGTCCTATCTCAATAAAGGTTTCAACTCCATCCTTTAACATAAGCTCTATTGTATCTTCCCATAAAACAGATTTAGATACCTGATCTGTAAGAAGTCCTTGTATTTCACTTTCATTTCCTATATAGCTAGCTGTAACATTTGATATAACTTGCTTATTCATTGGTGATAGAGTTACATTTTCTAACTCTTCATTTAACTTAACTCCTGCTGGCTTAAGCATTTGACAATGAAATGGAGCACTTACTGGTAAAATTAAAGCACGTTTTGCACCCTTTTCCTTTGCTAGTTCACATGCCTTTTCTACAGCAGGCACTTCTCCTGATATAACTATTTGTCCAGGACAGTTGTAATTTGCACCTTCAACTATACCTGAGCTACTAGCTCCAGCTATTGCTTCTTCAACCTCATCTCTTTCAAGACCTATAATTGCAGCCATAGTTCCTTTTCCTACTGGAACAGCCTCCTGCATATACTTACCTCTTTTTTTAACTAGCTTAACAGCATCCTCAAAGCTTAGCGCTCCACTATAAACTAAGGAACAATATTCACCTAGGCTTAACCCTGCAGTTACATCTGCTTCAAGTCCTAGTTCCTCTTCTATAACTCTTAAAAATGCAATTGATGTAGTTAAAATAGCAGGTTGAGTATTTTCAGTTTTTACTAATTGCTCTTCTGGGCCTTCAAAGCACATCTTCTTTATATCCATACCTAAGCTTTCGTTGGCTTTATCAAAAACCTCTGCTGCCTTAGGATATTTATCGTAAATATCTTTTCCCATTCCTACATATTGAGCTCCCTGTCCTGGGAAAAGAAAAGCTACCTTACCCATTCTATCACTCCTTAAAGTTCTGTCAAAGATTTTTTAACGTTTTTTGCTTCATTTATAATATCTATGATTACCTCTTCACAAGTTTTTATTTCATTTATAAGACCACTAATTTGTCCTGCCATAACAGATCCACTTTTATTATCTCCTTCAACTACTGCCTTTCTCAGTGAACCAACTCCAAATTTTTCTATTTCTTCAACATCTGCCCCTTCTTTCTCAAGCTTTAAGAATTCTTTAGCAAATTTATTTTTAATAAGTCTTACAGGATGACCAGTTGATCTACCTGTTGCTATAGCGTCCCTATCCTTTGCTTTAATTATTGTTTCTTTATAACTTTCATGGGCAGTACATTCTACAGTACAAACGAACCTTGTTCCTATTTGAACTCCTTTAGCCCCTAAAGCTAAGGAAGCCACAAGTCCTCTTCCGTCGGCAATCCCTCCAGCAGCAATAACAGGTATATTAACTGCATCCACAACTTGAGGTACTAAAGCCATAGTAGTTAGTTCACCAATATGTCCACCTGCTTCAGTTCCCTCTACAACAATAGCATCAGCACCTAATTTCTCCATTCTTTGAGCTAAGGCAACCGAAGGTACTACTGGAATTACTTTTGTCCCAATTTCTTTAAATCTTTTTATGTGCTTACCAGGATTTCCTGCTCCAGTAGTTATTACAGGAACCTTTTCTTCATATAATAAATCCATAATCTCATTGACATGAGGAGATAATAACATAACATTAGCTCCAAATGGCTTGTCAGTTAGTGATTTTATTTTCTTTATCTCTTCTTTAATAACGTCCGCAGGCGCATTTCCACAACCTATTAATCCTAAACCACCTGCGTTAGATACTGCAGCAGCAAGTTCTGCAGTTGCAACCCAAGCCATACCACCTTGAATTATCGGATATTCAATATCTAACAGGCTACATAGTTCAGTTTTAAACATTTAAAACCCTCCCAAGTTATTTATGCCACTTTAGTAAGCAGGAACCCCAAGTAAGTCCTCCACCAAATCCAACTAAAATAACATTATCATTATTGTCGATTCTGCCTTCTTTCACTGCTTCATCTAAAGCAACGGGGATTGATGCCGAAGACATATTTCCATATTTATTTAAGTTTACAACTACTTTATCCTTAGGCAATTTCAATTTCTTTCTAGAAGAATTGATGATTCTAATATTCGCTTGATGAGGTACAAGGAAATCCACATCACTAATTTCCATGTTAGCTTTTTCCAATACGTTCATTGATGCATCTGCCATAGTTCTTACAGCAAACTTGAATACTTCATTTCCTTCCATTCTTATATAGTGCATTCTATTTTCCACGGATTCTTTAGTTGCAGGCATTAGAGAACCTCCTGCTGGTTGAGTAAGATATTTACCTCCTCTACCGTCAGCTCCTAAATTCAAGGCTAAAATTCCTTTCCCTTCAGGTACTTCACCAAGAACAGCTGCTCCAGCTCCATCGCCGAATAATACGCAAGTATTTCTATCAGTCCAATCAGTGATTCTAGTTAAAGCCTCCGCACCTATTAACAATACATTTTTAACAAGTCCAGCAAATATTTGACCATATGCCATTGATAATCCATATAAAAATCCAGAACATGCAGCTTCTAAATCAAATGCAGCTGCATTAGTACAGCCTAAGTTATCTTGAACTAAACATGCTGTTGATGGAAAAGCCATATCTGGTGTAACAGTACTAACTATTATCAAATCAATATCTTCCGGACTAAGGCCTGAATCCTCTATTGCTTTTCTTGCGGCTTCAGTAGCCATAAAAGAAGTAGCTTTATCATCTTCAAGTATTCTTCTTTCACTAATTCCCGTCCTTGTTCTTATCCACTCATCATTGGTATCTACCATTTTTTCAAGGTCATGATTTGTAAGCACTTTTTCAGGAACATATTTCCCAGTTCCTAAAATACCTATTCCTTTATTGTTTAGTATCATCGTTACCTCCTAGCTTCTCTATGTCATTTTCTATTTTTTCAATTACGTTATTTTCTACAAAAACTTTCGCCTGTCTTATAGCATTCTTGATAGCTCTAGAATTAGAGCTTCCATGAGCCTTTATAACAGGTCTCTTTATACCAAGCAATGGTGCTCCACCGTATTCAGAATAGTCAAGCTTCTTCTTGAATTGTTTCAATCCTGGTTTCAACATTAGAGCGCCTATTTTAGATTTAAAGGACTTCATAAACTCTTCTTTTAGCATTGAGAATATGGAAAGTGCCAATCCTTCTGTCAATTTAAGTACAATATTTCCTACAAATCCGTCAGCTACCATTACGTCAGCATACCCTTCCGGTATATCCCTTGCCTCAAGATTTCCATAAAAATTAACATCTGTATCAGATAGAAGTTTAAAAGCTTCTTTTGTCAATCCATTGCCCTTGCCTTCCTCAACACCTATATTTATTAACCCAACCTTTGGGTTTTCAACACCTAATACTTTATTAGAATAAACTGAACCCATAATAGCAAACTGTTGAAGATATTTGGCTCTACTATCTGTGTTAGCTCCCGCATCTAATAATAATGATATTCCTTTCTTGGTTGGATATACAGATGCTAAGGCTCCTCTATCAATACCTTTGATTCTCTTTATTATAAAGAGTCCTCCAGCTAAAAGTGCTCCTGTACTCCCTGCGGATATTACTGCATCTGCTTCTTTATCTTTAACCATATTCATAGCAACAACCATAGAAGAATCTTTCTTCTTCCTTATTGCCTTTACTGGCTCTTCTTCATTAGTTATTGCTTCTTCTGTATGTACTATTTCTATATTATTTCTGTCATAATCATATTTTTTTAATTCTTTTTCGATTAAATTCTTATTACCAACCAAAACAACATTAATTCCATACTCTTTAACTGCATCTATACTTCCTTTAACAGTTACCTCTGGGGCATGATCGCCACCCATAGCATCTACTGCGATTCTCATAATAAACCTCCTAAACAATGATTTAAATAGAAACCAATATAAATTTACCTCTAAAAACCTGTTCCTGCCTTACATATGTAAAGACATGAACAAAGTATTTATTACCTCTTTTTCTTACCAACTGGGCTTTTGCTATTAGCTTCTCTCCAGCCTTAACGGGCTTTTTATATTTTATATTTGCAACTCCAGTTAAAGCTACTTCTTCATCTATTACTGCCATTGCTAGGGATTCTGCTTGGGCAAATATATTGTGTCCCCTTACTACATTAGTTTTCTGAAATGCCATATCACTATTAGTTTCCAAAATTGATATACCATTATTATCAAGGTTAAGATCAACTAGTTCACCTACAATTTCAGTACCTCCAATTGAACGCACCTTTGAATAATTAAACTCAGCAACGTTTTTTATTCGTTCTCTGAGTTCAGGAATACCCAATTCTAGTCTATCCAGTCTAATAGTTTGTATACTTACTGAGAATATTTCTGTTAGCTCCTCATCTGTTAAAAAAGGATCTTTCTTTAATTTTTCTCTAAGTTCATCTTGCCTCTTTTT
Organism: Sporosalibacterium faouarense; assembly: GCF_016765695.1. Classification (GTDB taxonomy): domain Bacteria; phylum Bacillota; class Clostridia; order Tissierellales; family VENL01; genus Sporosalibacterium; species Sporosalibacterium faouarense. Next base: position 81,728 of record NZ_JAETGO010000094.1, on the reverse strand, counting down.
TTTAGGCAATCTCTTACTACCCATTAAATCACCTCGAGTTAACACTAACATTTAGTACCTAGTACTAATTGTTAGTATATATTATTAATTTAAAAAATTCAAGAGTTTTAGGTAATTAAATTATTAATTATTATTAGTAATTTTGTGCAAAAAAAATAGTAGTGTATATACACTACTATTTTTAATAAATATTAATTTCATTTATTATTCTGCTGCAATTACTTCTTGATTTTTGTAATATCCACATGATTTACATACCCTATGAGGTAACTTTGGTTCATGACATTGTGGACATTTAGCTATAGTAACTTTTTTTAGTTTATATGAATTAGCTCTTCTCTTATCTCTTCTTGCCTTTGAAGTTTTACGCTTTGGTACTGCCATTAAAAACACCTCCTTGATCAGTCAAATAGTTCTTTTAATTTAGCTAAACGGGGATCTATGTTATTATCCTCGCAGTCACATTCTTCTTTGTTTCGATCAATCCCACAAACTGGGCATAATCCTTCACAACCATCTTTACATAGTGATTTCATAGGTAAAGAAAGTATAATAGTAGAAATAACTGGTTCTTCTAAAAATAAATTGTCCCCTTGATAATGAATTAAAATCTCATCATCATCATTAAATTTCTTATTTGATTTTTCTATAAGTCTTCCTGATAAAACTGTTTCTATTTTGTTTGTGAAGGATTTCAAACATCTATCACAGTTTTCCTTGTATTCACAAGTAATATCCACATGAATAAAGTTACCATCATCTGTTTTAAAGACTTGGCCTTTAATATCAATAGGTTCAACTAATTCAAGAGTTCTCTTCCCTATTTCTAATTTGTTTATATCCATTTTTTCAGATATATCAATCTTATAAACAATTTTATCAAGAAGTCTTGATAGATTAATCCTCATTATAAAGATCACCTCTTAATTATTGCCAAATTTTATTATATAAAGGTATCGCACGTTTGTCAAGAACTTTGTTGTTTTAGACTTAAGAGTTCTATTGGATAATTAAAGGCAGGTAATCCTGCCCCAATTATTATATTAATTCCTTAGTATCTCTTGCTATCATCAGTTCTTCATTTGTTGGAACTACTAACACCTTAACATTTGAGTCTTCTGTACTCACTACTTTATCTTTTCCTCTTACATTATTTTCTTCTTTATCTATTTCTATTCCTATAAATCCTAAGCCCTCACAAATAGTTTCTCTAATCTCAGGAGAGTTTTCACCAAGTCCTGCTGTAAATACTATAGCATCAACTCCGCCCATAACTGCTGCATAAGATCCTATATATTTTTTAACCCTTCTAGCAAATACATTTAAAGCTAGCTTTGCTCTTTCATTTCCTTTTTCAGTCGCTTCTTCGATATCTCTAAAGTCACTACTTACTCCAGATACTCCAAGAACACCAGATTTCTTATTCATCAAATTATTAATTCCATCTATATCTAATCCTTCCTTCTCCATAAGGAAAGTTACTATTGCTGGATCGATATCACCACATCTTGTACCCATAGCAAGTCCCTCAAGAGGTGTTAATCCCATACTAGTATCAACTGACTTACCGTGGTCAACTGCTGCCACACTAGCTCCGTTACCTAAGTGGCAAGTGATAATTCTTAAGTCATCTATATTTTGTCCTAAAACACTTGCTGCCTTATTAGCTACATATTTATGTGAAGTTCCGTGGAATCCATATCTTCTTACACCATATTTTTCATATACTTCATATGGTAATGGATAGATATATGCTTCTTCAGGCATTGTTTGATGGAAAGCAGTATCGAATACTCCTACCATTGGAACATTAGGCATTAATTCTTGACAAGCCTCTATACCCATAATGTTTGGTGGGTTATGTAATGGTGCTAAATCAATACATTCTCTTAAAGCTTCCATAACTTCGTCATCAATGATTACAGAACCTGAGAATTTCTCTCCACCGTGAACAACTCTATGTCCAACCGCACTTATCTCATCCATTGAATTGATTACACCGTGATCTGGGCTAACTATAGCATTTAATACTATTTCTAAAGCAACCTTATGATTTGACATTGGCTTCTCTATAACAACGTCTTCCTTACCCGATGGTTTATGCTTTATTCTAGCTCCTTCTATACCAATTCTTTCTGCTAAACCCTTAGCTAAAACCTCTTCATTTGTCATATCTATTAACTGATATTTTAATGAAGAACTTCCGCAGTTAATTACTAAAATATTCATCCTTACTCCTCCTATCGATTCATTCTATCACCAAGTATCATATTAATACAATTAACCAAAAAAATCAACATTATATCCATACTTTACTATTATTACCTTCATATATTATTTTATAATAAATTATTATCCATAATTATGTAATTTGTAGTATTATACTTTGAAAAGGGTTATAATTTGTAATAAAATGCTTATAGAAATAAAAATATGGAGGTACTTATGAAAGTAGTTGGTTTAGTAACTGAATACAACCCATTTCACAATGGACATTTATATCATTTAAATAAATCTAAGAATTCCACAGGATGCGATTATTCGATTGCCGTTATGAGTGGGAATTTTCTTCAAAGAGGCGAACCAGCTCTTGTAGATAAGTGGTCAAGGGCAAGAATGGCGATAGATAATGGAGTAGATCTAGTAATAGAACTACCTACTGTATATGCATGTCAAAGTGCTGAGTTTTTTGCCTATGGTGCTATAAGCATTTTAGATAAATTGGGGGTTACTGATTATATTTGCTTCGGAAGTGAATCTGGCGATATAGAAAAGTTAGATTTACTGGCTGACATTTTATATAGAGAGCCCGATGATTTTCAAAACATCTTAAAGGATAGATTAGCCACTGGTATTCCCTTTCCTCAAGCTAGAACTCAGGCAATCACTAATTATTTGCAGAATAACAATAGGTTAAATGAAATGACAGTTGATGATGTTTCAAATATAATGTCAAACCCTAATAATATTCTTGCCTTAGAATATTTAAAGGCATTAAAAAAGCTTAATAGCTCTGTTATCCCTTACACTATACAAAGGATGGGTGCCCACTATAATTCAGAAAAGATTCAAGGAAATCTGTCTAGCGCAACTGCTATTAGAACAGAATTATTCGAAAAAAAAGATTTGTCATGTATAAGAAAGACAGTTCCATTACCTACTTACAGTATTTTAGAAAAGAACCTTAAAACCTATGGAAGTTTTAATAGAATAGATAATTTTAATGATATTTTAATCTATCTACTAAGAAGTCTAGATAAGAAAATGATAAGAAAAATTTTTGATGTAGATGAGGGATTAGAAAACCGTATCAAAAGCTGTAGTGAAAAGTTTAATAATATTAATTCTATCATTGATTGTATAAAGACAAAAAGATATACATATACAAGGCTCCAAAGAATAATGATGCATTTATTACTTGGTCTATACGAAGATTCTTTTTTGCATTTGCATAGTAAAGGGCCAAGCTACATTAGAGTATTGGCTTTTAATAAAAAAGGAATTGAAATACTCAATAAGGCTAAAAAAACCTCAAAACTTCCAATCATCACTAAGTTTGCTAATTATTCAAAATTAAGTAACAACAGCCTTGAAGAAATGATTAGGTATGACATAAAAGCTACAGATATTTATTTTCTTGGACTAAAGAAATATGATGAACCAAAAGTGAGTTTAGATTTTTTAAATTCACCATATATAAAAAATAACTGATAATTTAAGAATGAAAGTTAATCTATTAGGGGGACTTAGATCCCCTTCAGAAAGTACACAGGATACTCCTTTTTAAATTGCATAATTCTTTTCATTCAGTAATCCTTTTATTTCATCAATTTTTTCAATTGTAGTATTATAGCCTATTTCCACACATTCATCAACAAGATTAAACTTTGTTCCTCCTATGTGAGTCAGAGATGGTTCTAATAGTATATCCGCTTTAATAAAACTTCTCTTAGATATTTGTCTAGACATTACATCTATTGATTGAAGCATAACATCAATTATATGATTTATTTTACCTTGAGGAGCTCCAAACCCTACATCCACTGCAATCACAATATCTGATCCCATACCCTTTACAACAGAAGCAGGAACTCTATCAATAACTGCTCCATCTACTAAAACCTTATTTCCCATTCTTAATGGCTCAAAAACTCCCGGTACAGATATACTTGCTCTTATAGCTCTATAAAGGGGACCTTTATTAAATATATATCTCTGTCCTACTTTTAAATCAGTTGATATAGCAGTAAAGGGTATTTTTAAATCCTCAATATTTCTACATCTTGTTAATAGTTTAACAATTTCTTGGATTTTCTCGCCTTTTATAAATCCTTTTTTAGGTACTGTTAAATCAACCCATGTTTTCATATCCAGTTGAAAAGCAATGTCTGCTATCATCTTTGGAGAAATACCACAACAGTATAATCCTCCTACTAAGGCCCCTGCACTACAACCAGAAATCATGTCTATTTTAATGTCATGTTCCTCAAGGGCCTTTAATACTCCAATATGTGCTAGACCCCTAGCTCCTCCTGAACCTAATGCTAAACCTATTTTATGTCCATCATTCACAAAATCACCCCATATATTGACCTACATACTAAATAACTAACTTTAAGAGTATTTCCAACATTTAATGAGAACTTTCAGCGAATCACATTTTTAACAAATCTAATTATAAATGATGCAGTTTAGTAGTTCACATATTAAAAAACTAAACTTACATCACAAGATTATTTCCCAGATATGACTTAAGTAGTAACTTTTACTATGAACTTATTATCAAATTGGCTAAATACTTAAGTCACTAGAATATAATTTTGCATAAAGTTTTAACATGCAATTTTCTCAAATCACAATTCTAATGTTATAATATTCCAATCTATTATGTTGACGTTCTACATTATATCAGATTATTATTAGTACTATAACTATATATAGTATATTTTAATTAAATTTATGTAAATATAAATATATAATTTATGTAATCATTTTGTTAGCTTTTTACATATGGGAATACGCTTTCATATAATATAATTTATATATAATATATAAGGTATTCGCAAAATTATGGCTTATTTTTTTGTGAAATTTAATGTAGAATGAGATTCAAGGAGTGATTAGATGAGTGACAGTAGCACTAACAGCCAAACAACTATTTATAAAGGTAATATTATTTTTACACCAACGTCAAAGGAATTCAATATCTTAAAGAATGGATACATTGTTGTAGAGAATGGAAGAGTCAAAGAAGTACTAAGTATTTTACCAGATAAATACAAAAATCAAAATGTTATTGACTATGGCAACAAGCTTATAATACCGGGTTTTTCTGATTTGCATTTTCATGCTCCACAATATGCTAATAGAGGTTTAGGAATGGACAAAGAACTACTTCCTTGGCTTAATCAATACACTTTTCCTGAGGAAGCAAAATATGCTGACCCTAATTATGCAAAAAAAATATATAAAAGAGTTGTAAAAGAAATTTGGAAGCAAGGTACTACAAGAATAGTTGTATTCAGTAGTCTTCACAAAGAATCTACTAAGATATTATTAGATTACTTTATTCAATCTGGATTGGGTGCCTATGTGGGAAAAGTAGGGATGGATAGAAACTCGCCAGATTTCTTAATTGAAACTACAGAACTATCACTTTCAGATACTGAAGAGATTCTAAAGGAATATGGTAATAAATCTAATATAGTTAAGCCAATCGTAACTCCAAGATTTGTACCAACCTGTACACCAGAATCATTAGGAGGATTTGGTGAATTAGCAGCAAAATATAATGTTCCAATTCAATCTCACATTTCGGAAAATTTAGGAGAAGTTGAATGGGTAAAAGAGTTGCACCCAGAGTTTGAAGATTATGCAAGTGTATATAATAACTTTAAATGCTTTGGTCAAGTACCAACTGTAATGGCCCACTGCGTTCATAATACTGACAAAGAAATAGATTTAATGGCTAAAAACGGAGTGTATGCTGCCCACTGTCCTAATGCTAATTATAATCTTGCCAGTGGCATTATGCCAGTTCGCAAGTTCTTGAATAAAGGAGTAAATGTAGGATTAGGCACAGATGTTGGTGCAGGTCATAAGGTTTCAATTCCTAATGTTATGGTTGCAGCTATGCAAGCATCAAAGATTAAATGGCTTGAGTCTGACAAAAAATTAGACTGGCTTACTACCGAGGAAGCTTTCTATTTAGGTACTAAAGGTAGTGGTAGCTTCTTTGGCAACGTAGGAAGCTTTGAAGAAGGATATGAGTTTGATGCCCTAGTTATAGACGACAGTAGTCTTGGAGATTTAAATATTACGTTAAGAGAGCGTCTACAAAGGTATATTTATATTGGCGATGACAGAAACATTATTGAAAGATATGTTGCTGGCAAAAAAATCGAAGAGCCACAACTAGATTAATATAGGTAGACAAATCTTTAGCCTTAGAAGTTTAACTTCTAAGGCTCTTTATTTGTTTAAATTCTATTTGATCCTATTTGGATGTCTCTATTTTATTTTCAAAATAAATACTTCTGCTTGGAAATGCTGCTGAAACCCCTTCTTCCTCTAAAATTTCCATTATCTTAAAATTAACTTCTTGTTTGATGTTTAAATACTCTTCCCAATTAGCTGTAGAAGTGAAAAAATATAAAAATATATCTAGACTACTATCATTGAATTCATCAAACTTTACAAAAATAGTTTCATTTTCTACTCTAGGGTGGTCATAAAGCATCTTTTCTATTCTATTTATAGACTGCTTTAGTTTGTCAATAGGTGTATCATATGTAACCCCTAATTTAAAAGTAACCCTTCTTATTCCCCTTCTTGAATAATTTATTATTGGTTGATCAACTAACTTAGAATTAGGAACTGTAACTAAAGCTTTGGCAAAGGTTCTTATTCTCGTACTCCTAAAGTTTATATCTTCAACTACCCCTTCCATATCTCCAGACAGTATCCAATCTCCTATGTCAAAGGGTTTATCAACTATAATCACGATTCCACCAAAGATATTAGATAAAGTGTCCTTAGCTGCTAAGGCTACTGCTAAACCACCTATACCTAATCCAGCGATAAAGCCACTTACATTAAAGTCGAACTCCTGTGCAACAATTCCTGCTGCTATAACTATAGTGATAAATCTTAAGACCTTTGATAAAAATGGTTTGACTATCTTATTTGCTTTAATGTTAAGCTTATCCTTCATCTTTTCGTGAAGAATTGAATATGTTCCTTCTAAATTATAAAATCCCCATGCCAAAAGTATAACTATTCCAGAACGAAAAAGTTTGGTAATCACTTCATTAATCGAAATACTTAAAGGCAGGTAAGTTAATGATAAATAAAGTCCTAGTATTGTAAATAGTCCTTTAACAGGTTTATCAAAAGCCCTAAAAATGTCATCATCAATTTCAGATTTAGTATTACTTACAAATTTTAATATTATTCTTGATATGTACTTAGTCAATACTTTTCGTAATATAAGAAAAGCTATGAATATCCCAAGGGCTATAAGAATATCTCTTACTGGGATATTTAAATAATTAACCTCTAGGCCTAATATATACTTAATCTTATCAATACTCTCCATGTTTTAACCTCCTCATGTGTAATCATTATATCTATCTCATTAATATAGACATAAAAGACATATAAATCCAACTCCTAAAACATTATAAAATTCTATTGTTTATAACAATTTTCAATAATATTTGTATTATATCATTTCTGATAATTCATATAAACTCCCTACTATTTATTTTGCAAGTGAAATCATAAAAAAACTATTACATAAATATACATATATCATAGTAGACTACAGGGAGGTACATTATGTTAAAAGACAGAACTATAAATAATAGATTTAAAATAACAACATACATGACTGTTATTATTGCAATTTGTATAGTCTTAACAATTATAATTTATCCTAAGGATGCAGTAGACGCAGCAAAAAATGGATTGTCTACATGGTTTAATATTGTTTTACCTTCTCTATTACCATTCTTTATTGGCTCAGAAATTTTGGTTGGTTTAGGAGTAGTTAACTTCCTAGGATCCTTACTAAATCCAATTATGGGGCCCCTTTTTAATGTGTCTGGCAAAGGAGCCTTTCCCCTTGCCATGAGTATTACTTCAGGATATCCAGTTGGAGTTAAGCTGGTATCCAACCTTAGACTTAAAAACACAATTACTAGAACAGAAGCTCAAAGACTATCGTCATTTTGTAGTACCTCTGGTCCCCTCTTTATGATTGGGGCTGTTTCTGTTGGCATGTTCCGTAATGTAAGCATAGGACCTCTAATAGTTATATCCCATTATCTAGGTGCTATTACTGTTGGTATAATTTTTAGCTATTATAAAAGGAATGAACGACCTAGCTCTGATCCTAAAAATAATGGAAATTACATAAAAACTGCATTGCAAGAACTACTTAGGTCTCGAAAAGAAGACAATAGACCACTAGGTGTTTTAATGGGAGACTCAGTTAAAGAAGGTATGAATACTATGTTCATGGTTGGTGGATTTATCATATTGTATTCAGTAGTGATTAGAATCCTAGAAATAACTAGTGTATTAACAGCCATCTCCAACCTTATATCTTTTGTCTTCCCATTCATAAATAACAAAGAAATTATTCATGCAACTTTAAGTGGCGTAATTGAGATAACCAATGGTTGTAGCCTAGTGTCCTCTGTATCCTCAGTAGAGTTGTCCACAAAAATATCTGTTGCTAGCTTATTAATAGGCTGGAGTGGTCTATCAATTCATAGCCAATCTATGACAATGTTAAGTAAAACAGATATTAATACAAAAATCTATATTTTAGCTAAGGCTCTACACGGAATCTTTGCATTTGGATACTCCTATATACTATATAATTTTGCATTCAAAAATTATATAGCTGCTTCCTCAATAGTTGCTTCAGAAACAAACTATATTTTTACACCTACTTGGACTGGAGTTTTTAAGTTTTCATTAAAAATGTGGGGATCAATAACTTTAACTTTAATCATACTTACTATGCTTGTTAGCATTATTTATAGAGTAAAAAGCAAAATATAAAGAACTGATTGCAGATGATATTTAAAGTTCTAATGCAATCAGTCCCAGTATTAAATCTATTATTTTAAACCTTTTAATTCATTCCTATTTTCGTCTAAAGTAGAAATCATACCTTTAAGCTGTTCTTGAACATCCTTTAATAATTGGTCAGCATATTCTCTTGCTCCAATTCTTATTTCTTTAGCATTTTGTTGAGCTTGTTCTATTATTTCATCTGCTCTTTCTTTAGCTTTTTGGGTTACCTCGTCTTCCTCAATAAGCTCTTCAATACGTAGCCTTGCCTCTTCAGTTATTGTATCGGCTTCATTCTGTGCTTCTACTAATATTCTTTGTCTCTCTTCCTTAATCCATTCAGCTTGTTTAATCTCATCTGGAAGTTTGAGTCTTATTTCTCGAGTTATATCTAAAAGCTCATCCTTATCAACACATACCTTTGCTGTAAATGGAATAGTAGAGCCTTCCTCCAATATATCCTCGACTAAATCTAATAGCTTTAATACATCCATTTTTTATTTATCCCCCTTCATCTTATGATGTAGTGCTTCTTCAACCACCTTTGGAACAAATCTAGTAATATCACCATCGTATTTAGCTACTTCCTTAACTAAACTGGAACTTAAAAAAGCGTATTGACTACTAGACATTAGAAATAAGGTGTCTAGCTCAGAATCTAATTCTCTGTTCATTAGAGCCATTTGTAGTTCATATTCAAAATCAGTTACAGCTCTAAGTCCTCTTATTACTGTAGTTATGCCTTTTTCCCTAGCATAATCAACAAGAAGTCCTGAAAATGTATCCACTTCAACATTATCATATTCTTCAATACAACTTTCTAGTATTTTTAATCTCTCATCAACAGTAAATAAGGTATTTTTTGCAGAATTATTTAAAATTGCTAAAATAACTTTATCAAATTTTTGGGAACACCTCTCTACAATATCTAGATGTCCATTAGTTATTGGGTCAAAACTCCCTGGGTAAATTACTTTCATTTCATTTCCTCCTCATGTTTATAGAAGGTTATTGTAGTATCTCCATACCTTCTCGTATCAAATGTCGTTATATTTTTTATCTTGTCAGGCAATTCAGTTTTGCTTTCATGTTCAATAATAACTATACCATCATTAACTAATAAATCTTCATCACAAATAGATTCCAATGATGGAACAACAAGATTTTTCTCATAAGGAGGATCCATAAATATGTAATGAAATTTTTTGCTCTTCTTTCCTAAAACCTTTATTGCACTACCGACACTATTTTTAAATACATTAGCCTGAGATATAAATTTAGTATTCTCTAAATTTTCTTTAATAATTTTAATACTATTAAAGTCATTATCTATAAAGTAACACTCTAAAGCACCTCTACTTAAAAATTCAATTCCAACATTTCCTGAACCAGAAAATAAATCTAAAACTAAACTATCTTCTGGAATTAGCCCTATTATATTAAACAAAGATTCTTTAACTCTATCTGTAGTCGGTCTAGTACTTAAGCCTTTAGGTGCTTTAAGCCTTTTGCCCTTCGCTTTTCCAGTTATAACTCTCATATCTTACCTCCTTATTACCACATTATTATTTTAGCATATTCACAATTTCTATACAAAGTAAAAATTATAACTATTATTTTTTGAATATTTTTGAGGCAATTACAAAAACTATAAATAGACTTAATGTCTACTATACTTTCCCCTTAGCCTCTTTTCTTCAATTTCTCCTCTATAATCTGATAAAATATCAGATTGATTAAAAAAGAAAGGTGTTTTAGCACCTTTCTTTTATTTTTTCCTATTATTTATCTAATACACAAAATTATATGAGAAAATTGTATATTAAAACTTTATAGGTAATTCAACTTACAGAGTCAAGAGTAAATTAGCTAAATATAAAAATTTCTAGAATTTAGTCTTACATAATTTTTTTATAAGTTTTTATTGTTTGTCAATTAAAGGAAATCTCATCAAGCTTATCTTTAAATAGAGACAATATCTTTCTTCTTAAAGGCTGATATTTCTCTAATTTTAAATTCGGATCTTCTTTAAAAATATCTTCAGCTAATGTTTGAACAACCTTTAAAATCTTCATATCAGAAAATATGTTTGCTATCTTTAAATCAGGTATACCATGTTGTCTAGTTCCAAAAAATTCTCCTGGCCCTCTTAACTCTAGATCTTTTTCAGAAATAACAAATCCATCGCTACTTTTTTCCATAATTTTCATTCTTTCCTTAGCGACATTACTCTTACTATCATTAATTAATATACAGTGGGATTGATGTTCACCTCTACCAACTCTACCTCTTAGCTGATGTAATTGAGCTAAACCAAATCTTTCAGCATTTTCTATTACCATAATATTAGCGTTTGGCACATTTACTCCGACTTCTATTACTGTGGTTGAAACTAATACATCTATTTCATGATTATTAAACTTCATCATTATTTCATCTTTTTCCTTAGCCTTCATTTTTCCATGTAAAAGCCCAACTCTTACATCTCCAAAATATTCATCAAGTTCTTGATATAATTCTGTTGCTGATTTTAAGTCTAGCTTTTCTGACTCTTCTACTAAAGGACAAACAATATATGCCTGCCTACCTTCAATTATTTGCTTCCTAACAAATTCATAAATTCTATCCTTCATAGTATTACCTACTGCATAGGTCTTTACCTTTTTTCTTCCAGGTGGCATTTCATCTATAATAGATATGTCTAGATCTCCATATAATATTAATGCAAGAGTTCTTGGAATGGGAGTTGCAGTCATTACTAAAACATCAGGATTCTCCCCTTTAGATGAAAGAGCGGCCCTCTGACGAACTCCAAATCTATGCTGTTCATCAGTTATAGCCAGTCCTAGTTTGCAGAACTCTACTCCATCTTGAATAATAGCGTGGGTTCCCACCACTATGTCAATTTCGCCTTCTTCTATTTTATTTAAAATTTCTTTTTTTTGTTTAGTAGAAATACTTCCCACTAAAAGTTCACATTTAATATCCATATCCCTAAATAAATCATTTATACTCTCATAGTGTTGCTTAGCAAGTATTTCTGTAGGAGCCATCATAACACTTTGATATCCTGAATGATATGCCTTAAGCATAGATAATACAGCTATAATTGTTTTTCCTGAACCTACATCTCCCTGTACTAATCTATTCATTGATTTATCAGATTCCATATCTTCTACTATCTCCTCTAGTACTCTTTTCTGAGCTCCAGTAAGGGAAAAAGACAAAGATTTAATAAATTTATCTACTTGTTGACATTCCTTAAATACAATTCCTTTATTCTCTTGATTATACCTATTTTTCAAAGCAAATAATCCAATTTGAAGGACTAAGAGCTCTTCGAATACTAATCTCTCTTTAGCTCTAAGGTACAACTCCTTATTTTTAGGAAAGTGTATATTTATTAATGATTGAATTATTCCTAATAAGTTAAATTTATTCAATATTTCCTCTGTTAAAATCTCTTCTTCATAAGCTAAATATTCTCTTAATGTCTTAGAAATCAGTTTAATCATTTCCTTATTAGTTATCTTTTCGGTTAAAGAGTAAATAGGTATAATTCTACCGAGCATTTTATTTTTTCCATTATCTCTCTCATAGTAAGGATTATATATTTGTATATCTAATCCTCGTCTCTTAACTTTTCCATTGACTTTTATCGTTTCTCCTTGCTTAAAGCTATCCTTCATATAGGCTTGATTAAACCAAACTAAAAATCCCGTCCCAGAATCATCTCTAATGGGAATTTTTGTTATAGATAAACCCCTCCTAGGTCTCATAATAGTAGCAGTACCAGATATACAAACCTTTGCATTGATTTTCTCTCCATCCACACTATTGATGAGTTTATTGAAACTCCTTCTATCTTCATAAGTTCTCGGATAGTAATTCATTAAATCCCTTACAGTACTGATATTTAATTTCTTTAGAAAATTTGCTTTTTTGGGTCCTACACCTTTAATATATTGAACTGACGTATCTAGTTTATTCAAAATTATTTCACCTCAAGAACATACGTTTACTTATATTATATACAAACACTTATTTCTACACAATAGAAACAACAAAGTTAATTTCTCTATACTTTTACTGCAACAAAAAAGCAGTTAAGCAAAACCTAACTACTTTTCTTTAAAATTTATTTATCATTCCTTAAATACCATTTATCCGTATTTTCTATTCAATTGAAAAAATGTAATAATAAAGTGGCTGGCCTCCATAGACCACTTCGATGTCATAATCTTCTAGTTTATCTTCTAACAATTCTGCTAACTTGTTTGCTTCATCATCCGAAATGTCTTCACCATAAAAGATAGTAATCAATTCATTATCTTCATCAGTAGCTTTTTCAATTAAATCTAGAGCCACATTTTGAATATCATTACCAACAGAAATAATATCCCCATCACAAATTCCCATGATATCATCTTTATTTATTTCTTGACCATTTATCTCTGTATCTCTCACAGCATAAGTTATCTGTCCTGTCTTTACATATTTGATGGAATCTAACATATTCTCTAAATTATCTTCTAATTCAGAGTCTTCATCAAAAGAAAGTAAAGCCGAGATCCCTTGTGCTATAGATTTAGTAGGTACAACCTCAATATTTTTATCACTTAATTCCTTCGCTTGATTTGCAGCAAGAACAATATTACTATTGTTTGGTAAAACTATGATATTTTCAGCGTTAATATTATTTATAGCATTGAGTATGTCTTCAGTACTAGGATTCATAGTCTGCCCGCCTGTAATAACATGGTCAACATTTAAATCTTTAAATACATTAGCAATACCATCACCCATAGCTACAGTGATAAATCCATATTTCTTTTCTTCTTGAATATTATTATCATTCATCTCACTCTCAGTAACTACTATATTACTATGTTGGTATCTCATGTTATCAATTTTTATATCTATTAATTCACCTTCACACATGGCCCTTTCAAGTACCTGTCCTGGGTTGTTTGTATGAACATGAATTTTTATAATATTATCTCCACCAACTACTAATAAAGAGTCACCAAATTTAGAAATCTCTTCCCTTAACTTATGAACATCAGCTTTTGTATTATTTATGATAAATTCTGTACAATATCCAAATTCTATATTTTCATCATAAACTTCTTCTGAAGTTTTATTAACAATCTCAACTTCGTCAAATTCTTCTAAGAAACTGTCATGTCCTCCAGTTAAAACTTTAAGAGCTCCTATCAAGATAACCAATAGCCCTTTTCCTCCTGCGTCCACAACTCCTGCTTTTTTCAATGCATCTAACATTTCAGGAGTTTTTTGAAGCGTTTCATCTCCATGTTTTATAACTCTTTCTAAGAATACTATTATATCCTTTTCAGTTTTACAAATCTCTAAAGCCCTTTCAGCGCATTCTCTAGCAACAGTAAGGATAGTACCCTCTATAGGCTTCATAACAGCCTTATAGGCAGTGTCAGACCCTAATTTAAAAGCATTTGCTAAGGTTTCAGTATCTATTTTATCTTTTTCCTTAAGACCATTAGCAAATCCCCGGAATAGTTGAGATAAAATTACTCCTGAATTTCCTCTTGCCCCCATTAATGAACCATTAGACATAGCTTTAGCTATATCTTCAATATCATCACCATCCACAGCTTTTACTTGCTTAACTGCCGATTGGACAGTTAGTGCCATATTAGTACCTGTATCGCCATCGGGCACTGGAAAAACATTTAAATCATTTATTATTTTTTTATTTTTTTCCAAATATGCTGCTCCCCCAAAAAATAATTTTTTGAGCAATCCACCTTCTATGTATTCAATTTTCAACTTTTGTACCTCCTTACTACTTTTGTACTCTTACACCTTCTACATTTATATTAATTTTTTTGACTTTCATTCCTGTTAAATTCTCTATATTATATCTAACTTTCTCTATAATATTATTTGCAACCACAGAAATCTTAGTTCCGAACTGTACTACAATGTACAAACTGATTACAATGCTATCATTTTCTGTTTCTACTTTAACTCCTCTTGTTAAATGCTCTTTTCTTAATAATTCAACTAGACCATCAGCAGCACTTCTGTTTGACATGCCAACTAAACCATAGCACTCCATTGCTGACAAGCCAGCAACAGTTGCTAAAACGGAGTCATCAATAAAAATGGTACCATAATCATTTTTTATTTTTGCTGACATTAGCAATCCTCCTTATTACTTATATGAATTATATTATACAATATTTCTATATCTATATTCTACCCTATAATAATAATCTGTTCAAATTTACATATAATATTATATTTTTTTAGGATATTTATATCTTTTTATTGCCAAAATATATTTAGTTATGTTAAAATATAATGTGCGTAAATTTAGGAAATAATAGTTTTATTTGCTTAATAAGCTACTTGAAGCGAGGAGGTGTTCTAATATGGCTAAGTATTGTGAAGTATGCGGAAAAGGAAAAGTATCAGGTCACAACGTAACTTTCTCTGACCGTAAAATAAAAAGAAGTTGGAGTCCAAATGTACGTAGAGTTAGAGCCATTGTAGATGGAACTAAGAAAAGAATCTATGTTTGTACAAGATGTTTAAGATCAAACAAAGTTGAAAGAGCTATATAGTTAATAGGGCTTCCTGAGTTAGGAAGCCTATTCTATATTAGCAATCATATAAATACCATCCTACTCTAATTAAAACTAAGCCGACAAAAGCGAAGAAAACCCATTTTGGTAATAAGTAGAATATATATCCTATAACAGCCACAAGGATAATCAATATAGCTATAATTAAGGCCTTAGGTGTCCTTCTCCTTCTCATTATAACAACTCCTAAAACATTCTAAAGAATATCCATCCCGCACATATTAACAATAAACCTAGTAAAAACACCCAGATTCTAAGAGGAACAACTTGTATAATAATAATTGTCCCAATAACCGCTAATAAGATACCTACAACTTTTTTAGAATTCTTTTTAAAATAGAATTTATTGAAAAAATTTTTTCATCTAACACCACTCCCTTAAGACCCATTATGATATATTATATTCACAAGTTCCAATAATGTTCCTTTTAATCCTTGTGGTGATCATAAGATGCTAAACTTCCTCTAATAAATCTATATTTTTATTGTCTTGGCTTTATTCTTATAAGTAGTTTTTTTATTAATCAAATCTAAGTTTGACCAGTAAATCACTCCTTCTGCAATTTATAGAATTCACATATATTAGTCCTTAGATATTATAACTAGACAAATGCCTTCTCGAATTTCAATTATTCCTTTTTCATTAATTATTTCATTACTTATGCCTAATGTTTCATCCATCCTAAAATCTATATCATTTGTTTCATATTTAAATCCTCTCAAGGTAACTCCCTTAGCTACTTCTGTTATAGGGATAACAGATACAAAAGTATTTTCCTGTCTATCAAGAATCAACTTATCCTTGGTAATAAAAATTTCATTATTACTATTTACTATTTTAATATTTGCATCTATATTGACAAACTTTTTCATTATCATTATGTTACCTATAGTGTGATCAAGTCTTGATCCAGTTCCACCTAATAAGGTAATGTCTGTGGCACCTCTTTTAAGAGCTAAATCAATAGCTAGTTCTGTATCTGTCATATCTTTTTCCGCAGGAAACTGATAAAGTTCTATCTCCTTATTTCTCATATCTAACAATATCTCAGAATTGAGAGAATCAAAATCTCCTACAATAACACTTGGTTTAAATTCAGTCTTATAAAAGTGACGTGCTCCACCATCTGCACATATAACATAGTCTGACTCATCTATAAATTTGTTAAGAATATTAGTATCTTCAATTGTTCCATTTGATATGATAAGAGTTTTCATTAAATCACCTTTTCCAGAAATGTAGTCTCTTTATAGGGTTCCACAATGCAATTATTACAAATATAGATATAATTAACTCTGGTGAAAGATATGTTCCATTATATATAGCTGAATATGCCCAAACATTTTGATCTCCAGCAAATTCTTTAAAGAATACTACACCTGCTAATACATGGGATGCGAATCTTCCAAATATAGCAAAGACTACTCCCAATGAAAGCAATGCATATTCCTTAATTTTACTGCTACCAGCTGATATCTTTTGCATATATTGTCTTCCAAGTCCAGCCAATCCTAGTAATCCAAAAGCCATAGGGTAATCTAATACAAACTGAACTGGATGAACTATATATGGGTCAATAATGGACTGAATTATTCCATACACAGCACCAGCTAAAATTCCTCTGCCAACGCCCCATCTCAACGCTATAATCATTATAGGAACCATGCTTCCTGCAGTTACTGATCCACCAAATGGGGAATGATATATTTTCACCATACTAAGAACAGTTGCTAAAGCTATCATAATTCCACTTTCCACAATATAGTAAACATTACTATTCCTATTCATCTAAATTCCTCCCTTTATAAATATGAAAATTGCATAATTCCAAATTAAATATAATCTTACATAGAATTTTAATATGCGCTTTCTTCAAATAACCTTCTAATATTAGTATTATTCCATTAAATCATAATATATGGCTCTCTCATACATTACTTGTCCCACTATAATTATATTTAAACACCTAATAAATAGAATTCTAATTTAATATATACCCTTTTCTTAAAGACTCTCTAACACTTATAAAATATTTATAGCTATAGATTTTCTAGTATATTTTTACAATACACCTTTCTCATCTTATTTTTAACAATTTTCTCTCTATAAAGAAAACAACGATTTTATATCGTTGCTTCAAATATAAAATATTCTCTTTTAGTCTACTGTTTTAAACCTTCTCGTAGCTTCAGTAGCATCTTCACTACCAAATATTGCCGATCCAGCTACTATTACATTGGCTCCCCAGTCAACTACTTCTTTTAAATTATCTAACTTAATGCCACCATCAACTTGAATATCAATATTAAGTCCCTTTTCATCAATCATTTTTTTTAGTTTTCTTACTTTGTTCTCCATAGAATCAATTAAAGACTGACCCCCAAAACCTGGATTAACTGTCATGATTAGCACCATATCTAGTTGGTCTAGAACATATTCAATTTCTCCAAGAGGTGTTGAAGGATTTAATGCAACTGCCGCTTTAATACCATAGCTTTTTATTTGCTGAATAGTTCTATGCAAATGAACAGATGCTTCTTGGTGAACAGTTATAATATCAGCACCAGCATCAACAAAGTCTTCTATATATCTTTCTGGCTTTTCTATCATTAGATGCACATCAAATGGTACATCTGTAACTTTTCTTAATTTCTTTATCACAGGTGCTCCAAATGTAATATTAGGAACAAAATGTCCATCCATTATGTCTAAATGCACCATATCAGCTCCGCCGTCCTCTATTTTCTTCAACTCTTCTTCCAGCTTACTAAAATCTGCTGATAGTACTGATGGCGCTACTTTTATCATGTTAATACCTCCTATTATCCTTAAGTTCATTTAAAAAGAGTAAGTAATTTTCATATCTAAACTTACTAATTTCATTTTTCTCAACAGCCTCTTTTACTGCGCACTTAGGTTCCTTATTATGTTTACAACCTCTGAATTTACAGTGTTCACTCAAATCATGAATTTCATTGAAATATAATTCTAATTCATCTTCCTCAATAAAACTTAATTCAAGAGAGCTAAACCCAGGAGTGTCTAAGACCCATCCACCATTTTCTAACTCCATTAATTCAGTATGACGGGTCGTATGCTTACCTCTACTAGTTTTTTTACTCACATCTCCAGTTTTTAATTGAAGATTAGGTTGAATCATATTAAGTAATGTAGACTTACCCACTCCTGAAGGACCAGAAAAAACTGATATTTTATTCTGTAGTACATTCCTTAATTCATTGATACCCAAATCTTTCTTACAACTAGTATTAATAATCTTATAACCTGCTTTTTCATAAATCTTATTTATCTTTTCAATTTCCTCACTGGAGTCTAAATCAACCTTGTTTATACATATAACTACATCTAAATTTTCTTTCTCAGCCAATATCAGGAATCTATCTAATAACCAAAAGTTGGGCATAGGTTTTTTAATTGCAAATACTATAATTGCCTGATTTACATTGGCTACAGGTGGTCTAATTAACTCTGTACTTCTATTCATTATTTCGATAATATAACCATTATCATCTTGTATTTCATCAATCTTAACTCTATCTCCCACTAAAGGAGTTATTTTCTTCTTTCTAAAAAGTCCTCTAGCACGGCATTGATAAGTTTTATTATCGGTTTTTACTTCGTAAAGGCCACCTACACCTTTAGTAATAATGCCTTCCTGCATTAATTGACCTCCTCAAAATTTATCTCTTTTTCAAAGAATTCTATTCCATCGAAATAAATTTTATAAACTGTTCTTCCAGTTCCAGTTACAGTAACCCAAATTTTTTCTTCACTAGTATTATGTTCCTTGTCATATACTATTTTTGAATTGATTCCTTGTACTTTCTTTACCTTCACATGAACCTTATCTTTATTCTTAGGCAATGGGACAGAAATAGATACAGATTTTTCTTCTTCCCCATTACTATTGTCTGTATTCGAGGAATCGTTATTTTGCCCTGATGTTTCTTGACTTTTTTCTCCTGATCCTGAACTAACTATTAAGCTTACCGTTTGACTCTCAGCTACTTCCGTTCCAGAGGATATTGATTGATTTATAACTATGTCTACTTCATATTTTTCACTTTCTTGATAGTCAATGGAACCAACAACTAACCCTAAAGAAGTAATCTCATTTTTAGCATCTTCTACATTTGATCCAATAAGATTAGTCATTAATACTGTATTAGTTTTTGGACCAGCACTTACAATTAAATTAATTTTTGAGTTTTCTGGTACTTCAGTAGATGGAGCAGGGTCTTGACTAATTATTACATTTCTAGGAAATTCACTGTTATTATCATATTTTACATCCCCTACTTCAAGATTATAATTATCTAATGTAATTGTAATATCAGATAATAGTTTTTTCTCTAAACTAGGTACTGGAATAAGCTTTTCCCCTTTACTAACAACTACTTCAATTGGAAAATTAACTTTACGTTTTGTTCCAGGTGTCACACTTTGCTCAATCACATGATCGGCTTTATACTCAGAATTAAATTCTTCTCTTTTTACTTTAAACTCTAATCCAATATCCTCAATACGTTCCTTAGCAATGTCGATAGCTAATCCTCTAACATCGGGAACTTTAACTTCTTCCACTGTCAAATAATCATTAAGTTGAATATAAATATATCCTCCACCTAAAACAGTTGCCAAAAGGATAGCAGAAAAAACTGCTGCCACTGTTACAAGCTTATTATTTTTCTTTTTACTATTTTGTTTTTCATCTTTATTATTATTGTTCTTTTCTGTTCTACTCATACTTTTGCTCATAATGTCTTCATCCTTTACTGATGGAATTGTTATCGTTGGTGAATCATTAATATTATCAATATCAATAAAGTCCTCATCATTTAAATTTTTAAATTGCTTTAAATCATATAATAGCTTTTCAGTATTACTATATCTTAAGGTTTGGTCTTTTTTAACACATTGCATAATTATCTTTTCAAGAGATCTAGGTATAGATTCATTAATTATTTTTGGAGAAGCTATATTTTCCTGAACATGCTTTAATGCCACAGAAATTGGACTATCCCCTTGAAAAGGCAATTTACCAGTTACCATTTCATACATTACTATCCCTAATGAGTAAATATCCGACTTTTCATCAACATAACCTCCCCTGGCTTGTTCAGGAGAAAAATAGTGAACTGATCCAATAACACTACTAGTGCTAGTAACTGTAGCTGAAGTAGCAGCTTGAGCTATTCCAAAATCAGTAACCTTCGCTCGACCATCATCTGTTATTAAAATATTATGGGGTTTAATATCTCTATGAACTATATGATTTTTATGGGCATGACTTAATCCATCAGCAATTTGAACAGCAATAGACATAGTTTCATCAACAGTTAGTTTGCCTTTTTCCTGAATAAATTCTTTAAGTGTTTTGCCTTTGACATACTCCATGACTATATAATAAATATCATCTTCTACTCCAACATCATAAACATTAACTATATTGGGATGGGATAAACTAGCTGCTGCCTGGGATTCTCTTTTAAACTTTGCAATAAATTCATCATCATGTATAAATTCTCTTCTTAACACCTTTATAGCAACAAATCTATTTAACAAGCGACATTTGGCTTTATATACTAAAGCCATGCCTCCTCCACCGATTTTTTCAACAATTTCATATCTATTTCCTAAAACTTTTCCAATCATTTGATCACCTCTTTTCTTGTTTAACTTCAATAACAAGAGCAGTAATATTATCAAGTCCTCCTAATTCATTTGCAGTACTAACTAGTTTTTCACAGGCTTCTTGTTTATCCTCTGCACTTAATAATATTTCTTTAATCAATCCGTCACTAACCATATTACTTAAACCATCTGTACAAAGTAATATAATGTCTCCTTCTTCTACATCCTTAGATAATATATCTATCTTAACCGTTGCATCAGTTCCAAGTGCTCTAGTAATAATATTCTTTTGAGGATGGTTTATAGCATCAACTTCAGAAATACTACCATTCCTTACTAATTCTGCTACTAAAGAATGATCCTGAGTGATTTGCATTATCTCTTCGTTCCTAATGAGATAAGCTCTACTGTCTCCAATATGACCAATATAGATTTCATTGTTCAAGATAACAGCCATGGTTACAGTTGTTCCCATACCTTCATATTCTTCATTTGAGTTAGACTTTTCATAAACTCTATTATTAGATTCATTTAATACCTCATTTATGAATTTTGGAACTTCTAACTCCTTTTTAACTAACTCTTCCTTATATTCTTTTACCATTTCTTCCACAGTCTCTACGACTATACGACTTGCTACTTCTCCTGCCTTATATCCTCCCATACCGTCGGCCACAACAAAAATAGGAAAATCATCAAGATTACATTTAAAATATGAGTCTTGATTTATTTCTCTTATTTTTCCAACATCTGAACATACTCCGACAAACATTATATCACCTCACTCACTTTATGCAAGTAATTTATTCTTCTGTGTCAATATAGTCTCTTCTCAACTGACCACAGGCTGCGTTCACATCACTACCCATTTCTCTTCTAATAGTAGAATTAATACCTCTACTATCTAAAAAATCTTTAAATTCTTTAATATACTTGGCTTTTGGCGTTTTTAAGTTGAATTCTTTTATTGGATTTAAAGGTATTAGATTCACATGACAAAGAAGTCCTTTTAAAATTTTAGTTAATTCTTTAGCATCTTCTGCCCTATCATTAACACCTTCTATTAATGTATATTCAAAGGTTACTCTTCTATTAGTTCTTTCTATATAATATTTACATGCCTCAATAATCTCATCTATAGAATACTTCCTTGAAATTGGCATAATTTTCTTTCGCTCTTCATCAAATGGAGTATGAAGGGAAATAGATAAAGTAATAGGAATATCCTCATGGGCTAAATCTTTAATTTTTGGAACTACTCCACATGTAGATAACGTAATATGTCTATATCCGATATTTTGACCCTTCTCACTATGTAAGATGTTTAGAAAGTTAAGAACATTATCGTAATTATCCAAAGGCTCGCCACTTCCCATTAATACAATATTACTAACTTTAACATCTAAATCCTTTTGAATCTGATAAACTTGGTCTAGGATTTCTCCAGAAGTCAAATTTCTCACAAGTCCATCTTGAGTAGATGCACAAAAAGAGCAACCCATCTTACACCCTACTTGAGTAGAAAGACAAAGAGTAACTCCATGCTTATACTCCATCATAACACTCTCAATAATATTTCCATCATTTAACTTAAATAAGTACTTTTTAGTATCATCTTCTTTAGAATCAAACCTTTGAAGTATTGTTAAGTTATCAATTGTATGGGTATCTTTCAGCTTGTCCCTCAGCCCTTTAGATAACACTGTTATATCATCTATTGATTCTATCATTTTTCCATGAATCCACCTAAATACCTGCTCAGCTCTAAAGGATTTCTCTCCTATTGATAAAAAAACTTCTTTAGTCTCATTGATGGTTAAAGACTTTAAATCTATTTTTTTCAAATTATCCCTCCTGAGAAAAGAGAATCAGAATTCTCCAAATTATATTATATCATATTATGTAGATATTTGTTTTATAAAGTTATCCTTAATCCCTATTCTTAATTAGTTTTACTATAA
Organism: Sporosalibacterium faouarense; assembly: GCF_016765695.1. GTDB lineage: Bacteria > Bacillota > Clostridia > Tissierellales > VENL01 > Sporosalibacterium > Sporosalibacterium faouarense. The sequence continues at coordinate 58,401 of NZ_JAETGO010000094.1, read as the reverse complement.
AGAAACCATCTGTATCGTGAATATGTTGAAATAACTCAACAAAACCATCTTTAGCTGTTTCTATATTATCACCAGAGATCATGTCTTCAAAACCTAATAAGCTAAAATTATCATGATCCTTCAAGAATTTCCTTATTAAGTTAATATTTTCATCTCTTTCAATTGTGCAAGTGCTATAAATAAGCACCCCTTCTCTCTTAAGATATTTACAGGCATTTTCTAATATTTTATATTGCAGTGATGTTATCTTCTCTATATCATCTTCTTCTTTTTTCCATTTAATATCAGGCTTTCTTCTTATTAATCCTAATCCTGAACAAGGTGCATCTACTAAGCAATAGTCAGCTTTACCTACAAGCTTTTCATCTACATTTAAAGCATTGTAGTTTTCTGCCTCTATAATATCTAATCCCAATCTATCTGCATTGCCTTCAATTAGCTTTATCTTGTGGTCATAAACATCCCTAGCAATTATTTTTCCTTTATTATTCATTTTTTCAGCAATATGTGTAGCCTTGCCTCCAGGTGCACTAGCTACATCTATCACTAGACTATCTTCTCTAGGATTCATGATTTGAGCAACAAGCATTGAACTTTCATCTTGTATCTGAAAATGCCCCTCCTTGAATTCTTCAATTTCGGTAATTCTCACTGGATTCTCAACGATAATCCCGTCCTTAGCCATTGTACATTCGTAAGCATCGAAACCTTTCTCTTTTAGCTTTTCTATTAAATTTTCTTTAGATGTTTTTAATGTATTCGCTCTTATATTTAGCTTAGGCTTTTTGTTATTTGCATTACATAATTCTTCAGTAAAATCTACACCAAACTCTTTAATCCACCTATTAATCATCCATTTAGGATGGGAATACTTAATAGATAGGTATTCAACAGGATTCTTTTCTTTACTTGGTATTTCTATACTCTCTTTCTTCCTAGAAATACTCCTCAATACACCATTAACAAATCCAAAGGTTCCTTTATGGGAATTCTTCTTCGCTAAACTCACCGACTCATAAACTGCAGCTCTATCAGGAACCTTATCCATAAATATAATTTGATAAATACCCATTCTTAATATATTTTTTATAACCGGAGATATCTTTTTAAATCTAACTTTTGAGAACTTCTTTATTACCCAGTCTAGATACATTCTGTTTTCTAATACTCCATAGACGATTTCTCTAATTAATCCTTCATCTTGAGGACTTACTTCATTATTAATATTTCTATTTATTGAGATATTAGAAAAGGCTCCCTCCTGGTCTATCTCTAAAAGAATCTTTAATACTATCTCTCTACTATTGTTAGCCATTGTATCCCTCCAATAAAATAAAAGGGGTATTCTCCCCTTTTAATTAATCCCTTCTATTACTTAAAAGTATTAACCTAATTAACTGAGCTATACCTACTAAGGTTGCAGCTACATATGTTAATGCTGCTGCACTAAGAACTTTCTTTGCAGGCTTAATTTCTTCTCTAGTAATAATTCCACCTTCAAGCTGTGCCAATGCTCTACTACTTGCATTAAACTCAACAGGCAATGTAACTATTTGGAAAGCTACAACAGCTAAATATAGTAAAATTCCTACCTGTATTAAAACAGAGTTGAAAATAAACCCCGCAAATACTAATATCCAAACGAATCTTGAACCAAAATTTGCAATTGGAGCAATATTATTTCTCAGCATTAAAGGAAAATATCCCTTTGCATGTTGTATTGCATGACCAACTTCATGGGCAGCTACACCTGCCGATGCTACTGATCTACCATTATGTACAGGTGTAGATAACCTTAAAACTCTAGTTCTTGGGTCATAATGGTCTGTGAGGTTTCCTCTTATATGCTCAATTCTTACATCATGTAGTCCATTTTTATCTAATATCATCCTAGCTACTTGAGCTCCAGTATACCCAGATCTATTTTGAACTTTTAAATATTTATTGAATGTTCCTTTAACCTTAGCTTGAGCATACATAGCAAACAAAATTGCTGGAATTAAAATAATAAACTCAATTGGAGCTCCATACATATATGGGAAATACATAATTATTCCTCCTCTAAAAATAACTTAATTGCTTCTTCTAAGTTTTTTACATTGACTTTAGTGTTAAAGCATGGTCCGTTAGGTCTTTCATTAAATACACCTATAACTGGAATAAGCTTAACATCATTTATTCCACTGGCTAAATCTCTTTCACATGCTACAGCTATAATTGCTTTTGGTCTTTTCCTTTTTATCCATTCCCTAGCCAAAGTACCACCTGTTGCAACCACAGCGTCAACGTTATATTTATTGGATATCTCTACAATATCTTTGATATCACATTTGCCACACATTCTACAATTTTTTATGTCATTAGTTATCTTATACTGACATTTTGAATCTTGTAAACAATGGGGCAATAATATAAGTATTTCTTCTGGCTTCACTTTAATAGTTTTTGTTTTTACTAAAAAATTATTTATTTTACCATAAACTCTTCTTATACTATCAATATCAATTTTAAAAACCTTTGAAATCCATATCAATATAGGATATATAAATCCTAATAAACCTCTAAGAATTTTATAATTTAATTTGGAAATTTTTTTATTAGATGCTATTTTATATAACATATAAATAGTCCAAAGTAAAACTATAATAAAAACTATCATAACAACAAAGGTTCCCATTAAAATAACCCTCATTACACTTATACTTTCTAAGGTTAAAATAAATAAGCTTATAGCACTAACAGCACCAAGAATAGAAATAATTGCTATAATTGCAAATAAAAATCTTTTCTCATCTCTTTTCATTAGCTTCACATCCGTAACTTATGATAATATTACTCCTTGTTCAAACTCATTACCCTTTAGGTAATCTTCAACCTTCATACTTCTTTTCCCAGGAAATTGTATTTTTTTAATTTGTAAACAATCATCTTTAGTATTTACAAATATTCCTTCATTACTTACTTTAACTACTTCTCCAGGAACACCTTCTTTAAATTTTTTAACTATTTCTACATTGGATATCTTTATCTTCTTATTCTTATATTTTGTAAATGCACTTGGCCAAGGTTCAGTACCTCTTACAAGATTCTTTATATCTATTGCAGTATCACTCCACTCTATTCTACCTAAATTTTTATTCATTATAGGAGCATAGCTTGATTCACTTTCGTTTTGAGGAATACTTTCTATACTACCCTCTTTCAAGCCATTAAGAGTATCAATTAGTAACTCAGCACCCATAACCATTAATTTATCATGTAGTACTCCTGCTGTTAAATTTTCAGCTATATCCATTTGGCTTTTAAGTAGCATATCACCTGTATCTAATCCTTTTTCCATAAGCATAGTAGTTACACCAGTAATTTTTTCTCCATTTATTAATACCCAGTTTATCGGTGCTGCTCCCCTATATTTAGGAAGCAAAGAAGCATGTACATTTATACAACCGTACTCTGGTAGATTTAAAATCTCTTCCTTTAAAATCTGACCATATGCAACTACAACAATAACATCTGGTGATATTTCCTGTAATTTGCTGATACTTTCAGCACTATTAATTTTTTCTGGCTGAAAAACTTCAATCCCTAGTTCCTTGGCCTTTACTTTTACAGGAGGAGGAGTCATTTTTTTCCCCCTCCCCTTTGGTCTATCTGGCATAGTTACTACTAATGAAACATTATAATTTTCTTCATATATTTTGTTTAATGTTGGAACTGCAAAATCTGGAGTTCCCATAAAAACTACATTCATCTTATTAACACCTCAGCTATCTTTATTCTTCCTCTTCGATTTTATCAATAAATAAAACTCCATTTAAATGGTCTATCTCATGACATAGTGCCCTTGACAAAAGCATACTTCCCTCAATTGTTTTTTCATTTCCTTCTTCATCTAGATACTTAACCTTTACTTTCTCAGGCCTTCTGACCTTTCCATTTTTTCCTGGAATACTTAGGCATCCTTCTGAATCCAAATATTCACCATTTTGTTCTATTATTTCAGGATTTATTAAAGCAATTGGCCCTTCTCCTATATCCACAACGATAACCCTTCTTAATATACCTACTTGTGGCGCTGCAAGACCTACTCCTTCTTCCTCGTACATTGTATCTTTCATATCGTTTATTAAAGTCTTTATCCTACCATCTATTTTTGCTACTTCCCTTGATTTTTTTCTTAATAAAGGATCTCCTTCATATCTTAATTGTCTAATTGCCATATGACTTACCTCCTAAATAATTGAAATTGGATTAATATCTATACTAAATCTTATATTACCATACTTAACTTTATTCATGTCTGTCAAGCATATTTCTTCTATTATACCTTTTATTTTATCCATTTCAAAGTCTTCACTTTTTATAACTACTTGCCACCTATAGTTACTTTTAATTTTAGCTATTGGTGCAGGATTTGGTCCCATTAAATTATCTTTACTAAATTTTATATTGGTTTTTCTTATTTTATTCATAATATCGTTAGACAACTTACCTGCAGCAATTGATACTTCTCTTTCATTTTTCCCTATTATAGTTATATTAATTATATTACTATAAGGTGGATAATTGAAAGTTTCTCTTAATAATATCTCTTTATCGTAAAAGCTAATAAAATCATGTTCTCTGGCAGCTTCTATACTATAATGATCTGGCTCATAGGTTTGAAGAATGACTTTACCTTCGTGGGCACCTCTACCTGCTCTTCCACCAACTTGCGTAATTAGCTGAAAAGTTCTCTCTGAAGCCTTAAAATCTGGCAAATTCAAACTCATATCCGCTGCAATTATACCAACTAAAGTTACATTTGGAAAGTCTAAGCCTTTTGATATCATCTGCGTTCCTATGAGGATATCAACCTTACCTTCCTTCACTCCGTCTAGAATTTTTTCATGACTGCCCTTTCTGGATGTGGTATCAACATCCATTCTTGCAACCCTAGCTTCAGGAAAGTTCTTTCTAACCAATTCTTCAACTTTTTGAGTTCCTACACCAAAGTATTTAATATACTTGCTTCCACAATCAGGACAAACTGTAGGTGGTTTAATTGATAGTCCACAATAATGACAAATAAGTAAATGTTTAGAGCTATGATAGGTTAAAGATATGTCACAATGCTTACATTTTACCACATATCCACATTTTCTACAGGAAACAAATGATGAAAATCCTCTTCTGTTTAAAAATAAAATTGTTTGCTTTTTTCTTGCAAGATTTTCTTTTATTGATTTATATAAACTTATGCTAAATATTGACTTATTTCCTCTGTCTAACTCATCCTTCATGTCAACTACCTCTATTGGAGGTAATTCTTTATTATTTGCTCTATTACTTAATGTTAATAAATGAATATCACCTTGTATAGCCCTATAATATGTCTCTACCGACGGAGTGGCCGAGCCTAAAAGAAGAGAAGCATTCTCTATCTCACATCTTTTCTCTGCAACTTCTATTGTATTATACTTTGGGTTCATGCTAGACTTATAGCTATTTTCATGTTCTTCATCAATAATTATTAATCCAAGTCTACTAAATGGAGCAAAAACAGCAGACCTTGCACCAACAACTATATCTACTTCTTCATTCTTTATCTTTTGCCATTCATCAAATCTTTCTCCTAAAGATAATCTACTGTGTAATATAGCTACTCTATCGCCAAATCTACCTACAAATCTTTCTACAGTTTGAGGTGTAAGTGAAATCTCAGGCACTAGTACAATTGATTGCTTCTTATCCTTAAGCATTTTTTCGATTAATTGTAAATATACCTCTGTTTTCCCACTTCCAGTTATTCCGTGAATTAGAAATTTATTGTTAATATTATTACTACTGTAATCATAAATCGTATCAACACAATTCTTCTGTTGAGGAGTTAATGTAATTTTATGATATTTAGCTATTTCTTTAGAAATAGGATTTCTTCTTATCTCTTCATCGACTATTTTGATATAACCCTTTTTCTCTAATGCATTAACTGTCCCCCTAGTTGTAGACATTTCTTTTAATAACTTCGAAAGTACAATTTGGTCTAATCCTGAGATATACTCTAGTACCTCTTTTTGCTTATGGGCTCTATTACTCATGCTTTCAACAATATTACTAGTATCATCTTCATCAAAATTCCTAAAAACAACTTTTTGATACTTCTTATTCACATTGCTTTCGATTCTATCATATGTAGTAATATACCCATTTCCTTCTAAATAGGTTACATGTTTATGAATGTTTCTTAAATCTAATTTATTTCTAACTTCTTTTACATGACTATCTCCTTTTTCCTTTAAATAGTCCATAATCCTCTTTTCATTCTCCATCTGCTCTAAATGCAATTTATTAACAGTTCCTTTTTCTGTTAACTTAAGGTATTTTTTCACCTTATTAGTTATTCCCGAAGGCATTACTGTTCTAAAAACATCTATATACTGAGCTAAATACTTCTCTTTCATCCATATTGCTAAATCCAACATTTCTTTAGATATTATTGGTTTTACATCAATAATACTGTCTACATATTTTAATTTACTAATATCTAAATCAGAATTTTCCTTCAAGTAAACAACTACTCCTTCTAAGAGTCTATCTCCTCTACCAAATGGAACTAAAACCCTCATACCAATTTGAATTTCTGATTTATATTCATCAGGAACTAGATAGGTGTAACACATATCAGTGTTCCTACTTCTATTATCAACTATTATTTCTGCAAAAATATTTCCAACCATTACAATCAACCTTTCACAAAACCTATAGGTTTATTATAACAAAATATACGGGAATAAGTATATTAAAAAGCTAGATATAAAGTTAAAATTATATCTAGCCCTTAATCTACTTTAGCATATCAACTAATTTATCAATTATAACCTTTGAAACTTCTGCTTTTGACATTTTGGGATATTCCACTAAGTTTTCATTACTATCAATTATAGTAATTATATTGGTATCACTCATAAATCCTGCATCTCTATTTGATACATCATTTAATACTATAAAATCAAATTTCTTTTTTTCAATCTTTTTCTTAGCATTCTCAACTAAATTATCAGTCTCTGCTGCAAAACCAACCATTATTTGCTTTTCTTTCCTCTTGCTAATTTCTTGAGAAATATCTGGATTCCTTATAAAACTAAGCTCAAGGTTACCATCATTTTTCTTAATCTTAGTATCACTAACCTTTTCAGGTCTATAATCTAAAGGTGCTGCTGCCTTAATCAATCCATCACAGCTATCGAAATGATTGGATACTTCTTTGAGCATTTCTTCAGTTGTTTTTACTCTAATGACTTCTATCCCAGTGGGAGGCTCAAGATTTGTAGGACCACTTATCAAAACTACATTGGCTCCCCTTGCTTTTGCTTCTACTGCCAGAGAATAACCCATTTTTCCACTAGAATAGTTAGTAATGTATCTAACTGGATCTATAGGCTCAATTGTAGGACCTGCTGTAACTACTACTTTCTTTCCCTCAAGATCTTTATTTATGAGAAGTCCAGTAACATATTCAACAATATCTACTGGCTCTGCCATTTTGCCTTCACCATAATCTCCACAAGCTAATCTGCCACTGCCTGGCTTAATAAATTGATGTCCTAGTGATTTAAGCTTTTTAATATTCTCCTGAACAATTGGATTAGTGTACATATTCGTATTCATAGCTGGTGCAAATACTACTTTTGCTCTAGTTGCCATTATGGTAGTACTTAACATGTCATCAGCTATTCCATTTGCTACTTTGCCAATTATATTAGCCGTTGCAGGAGCGACTAAAAAAACATCAGCCTTTTGGGCCAAAGATATGTGTTCTATATCCCAAGTTTTGGGTTCTTCAAACATATCCACAGTCACATAGTTCTGAGAAAGTGATCGGAAAGTTAAGGGAGTAACGAATTCAGAAGCAGATTTAGTCATTATTACATCCACATTTGCGTGTCTTTTTCTAAGACGACTCACAACATCAACTGCTTTATATGCAGCTATTCCTCCTGTTACGCCTAGTACAATATTCTTTCCTTTTAGCATTTGATCACCCCTTATTGATCCTTTATAACTGCTTTGGTATATTCTACTTTATCTTCATTTATTTCATGGATTGCTACTGTTACAGGCTTATTTGTATCTACCTCAACTAAAGCCTCATCTCCATCTACTAGCTGTCTAGCCCTCTTAGAAGCTAGCATCACTAAAGTATATCTACTATCCACTTTTTTCAATAATTCATTCATTGAAGGATATAACATTTAAATACCTCCTTTACAGTTGTTTTATTATATCAACTTTTCTTGATACCTTACATTTCTCTGCAATAATAATTGCTTCTACTTTCTTTACAGCTTCATCTACTTCATCATTGATTACTCCATAGTCATATTTAAAAGCATAGTCTAGCTCTTTATATGCACTATTAAACCTTTTCTTAATAGCTTCTTGAGTTTCTGTTCCTCTACCAATAATTCGCTTTTTTAACTCTTCCATAGATGGAGGTAATACAAAAATAAATACACCATCAGAATAAATGTTTTTTACATTTAAAGCTCCCTGAATGTCTATTTCTAAAAGTACATCTATTCCTTTTTCTAGCTTTTCTTCAATATTTTTCCTAGGAGTGCCATAATAATTTCCATAAACCTCAGCATATTCTAGAAACTCATTATTACCTATCATAGCCTTAAATTTTTCCTTATCTTCAAAGTAGTAATTAACTCCATCTACTTCACCTGTTCTAGGACTCCTAGTAGTTGCAGAAATTGAAAGCTGTATGTCTTTATTCTTTTTTAGTAGTTTTTTGCAAATAGTTCCCTTTCCAGCCCCCGACGGACCTGAAACCACAATCAGCAATCCCTTACTCATTTACTTCTCCTCTTTCTTTTTTTGATTTATATCATTTTCTTCATTATCCTTATTGTTTAATCTATGAGCAACTGTTTCAGGCTGAACTGCTGAAAGAATTATATGATCACTATCTGTTACAATAACAGCTCTAGTTCTTCTACCATAAGTAGCATCGATAAGCATACCACGCTCTCTAGCCTCTTGAATTATTCTTTTAATAGGTGCAGATTCTGGACTTACAATTGCTACCATCCTATTTGCAGACACTATATTACCAAAACCAATATTAATCAGCTTTATATCCATCAAGCTTCCTCCTCATTATTCTATATTTTGTATTTGCTCTCTAATTTTCTCTAGTTCACTTTTTATCTCTACTACATTATTGGTCATTTCCACATCACTAATTTTAGAGCCTATGGTATTGGCTTCTCTATTCATTTCCTGAGCTAAAAAGTCAAGTTTCCTTCCAACAGAAATATCTGAATTCAAGGTCTCAACCATTTGGCCAATGTGACTATGTAATCTAACAATTTCCTCATTTATATTACTCTTATCTGCAAATACCGCAACTTCATTAGCTAGAATATTTTCGTCTACTTCATATTTCCCTTCTAATAACTCTTCTATACGAGTCCATAGCTTTTCTTTATATTCCTTAACTATTTCTGGACATCTTTTTTCAACTTCTTCTAATATTTCCTTTACTCTATTGCCTCTCTCTTTGATATCTTTAGCTAATTCCTTTCCTTCAGATATCCTCATTGTAATCATTTTATCTAATGCTTCTTCAATCGCAGCTTTAAGACAACTCCATACTTCATCTTCATCTACTTCTTTTTTCTCTAAGTTAAGAACCTCTGGAAATTTAGATAATATATCTAAAGATATATGGTCTATAATTTTAAGTTCATTCGCTAAGCTCTCCAAAGCATCCTTATAAGATTGGGCCAAAGATAAGTTCACCTTCACATCAAAATCACTTTCTCCAATATTCTCTAATCCTATGTATAGCTCTACCCTACCTCTCTTAACCTTATTTCTAATCATCTTCTTAATTTTTTCTTCTAGGTAGTTTAAATGCTTAGGCATACGAATAATTATATCACTATACCTGTGATTTAGCGATTTTATTTCGACTGTAAACTTTCTAGCCTCATCACTACTCTCACCTCTTCCAAATCCAGTCATACTTCTAATCATTACTTTCATCCTTTCTGAATTGTTATAATCAATTTTACCATAAAAAGAGCCTATGTCAATCAAGTGAAATCCTAATTATATACTTGATTATTACATTTAAATAATACTCTTACTGTAAAATTAAATTTACAAAATTTATTATTATGCACTATGCTATTTTAACACTAATTATAAATGAGGAAATTACATAATTCAATTTTGTCTATAGTTTTATTTTATATCTTATTTATATTTTATCCGTTCTTATGTATAAATCCTTCAATATGTTACAAAAACTTAATATTTGTTTTCATAATCACTGAGCCTTTATATTTTCATAATAAGATGATATACTTTATAAAAATGAGTTTTGGAGGAGTAATTATGTCATTAGACGGAATTGTAACAAGATCAATTATACACGAGTTGAATGAGAAAATAGTTGATGGAAAAGTCGATAAAGTGTATCAGCCAGAAGAAGATGAAATAATAATAAATATAAGAGCTAAAGGTAGTAATGCTAAACTGTTGATATCTGCCAGTAGCAATAACCCAAGAATATATTTAACTAAGCATACCAAATCAAACCCTATAAAGCCCCCTATGTTCTGTATGCTATTAAGAAAACATTTACAAGGAGGTAGAATTACTAATATAAGACAGTCAGCAATGGATAGAATTATCCATATTGACGTTCAAAGCTTTGACGAATTAGGAGTTCTATCTACTAAGACTTTAATAGTTGAGATAATGGGTAGACATAGTAATATTATTCTTATCGAGGAGGAAAATAATAAAATATTAGATTCTATTAAAAGAGTAACTCCTGATATTAGTAGTGTTAGACAAGTATTCCCTGGAATTCTATATAAGGAGCCCCCTTCTCAAGATAAGTTGAATGCTTTATTCATTGAAAAAAATACCTTATTAGAGAAAATTAATGAGAATAACGAGGGAACCCCTTTATTTAAATTTATATATAAAAACTATATGGGTATAAGTCCACTAATTGCTAGAGAGATATGCTATAGGGCTGAAATTGATAGTAGTACAAAATTAGGAGCCCTTTCTGATGAAATGATTGATGGTTTCTTCTCCTCTTTTAGTGATTTAATGGAAAAGGTTAAATATGAAAAATATTCACCTACAATGATTTTAGATAGAGAAAAGAGAGAAGTAGTAGCTTTCTCAACTATAGATATTAAGCAATATAGTAACTATTCTAAAACTCATTTCGACTCGATAAGTGAAGTCCTTGAAGAATACTATGAAACAAGGGACAGAATGGATAGAATAAAGCAAAAATCTTCAAGCTTGAAAAAACTTATCACTACTAAATTAGATAGAGCTAAAAATAAGCTTGCTAAACAAAAAGAAGAACTTCTGACTGCTGAGAAAAGAGAAAAATATAAAATATACGGAGAATTACTAACTGCGAATATCTATAGAATTGAACAGGGACAAAACGAGATTGAAGTAGATAATTTTTATAGTGAAAATAATGAGAAAATTACTATTAGTTTAGACCCAAGGTATACTCCATCACAAAATGCACAAAAATATTTCAAGAGATATACTAAGCTAAAAAATGCCTATGAATTTGTTAGTAATGAAATCATTCATACAAAGGATGAAATTGAATATTTAGACCATATATTAGTTAGTATTGATAATTGCACAGATGTTGAAGAATTAGAAGAAATCCGTGAAGAACTTATAGACGAAGGATATATCAAAAAACATTCTAAAAAGAAGAAAAAAAATAAAGGTAAAAGTAATCAGTCAGAACCTAGACATTACAAATCTTCAGATGATTATGATTTATATGTAGGTAAGAATAATAAACAAAATGATTATTTAACACTAAAATTTGCTTCTAAAGATGATATTTGGCTTCATACCAAAGATATTCCTGGCTCCCATGTAATAATTAAAACCAAGGGTGAAGAAGTGCCTGCCCAAACTATTAGGGAAGCTGCTCTACTAGCTGCTTATTATAGTAAGGGTAAGATGTCTAGTAATGTGCCAGTGGACTATACAGAAAGAAGGAATGTGAGAAAGCCCAATGGAGCTAAATTAGGCATGGTAATATATGAAAATAATAATACGATTTATGTTACTCCAAAGATTGAGGAAATAAATAAAATAAAGGAATTAGATTATTAATATTTTTGTGTATATACATCGAGATATTTACTAATCGTAGATAATCTTGTATGAAATCTTAATATAAAATTTCTTCAAGTAATTAGTATCTTAGTGATAATTATAAAGAATGAAGCTTTTTAAAGGATATATTTCGATTATACAATCGAAATATATCCTTTTTTAATATCCAATCTATTCATAGAATAGCGAACTTAAGTATTTACGCACAAACTCTAATTTCCCATAGAGCTTTAATATAGGAATTTTTCAATTAACAAGTATCACTCTTCCAGTTAATTGAGGAAATTGCATATTTAGATATTCAATATAATTTTGCAAGATTTCATCTGAATTGCGACTTATTAAGTCACTTTTTCCTTTGAAAAAATAATAAAAATATATCAGGCTGCCTTCTTTTCATATCTATTAACTAGCCATATTAGGATTAGTATCTCCACTATAAAACCACCAATAATATACAACCAAAAGCTATCATTCCCTTGATTTCCAGCTACTATTGCATTAAAAGGCCAATAATATGGTATTACACCTCCAATTATCTTCCAAGGAGATTTCATGAAATAAGCTATTATAGGTATTATCAAGAAGATTCCTAATCCCTTTGAAATAGCAAGCCCTTCCACCTTATTATTAGCTATTCCAGCTAGCAGTAAAGCTGTTACAGGGGCTTCTAATGATGCCAGTAATGATATAGCTATTACTTCTATAAATGATACTTTCACTATACCAATTAGTGGCAATAATATTACTGAGAAAATAATGCTTAAAATTGCAGGAAATAAAGTTCTATATATTAAATATCCCTTTCTCCCAAGGGGTGTAACAATTAACATAAGAAAAATACTATCATCTCGTTCATCTAAAAGTATAAATCCAATTAGCATTCCTATAAGCATAGGTATAAACAGTACTACCGACCCACCAATTAAAGGGTAATATTCAGTCAAGTCAAAATACTCACTTGTTAGATTTGTTAGAATAGGAATTAAGTACCTAATAGCTAATGTCATAGCCACAGGTCCTATAAGTAGCATTATTAACATAGGTTCTCTTAAAACATTTCTAAAATCATTATATGAAAGAGATATTATTTTTTTCATTTAATTATCTCCCTTCTTTAAAATAATATATTTATAAAAGGATATATTAGCTATCTTAAAAGTTGCCGCTATCCAAACTAATAGGTATAGTATACTGTATATTAATTGCCAAGTATCTATACCTTTGAATGCTCCAGAAATAAGAAGTAATGAAGCTTGGGTGGGAAACAAATAAAATAGTCTGCTTTTGAATATACCAAAATACCCTATCAATGGTAGGCATAATACAATAATATATCCTACAGATGATAACAAGTATTTATTTATTGTAGGAAACCTAGAAACGGCGATAAATCCAATTAGTATAAACAAAAAAGAAGTTAATGTAATTCCTACCAAGAAAATAGGATAGTTTATATTTTTACCAAAGCTAAAAAACTCAATAATAATACTGGTAATTAGCGATAGAAAAGTCAAAGATACAAGCTTAGAAATAATATACTCTTTCACCTGTAAAGGAGTAATAATAAGATACTCTAGTACACCCTCTCCCTTTTCTAACAGGACTAATCCACTAATAAAGAAGAAGCCCAAAACACTGGGATCTGAAAAAATTATAAAAGGTACAATTACAATTAGAGCTTCCTCTGGTAAGAAATTTAAAAGAAAAATATACATAATTGTTACAATTGTATACACCAAATAGAATCCATACTTAAATTGTAAAAATATATCTCCTTTTATTGATTTTAAAGTTCTAATCATAATAGCTTCCTCCCTGTAGTTTGAACAAATATATCTTCAAGAGTTGCCTCCTGAGTATGAATTGTTTTAATTTCCTTTTCCCTCAATAACTTTATATATTCATCGTTGTAACCAATTCCCTTTAATGCAAAATCCTTTTCTTGGAATTTATTTTTATCTATATACTCAACTTTGATATTTCTTTTTCCATGCTCTATTTTTAGTTTTTTAGGCGAATCAATTAGCTTAATCTCTCCATCAACAATAAAAGCAACTCTATCACAAAGCTCATCGGCTACTGTCATATTATGAGTTGTTAAAAAAATAGTTTTACCTTGATGTTTTTTCTCCATTATAATATTCTTTATATTCTTAGCGTTTAATGGGTCTAATCCCGAAGTTGGCTCATCAAAAAAAACTATGTCTGGATTATGAATAAAGGCCCTGACAAAGTTTAACCTCATTTTCATACCCTTAGAATATTTGGATACTTTTACATCTGCATTTTTTTCAAGTCCAACCATCTCTAATAATTTTTTTGAATCTTCTTTTTTACCAGAATAGAAAGACTTAACAAAGTCTAAATTTTCTAAAGCTGTTAGCTTATGATATAAATTAGGAAGCTCAAAAGATACTCCAATCTTTTCATAGAAATCTGTATTCCAATTTATTATTTCTTTACCTAAAATCTTCACACTGCCGAGATAATCTTTTAGAATGCCTATTAAAATTTTCTGAGTAGTGCTTTTCCCTGCTCCACTTGGTCCTAGAAAACCAAAAATTTCACCTTTGTCAATTTTAAAATTAAGTTCTTTTAATGTTTTTTCCTTAGCTTTTGGATATTTGAACATCAAGTCCTTTACTTCTATCATAATGATACCTCCTATTATTTACAATAAATATCATGCGTTCTTTTTTAACTTAAAAAAATATTTTTTGAAAAAATAAATTTAAATAACTGAGGAAATTGTATATTTACAAATTTAAGATATTGTTACTATAGATGAAATGATAAAGTGACTTAAGTAATTATAAATTATAGACTAAAATTTCCATTTAACAAGCCATAAGACCCCATTGTGAAGAATAGTATATAATCAGTAATAAGACTCTGTTTCTCTTCCATGGTATAGTCTTTTCTTAAAATATCTAAAAATCCCTCTACAAATCCATTTGATGCGCTTAAAGCAAATTTTCTATAATATTTTACATTATATGATACAGGAGACTCTAAAACATGCTCCATAAAATGATCTGCTATATATCCCTCGATAATAGTTTTAATGTTTTCATATTTTGTCCCTTGACTACCATCTATTAGAATTACTAATGCTTTTTGAACATCTTCATCTATTATTTTTAATTGCTCACCAATTAGATACTTTAAAGTATCTCTGTCTAATTTAACTATTTGGCTTAAATCATCTTCATCTGTATGTTGATTAATGAAAGAATAGAATTTACTATAAGCTGGGTCTACTATACTAGAAAATAATTCTTCTTTATTTTCAAAATAATTATAAAAGTTTCCAATGGTAGTGCCTGCATTCTTTACGATTCTCCTTAAAGAAGCTTTGCCATATCCAAGTTTATAGAATTCTTCCTTTCCACTATTGATTATTGAACTTTTAACCTCTTCTTTTTGAATTTGCATTAAATATCACCTGCTCTTTTTTTAATTCTACCACATTAGGAATTAAACTTCAATATAAAATAGTAAAAATGCAGCGTCAATCATTAGATTGACACTGCACATTGTTTATTATTGTCATTTTTTTACCCAAGCACACTCTATATACTTATATTTTTTTACTAATAATTTATTTTTCTAATATTATTATCCTTTGAAAATGTTGATACATTATATAAAAATAAAACTTCTTTAATATTATTTTTCTCTAAATAATCATTAATACTTAAATTATAATATCTTAAATCTATAACATGTATTTCCTCATAATGATTTACTAAAAATGGAATAAAACTATGGGAATAAGAATCCTTAAATATAGCAATCTTTTTTCCATTTTTTATGCTAGTATTTATAGTTATTAAGGCATGATTACCATCTAAGAAATATGAATATTTATCCTTTTCTTCTAAGTGACTAGACTCATAAAGGGAATTAGTTGATTTATTAGTATCCTTATAAGATACTTCATACTGAATATCAAACTTTGGATAAAATACTTCAATAGAATCAGATGAAATGCTCCAATCTTGAGCCTTTGAATAATATGTTCCCAAGAAGTTCTTACTTACTATTCTACTATTAAAGCTATCCATTTTATAGTAATTCAGTCCCAATTCCTTTGCCAATGCAGTATACCCATAATATGCCCCTCTCATAGTCCAATGGTGATCCGTCTTAAAATAAATATATTCATCTTTATTTTTCATTAATGTTTCATAAACATCTATAAATTCAACTGATTTATTCAATTTATCTTTCATTACCTTTATAGAATCTAATTGGTCATATGGACTGGCGAACAAAGGTAGCTTCTCTTCATATATTTTAATTGAATTAGGCACAAGTAAAAAATAGGTTGCTATATCAGGGTGTTTTCCACTGAATTCATTAATAATCTCAGTGTTGTCTTTTATTTTATTACCGGGACTCTCATAATCTTCAAATAAATATCCATTTTCCCCAAAGTAAATCCCATTATTTTCAGTCTTATTTAATAATTTCTCTACTTTAGCTTTAAATCCAACCCAAAATTCCCTGTAACTAAATTGGTCAACATAGTATTCCTCAAATTTATTAGTAAACTGTCCCGAAAGCAATTTATTCAATTGAAATTTTGGTATTTGAGAAAGCACTCTATTCTCTAATTCCGAAAATTCTTTATCGGGAATTACAATGTTTAATATATTAACACTTAACAAAAAAACAATAAACATTATTATAATTATTTTATTAGAACTATTTTTCATACTGACCACCTATCTAAAATCTAAAGTATAAAAATGGATTATAGGTTGCATCAACTAGATATGCTGTTGTAAGAATTAGTATAATAAAATAAAATCCTATTATTACTCCATTTTCATATAATATTTTCAAACTACCATCAGCTTTACTCATTATCTTACTATGAAGCTTAGTTATAAATGGAGTTGAAAATATAATTAAAGCAATTAATAAAAGACCATAATTAATAATATAATAAAAAGTTTGGCCATTATAAAACTGAACATTATTTAACCCAAACATAACCTTTAGATATTCTATTCCTTCATTTAATTTATCAAATACAAAAAATACCCATCCTACTGTCACCACAAACATAGCGTAAAAATGTCCTATCGGTTTACCTAGTCTTTTCAACACTTTAAGAAATCCTACTCTTTCAATAGCTATAATTATTCCAAAGTATAGCCCCCATACTACAAAATTCCAACTAGCTCCATGCCAAAGTCCTGTTAAGAACCACACTATAAATAAATTACGATACGCTTTTACTTTACTAACTCTATTGCCTCCCATAGGAATGTAAAGGTAATCCTTAAACCAGGTGCCTAAGGAAATATGCCATCTGCGCCAAAATTCAGTAATGTTCTTTGATATATATGGATAATTAAAGTTTTCAAGAAAATCAAAGCCGAACATTTTACCCAAACCTATGGCCATATCTGAATAACCACTAAAATCAAAATATATCTGAAATGAGAATGCAATTATTCCTAACCAAGCTGTTACTACTGTTAATTCATTTTGTGGGGTGTTCTGCACACTACTCCAAAGCATCCCTATATTATTAGCCAATAATACTTTTTTCCCCAAGCCAATCAAAAAACGTTTTATTCCTTCAGCAAATTTATCAATGGTTTCTTTCCTATTATTAATCTGACTAGCTACAGTTTGATACCTAACTATAGGGCCTGCAATCAACTGAGGAAATAGAGTTACATAGGTAGCTAATGCAATTGGATTCCTCTGCACCGGTGCTTCGCCACGATAAACATCGATTGTATAAGACATAGTTTGAAATGTATAGAAAGAAATCCCAATTGGAAGGGATAAATTAAGAGTATCAAAGCTTGTCCCAATTAAATAATTTATATTCAATATAAAAAAATCTGAGTATTTAAAAAAAGATAATAAAGATAAATTTATAATTACTGAGGATATAACTGCAAGCTTAGCCTTAATGCCATCATCCCTATATCTTTCAATTAGCATACCGTGGATATAATCCACGATTGATGAAAAAATCATTAATAATATATATATTGGTTCACCCCAAGCATAGAATATTAAGCTAGCTATCAGTAATATAATATTCTTTATTTTCCTTGGAAATATAAAGTAGAGCAATAATGTCATAGGTAAAAATATAAATAAAAAGGTTAAGCTACTAAATATCATACAATCACTCTTTTCCATAACAGATGTAAATTATTAAAATAAAACAAAGGCACAAAAATGTGCCTTTATTCTATTGAAACAATGAATTAAAAGATTCACTAATCTGATCACCTTCAAGATGAACAGCTAAAAGAATGTATCTATCGTTAGTAATTAATACTCTATTTTCAATTAACTCTACTGCTGCTGCACCATAACCTTCATATGATGTCATTAAGTCCTCAGTATGCTTTTCAAGAGAAGCTTTTATTTCTTCAACCTTAGACTTGTCTTTAGCCTTAATTATTATTATTTCCATAGGGGAAACTCCCATATCCGGCTTCTTAATAACCCCCGCTTCAACTGCTTCTAAGTCTAGTCCTATTTTTTCTGCTAATTCTTGTTGTTCAATAAGATTCTTATTGCTTAAATTCTTAATATCTTCTGTATTACTTTCAACTTTACTAATAATTTCATTTATTGAAATATCTACAATATCTTCCTTAGTTCCATCACTACAGCCAATAAATGATACAAGTATTAATGCAATCATTCCTAAATATATTACTTTTTTCATTCTAATCTCCTTTCAAATTTCATCAGATCTGTAAATATACAATTCCCTCATTCAATAATCTGATATATCATATTTATTATGAAAAACATATTATTGTTCTAAGCTACTATCAAATATTTCTTTTATACTTTCTGGTTCTTGACTAGTTATATATATTAGATACCTTCCATTAACTTCAATTATATTATTCTTTACCTTCTCATATTGATCTGGTAGATAACTAGACCATGTATTATCTTGCATTTCTTTAATTTCCTCTAGTTTTCCCTTTAATGCATCTACTTCAGTTTCTGTTTTTGCCTTTAGTACTATAATCAAATCTGAATTTACATTAAACATAGATTGCAAGGCTATACCCTCTTCTATGTCTTCTTTTTTTATAAAGTCCCCTAATACTACATTATCTGATTCTTCCATTAAATCTACTTCCATATATCCTGGAAGTTTTCCATCTTCAATAGCTTCCTCATCCAATCCATTAGCTATGGCATCCTCTATCATTTTGTCTTGTATTGTACCAATAATGTCTTTAACTGGAATATTTACTTCTGATGTTTGCTGACTACAACCTGCAAAACTTATTACTGCTAATAATATAAGAATAACACTTATTATCTTTTTCATTGATTTCCTCCTTAGTATTTTTAGTTTATTTTATTTGGCCAAAATTTCAATACATAACTTTGGACGAGCTATTGCATATATTGTTCCAACTTTTTATAATACAAAATATACCAGCACAATTATTAGATAAAGTTCTTCTCTATTTGATTCAAAAAAAATAGACCCTCCCAATTCCGTTGGAAAGCCCAAAATTACAAGCCGTCAAATATTTTTGTTACTCTTATAGTTTTTCTTACTCTATTTTATATTCCATCAATATTAATATTTGTTAATAATTTAAGTCTAAAAAGGTGAACCGATTGTATCCACCTAAATTTCTAAGGGATATTTTATGAAGGAGTTGATACAATCAGTTCAAAGTTTATATCAAATTTTATTTAACTTTATAATATATCAATCATCGTTTTCATAGGTTAAATTTCTCTACTTCCTGGCTTTATTGCTTTTAATCCTTTTTGACATAAAGGACAATTATCAGTATCATAGGTTTCTATATTAAACTTTATAACTGATTTAAGCTCTTCACTAAATTTTCTATTCCCACTACTTCTATCAACAATACTTCCTACTCCTACTATTTCTCCGCCCTTTTCCTTTATTACATCAATTACTTCTTTAACTGAGCCACCCGTAGTGACAACGTCCTCCACAACTAATACTTTCTCTCCTCTTTCTATATTAAAGCCCCTTCTTAAGGTCATTTCCCCATTCTCTCTCTCCATAAAAATATTCCTAACATTTAGTTGTCTAGCAACTTCATAAGATAATATTATGCCACCTATTGCTGGTCCTATGACTAAATCAATTTTTTCATTTTCAAACTTTTTAACTAGTTCCTTTGTAATTAGCTTAGAATACTCAGGAGTCTTAAAAAGTTGAGCACATTGTAGGTATCTCTCTGAGTGTCTCCCCGAAGTTAATAAAAAGTGTCCTTTTAGTAAAACTCCTGCATCCTCTAAAACCTTTAATATTTCTTCTCTATTCATAACATACCCCTCCTAAAATAATTAAAATTCTAATATGGCTTTATCTTCCCTACGATATCATTGATATCTTTAATTTCGTTTTCAATCATATACTTCTCTAGCTCCTTCAAAAGGTCAGTAGTTACTCTTGGATTAATGAAATTGGCCGTACCAATAGATATGGCACTTGCTCCAACAAGGAGAAACTCTATTATATCTTCAACTGTACTTATTCCACCCATCCCGATAATTGGTATATCTACCACTTGACTAACCTGCCATACCATTCTTAAAGCAACTGGTTTTATTGCAGGTCCAGATAACCCTCCAACATTATTTCTTAAAATCGGTCTTCTGCTCTTAATATTTACTGCCATGCCCAAGAGTGTGTTTATTAAACTTAATCCATCAGCTCCACCTTTTTGGGCACTTTTTGCAATTTCTCTAATATCAGTCACATTTGGTGAAAGCTTAACGATTAAAGGCTTGTTAGTACTTTTTCTTACTTCCTTGGTTATGTTATACACAATGTCCTTATCTGTTCCAAAGGCAACACCACCTTGCTTTACATTAGGACACGATATATTCATTTCTATGGCATCAGTCTTAGTGTTATCTAATATATTGCACATTTCACAATACTCTTCAACTGTATTTCCAGAAATATTTGCTATAACTGTGACTCCCTTCGATTTAAGATAAGGAAGTTCATTCTTTACGAAATACTCAACTCCTGGATTTTCTAGTCCTACACTATTTAGCATTCCACTACTGGTCTCAGCAATTCTAGGAGTTGGATTTCCTTCTCTAGGCTTAAGCGTTAACCCCTTGGCCATAATTCCACCTAATTTAGATATATCTATAAAGTTCTCATATTCCCTTCCAAAACCAAATGTACCAGAAGCAACAGTTATTGGATTATTTATTCTCAATCCTCCTATATCCACTGTCGTATTTAATGATTTAGTCATTAAAAATCACCTCACTACTCCAGAATACAGGTCCGTCAGAGCAAACCTTTTTCATACCATGTATTGTCTTTATAGAACAACCTAAGCAAGCTCCAAATCCACATGCCATTCGCTCCTCTAATGAAACCTGACACTCAATATTATTAAGTTTAGCTATTTCTGCTATCTCTCTTAGCATAGGATTAGGTCCACATGCAAATATTAGGTCTATTTTTTTATCAATTAGTTCATTTTTAAATATATCTACTACAAGTCCTTTATACCCTACTCTTCCCGATACCGTTGATACTCCTATACTAGTACTAAATTTCTTAAATTCTTCTTCTAAATAAGTGTTATCTGCAAAACCTAAATAAGAATACACTTTGTTCCTATCAGATAACCTTTTTCCCAACTCTATTAATGGAGCAACACCTATGCCTCCACCGATCAATGCAATACTTTTCTCTTCATAATTAGTTTCAAATCCTGTCCCTAAAGGTCCAATAACATTTAATATTTCTCCTGACTTAACTTCACTTAAGAGCTTCGTTCCCTTTCCAATTACTTTATAATAAATCACTATAACCTTCTCATCTATCTTTATCTCGTTTATACTAATAGGTCTTCTTAGCAAGGGTGTATCCTGATTATTAACCTTTATTTGAAGAAATTGTCCTGCTTTACCTAACTTGGTAATTTGCTCATTAATAATCTCCATCTTGTATATATCTTCAATAATTTTTTCATTCTTTTTTACTCTACAGTTCTCAATTAACATAATAGAACCCCCTACCAAGCTAGCTTCTTAGATTTTTTCAATTCGTTGTTTATTGAGTCCCTCATTTTTATAGCTGAATCTCTAATAGCTAGATGGAACTCCCTGTCATTATATTTATCAATATTTTCATTCTTTTTATGGGCTCCTATAATACCTCTCGATGAATTAATTATTGCTCCTAAACCATCTTCATTAAAACAATGTATTATATCCTCTGCTGTCCCTCCTTGAGCGCCATATCCAGGTACCAAGAAAAAAGATTTTTTCATTATCTTCCTAAGTATCTTCATTTCTTCTGGATAAGTAGCACCTACTACTGCTCCAACTGAGCTATAGCCATGGTTTCCTATATAATCCGCTCCCCATTTGTTAATTAGCTCACCCATGATTTCATAAACACTTTTACCCCTTATAGATAAATCTTGAATATCTCCCGATGATCCATTTGATGTTTTAGCTAAGATAAACACACCTTTATTCTGATCACAATAATTAATAAAGGGGTTTATAGAATCTTCTCCTAAATACGGGCTTAAAGTGACACTATCCACATCTACAAACCCTTGTCCAAAGTATGCTTTTGCATATCCTTCAGCTGTAGACCCTATATCACCTCTCTTTATATCTGCTATAACCATTAATCCCATTTCCTTAGCATATTCGATAGTTTCTTTAAATACCTTAAGGCCTTCTAAACCATAGGCTTCATAAAAAGCAATTTGTGGCTTAATACATGGTATTATATCCTTAATTGCATCAATAATTATCATATTGTACTCTAAAATAGCCTGAGTTTCCGCTACAATTTTATCCTCTTGGATCTCAAAATGCTTTTTCTTTATAAAATCTGGTACTAAATTTATTCTTGGATCTAACCCAACAACTGTTGGATTTTTTGTTTCTATAATTTTATCAATTAGCTTATCTACAAACATTGTTTATCCTCCCTATATACAATCTCACCATTTACAATAGTGTACTTTACCTTTCCCTTGAGCTTTTCTCCAATATAAGGCGTATTTTTCCCTTTTGATATCAGATTCTCCTCTTTCAACGTATATTCACTATCTAGGTCAATTATTGCTAAATCTGCAATCCCTTCTTTATAGATGCCTCTGTCTTTTAGACCTAAGAGCTTAGAAGGATTTATACTTAATAGCCTCACCATTTTAAATATATCAATAATGCCTTTATTCAATAGATTAATATTAGTTACAGGCAAAGCTAATTCTATACCAGATAATCCAAAGGGAGCTTGTTCTAAATCCTTTAGCTTTTCTTCTTTTGAATGGGGAGCATGGTCTGTTGCAATCATGTCTACAGTTCCATCCTTAATACCTTCGATTATAGCTTGAATATCTGCCTCTGTACGTAATGGAGGATTGACTTTTCCTATGGACTGCTTTTCAATAATAATGTCTTCTGTTATAGAAAAATGATGGGGTGCAACTTCGCAAGTAACCTTTACACCTGAACCCTTAGCATTTCTAATCATTTCAATTGCTTCCCTTGTACTTACGTGACATATATGAACACTGAGATCAAATTCTTTTGCTAATTCAATATCTCTAGCTATCATATTATTTTCTGCTTTGCGGGATATTCCTTTTACTCCTAATCTATCTGATATTTTACCTTCATTAATGCATCCATTATTTACATATCTTTTATCCTCACTATGAATCATTATTGGAATACCTAGATTATTTGAAGTTATTGTAGCTTCTTTCATTAATTTTTTATCCATTATTGGCTGTCCATCGTCGGAAACTCCATAAATTCCATTTTTAAATAACTTTTCAATATCAGTTAATTGATATCCCTTTTCTTCAATAGTTGCCGCTCCAATTGGTAGTACATTAATACAAGCATCTCTTTTAATAATTTCTTTTAGTAGATTGAGATGTTCAACACTATCAATCACTGGATTTGTATTTGGCATAACTGCCACTGTGGTATAACCACCCTTTGCTGCTGCTAATGAACCACTCTTTATCGTTTCCTTATATTCATAACCAGGTTCTCTAAAATGCACATGTGCATCTACTAATCCATGTATTACAAAATATCCTTTAGCATCTATAACCTCTACGCCCTTTTCATTTATCTCTTCATCTATTTCAAAGATTTTCTGGTCCTTTATATATATATCGGATTTTATAAGCCTATCACTTGCGCAATCTACTATTGTTCCGCCTTTAATAATCATATCCATATACTTTTACCTCCTAAAAAAAGAAGCAGCATATTATGCCACTTCTTCGTTTTTGATTTCAGGTAATATTTTATTTGCAATTACTCCGATTAACGCAGCTAAGCTTAATCCAATTATTTGAATGTTTTCTGTTATTTGAATTCCAATTGTTCCATGGAAGTCAGGATTTGCATCTAACATTTTTGTTCCTATTCCTGCTACTAATATTATTGATACTATTATTAAGTTTCTATTATTTGAAAAATCTATATCTGCATTGCTTATCGTTCTAATACCTACACTAGAAATCATACCGAATAATATGATACTAACTCCACCCATTACTGGTGCGGGTATAGTCTGTAATATTGCACCTACTTTTCCTATAAAGCTTAATGCTATTGCAAAGATAGCTGCTAATCTTAATATTGATGGATCGTAATTTTTAGTTACAGCTAAAACACTTGTATTTTCTCCATAAGTTGTGTTAGGTGGTGCTCCTATGAAACCAGCAAACATTGTCGCTAATCCATCTCCCATTAAAGTTCTGTGAAGTCCTGGGTCCTTGAAGAAATTTTTTCCTACAACTGATCCATTAGTTGTTATATCTCCTATATGCTCCATGAATACAGCCAGTACTATTGGTGCTATCATTGCTATAGCCCCAAGATCAAACTTGGGTAATGTAGCATCTGGTATGTGAAAAAGACTTGCTTCTGTTACTGCTGAAAAATCAATGATATTCATCATTGCTGAGACTGCATATCCTACTATAACTCCACATAATATTGGAATTACTTTAAACATTCCTTTTCCAAATATTGAGAAAACCATCACTGTTGCTATTACTATAAACGCCACCAACCAATTAGCTGAAGCCATTTCTATTGCGGTAGGACTCAGTATCAAACCTATTACTATTATCATTGGTCCTGTTACTACTGGTGGGAAGAAGCTTTTTACTCTATCTACTCCAAATACCATAATTAATAGGGATAGTAACAGATACAATGCTCCTGCTACCATAATTCCACCTTGAGCATAGGCTAAACTACCAAACTTGTCCCCAACTGCTATAATAACTGGTATAAAAGCGAAACTTGATCCTAAGAAAACTGGAACCTTACCTTTAGTAACGAAATGGAATAATAAAGTTCCTACACCTGCTGCAAGTAATGCCACCGCTGGATTTAATCCTGTTAATATAGGTACTAAAACCGTTGCTCCAAACATAGCTATAACATGTTGAATTGCTAAAATAGCTCTTTTTCCTTTATTCTTAACCTTCGTCACTTCCTTTTTGTCATTAGTAAATACTTCATTTCTGATCATAAAAAATTCCTCCTTTATTTTTTGTTAAGGAGGGAGAATTTATTCTCCCCTTTTCAGCCTCACAGGACTGATTTAAAAGGTACTCTATTAAAGTTCATAGATTAAAACTTCATTCAGACCATCAGTTTCTAACAATCTAACACTAATTATTTCTGTATTAGATGTAGGAACATTCTTACCAACATAGTCTGGTCTTATAGGAAGCTCTCTATGTCCTCTATCTATTAACACTGCTAACTGTACCTTGTTGGGTCTACCTTTGTCTACTAAGGCATCTAAAGCTGCTCTTACAGTTCTACCAGTGTATAGAACATCATCAACTAATACAACAGTCTTATTTGATATATCTATGTTGAATTTACTTGAGTCAACTATAGGATTATCTCCTACTTCAGATAAATCATCTCTATATAAAGTTATATCTAGTATCTCAACTGAAACATCTTTGCCTTCAATTTCACTTATTTTTTTTGCTAACATATTAGCAATTGGTACACCTCTGGTCTTTATTCCAACTAATATCAAGTCTGAAATACCTTTGTTTTTTTCAATAATCTCATGTCCTATTCTTGTAATTGCTCTCATCATTGCCTTTTGATCCATAATGGTAGATTTTACTTTCATAAGATCACCTCCAAGTAATCAATACATAAAAAAACTTCTTATCGATTGATAAGAAGTTATAAGTACCCTATTAAATACTCATGTCTACCCTAACTCATCTAGACAACAAGTAATTTCAAGTATTTCCTTATCAATCTCTCTGGATCGATTTAAAGGTTTCATATTCATTTTTTACATAATAACATATAATTATACTATTGTCTAGTATCTAAATAGATTTTTTATTTCCAAGAGCATCAAGTACTTTTATAAAATGTTCTGGTAGTTCTGATGTAAATTCCATATACTCTTTAGTTCTTGGATGAATAAATCCAATAATTTTAGCATGTAAAAGCTGACCATCTAAATTAAATTTTTGTTTTTTACTGCCATATACAGGATCTCCAACCAGTGGATGCTTTATATAAGCCATATGAACCCTTATTTGATGAGTTCTACCTGTTTCAAGTTGGGCCTTAATTAACGTATACTCTTTAAATCGCTCTAACACTGTAAAATGAGTCGTTGCCTCTTTACTATTCTTTTCAATTACAGTCATTTTCTTTCTATCTACTGGATGTCTTCCTATAGGCGCTTTAATTGTTCCCGTTTCTTCTTTAATATTTCCATCCACTAAAGCGTAATATATTCTAGTTATTGAATGCTCCTTTAGCTGTTCAGATAACTCCATATGGGCCAAGTTAGTTTTAGCTATCATTAATAGCCCAGAAGTATCCTTGTCTATCCTATGTACAATTCCAGGGCGAATAATTCCATTTATTGATGATAGATTGTCAAGATGATATAGAAGTGCATTTACTAAAGTACCACTATAATTTCCTGGTGCTGGGTGAACGACCATCCCCTTTGGTTTGTTGACAATGGCAACATCATCATCTTCATATACGATCTCTATGGGTATATCTTCTGCCTTAACTTCTAATTTTTTGGGTTCTGGTAGCTTTACAATTATTTTATCTCCTTGGTTAACATTGTACTTAGGCTTAACCTCTTTATCATTAACTGTTACCATACCCTTTTTAATAATTTTTTGAATGTATGACCTAGACACTTCATCTAATTGATCTGCTAAGTAAGCGTCTATTCTTTCATCATCTTCTTCATCAACTAGAATTTCAATTATTTCCACAATATCACTCTTTTCCTTTCAATTCATATTTATCAGTAAGTACTAGATATATAATAATCAATGTTGCTACTACAATTGAACTATCAGCTATGTTAAACACGGGATAGTCATAAACGTTCCCAAATTTAACATCTACAAAGTCAACTACATAGCCTAATCTTATTCTATCTATTAAGTTGCCAATAGCTCCTGCCAAAATCATAACCAAAGAAATTTTCATTATTTTATTTAAGTTATTATTTAATTTCATAAATATAATGATAGCAACAAATATAATAACAGTTATAATTATAAAGAAAGTTTGCTTGTTTTGCATGATTCCAAAGGCTGCTCCAAAATTTTCAACATAATTGAATTGAAGAAAATTATTAATAATTACAAAAGGACTTTGTCCCATAAGTTTTTCTACTGCTAGATACTTAGTCATTTGGTCTAAAGCTACAATTAATAAAAATATTATATATAACATAATTCCCTCCTCAAAAGTTTGATACTAAAAAACAATATTTACAGTATAAGTCTTGCCAATTAAAAGATAGTGTAATCTTTTATCACAAATATTACCTTTATCAATATTGTTCACTATTATATTTTAAGTCATATTATACTTTATTACAATAGAATGTAACAAAATCTTTGCTTGGATACTCTAATATAAAAAATAGGTTAGATGTTTACATCTAACCTACTCTATTTCATCAATAACATCATTATCTTTTTTTATCTTTTGTTCGTCAGGTATATCTTCTCGATTCATCCCTTCCAGTTGCCCTTTATAATACCCCTCTGAAATATTCTCAACATCTTCTACTATTCCTGGTTCCTTATCATCAAAAACACCTTGATAGAAGCCACCTTGATCAGAAGGATCATCTTGTATTTCATTAAACCTTGCCACTGCTTGATAGCTATCTTCACCATCAAATTCTACTGAATCATCCCCAGAGATATCATTATTAGTTCTTCCAAATGGAAAATTTAAATTATATTCTTCTACTGGCCTTTTGTCCATCATTTCATCTATAGGGATCTTGTCATTTGCACACTCTATACAAAGCTTTGCATGAGGTAAGAAATCTAATCTATCATCTGATATTTCCTTTCCACATATATCACATTCTCCATACGTACCCCTCTCAATTTTATCTAGAGAATCTTCGATTTCCCTGAGTGTAAGTCTTTCTACATTTTCTAGGTTCATCCCTTGTTCAGCCATAAACATTTCTGTTCCAAGATCGGCAGGATGATTATCATACATTGAAAGTTCATCAAAGTACTCAGGCATAGATCCATCAGGATAGCCTTTCTTCATTTTATCTATGCTTTCTAGTGCATCTTTTTTTTCTTGCATTAGCTTATTTTTATAAAATTCTAATTTATTTTTATCCATAATATCCTCCTACGTTAGAAAAGCAAACTATAGTATCATTAATATATTATTTAGTATTCTACAAATTCTCTTGAACTATTTTAACAATTTCAGCAATAAAATCTCCTATTAATGGTAGATTTAAATCTATTATCATTCTTAGGATATAAATTGCTAATGCTCCTAAAATAGTAAAGCCTATAGCCATACCAAATCCTCTAACTATTCCAATTATAAAATTAATAAATAATAGCCTTTTTTTATCACCCATCATCTCTACATATTCTGTCATTCTACTATTCTCAAGAAGGTCTGATAATTCTTCTACTTTATTTTCAACTCTATTTTTTTTTCTACCCATAAAAATACCTCACTAACAATTATATATATTTATAGCTTCTCATTTAGTTTTACCTAAATCAAAAAAAATAAAAAATCTCTTTTAAAAAAGAGACTTTTTATTTTCAAATTTAAAATTAGCGAAATAACATAATAACCAATTCAATTTAAGCTATGAGGATAAAATCTTACATAATATTCCAAAATGCAAACTCACCCACCAAGAGATTATAATGATTCTATTTTGGGATTTCCAAATCTAGAAACTTTTCTTATCCCTTATACAAAGCTAATAATAAATAAAAGAACAACAAGCTGTCACCTTTAAATTTAGCTCCCCATACTTCTGTTAATAATAAGAAGAAAAATAATAAATAATCACTATATGATCTTTCACCGATAGCTAACAATTTCATCACTCCATAGACATATTATTCTTAATACATCTTATGAAAAAAAATAAAAAGTGTTATGAATTTTATTCTAGAATATAATTTCATAACACTTTTTATTAAACTTATTCATCTAAATGCTTATCTTCAATGAATTCTATAGATTCCAACTGTGAATGAAGGAATGATTTAAACCTAGTTTTAAATATAGATATATCTTTTTTGGTATTTTCATATTCTCTTTTTACATCCAGTACTTCATTATTTGCCTTTGCAATAATTTTTCTAGCATTTTCTTCGGCTTCTCTTATAATAACTTCAGCTTTTTCCCTTGCATTAACCTTTACTTCTTCTGAAGCACTTTGAGCCACAACCAAGGTGTTTTGAAGGGTCTCTTCAATATCATTATAATGCTTAATTTGATCATTTAACATATTTATTTTTTCTTTCAATTCCATGTTTTCTTTGTACAATTTCTCATAATCTACAATTACTTCGTCTAAAAAGCTATCTACATCCGTTTCTTTATAGCCTCTCATTCCTTTTTTAAATTCTTTGTTTTGTATATCCAATGGCGTTAACATATTCATACCCCCGCTATTTTAAGATTCTTATAAGTAGTTTTCTTCTACCTTTTCTTGTAGTTCCTTTAACTCTATGTAGTACCATACGTCCAAATCCTTTTATTGAAATCATATCACCTTCATTAACCTCAAAGGACACTTGATCTATTGGTTGCCAATTAACTTTAACTCTTGATTTATTAATATAACTAGAGCTTGACGATCTAGACATATTATATGCTGAACTTATAACTGCGTCTAACCTTAATGAAGAAACTGTAGAAGATATTTCTTTATAATCTACATCTCCTTTTATTACATCACATAATTCAATTTCCTTTATTTCCACTGACTCCTTACCAATACTTTCAAGATTATATTTTATATAATCCAATATCTCATCATGTAAAACAATTTGACCAAAGTCTTGGTGTATCAATATATCTCCTATTTTCTCTCTTTTCACTCCTAATGCCATTATGGCACCTAAATAGTCCCTATGATTTAAATCAGTAAATTTAAACTTTCCATCCACTCTTACGGCAGAGATCGGATTATTAATATCCCTCATTTCTCTATAATCGGGAAAAAGAATGATAGACTTCCTTTCAGCGTCATGATATCCACCTTCTTCATGATAGGAAATATCATGAATTCGATTTAAAAACGAATAGCATAATTTTCTTTGATAAGGATCTAAGAAATCTGTATATTCAATAGTATGATTTCTTATAACCTGCTCAAGTTTATCTAATACTTTTCGCAAAGGTAAAATTTGTTCTTCATCATTAATATGCTCTATACATTTTGACTTATCTAAAATCATTTACATTAACCTTAGTAAGTTAGTTATTATACCCGCTATTATTTGAACTGCAAACATAGCCAAAATAGGAGAAAAATCAAACATTCCTGTGTTTATTCCTAACCTTGCAATAAGATTCCTAAAGGGAGCTAGTATAGGTTCTGTTATTTGGTAAATTACTCTAAAAAGTGGATTTGACATATCTCTTATTATAAAAGATAATGCAATCCTAACTAATATTAAAATCTGTATTAAATATACAAAACGATTAATTGATTCATACAATACCCACATTCATTTCACCTCATTTTTATTTTTGCCATGGAAAAATACCTTTATTCTTAAGTTCTTCTCTAATATTATTACCATCTATCTCAACACTTTTCGGTGCAAGAATAAAAATATCCTTCGTGACCTTTTGAATATTTCCTTCCAGAGAATAAAGTCCCCCATTTAAGAAGTCAAATACTCTTCTTTTTAATTCACTTTCTAGTTTCGTTAGATTTATAACTACAGGCTTTCTAGCCTTGATATCATCAATAATTTTGATAACATCTTCAAATCTTTTAGGTTCGTGTACCGATAGCTTCACATTACTATTTGTATGGATATTAACTATCTTATTATTCCTATTATACTTCTTGGGAGTAATATCTTCTATTTCTGTACTTTCTTCCTCTTCTTCATAATAATCCTCTTCTAAGTCATCCAACCCTATTAGATACTTAAACTTATCAAGTATTTTATTAGCATTCTTTCCCATTGTATAACCCCCTAATAGTTTCTTTTACCAAAGATACCAGTACCTATCCTTACCATATTTGAACCTTCTTCTATAGCCACCATATAATCATTCGTCATACCCATAGATAGGAATTTCATTTCCACACCTGGAAAAGCTCTTTCTTCAATTTCCTGAGATAATTTCTTTAACTCTCTAAAAACACATCTTGTTTTTTCTGAATCTTCCATATAAGGAGCCATAGTCATTAGTCCTTTAATCTTTATGTTTTCATACTTTAAAACTGATTCAATAAAAGTAATGACTTTTTCCTTCTTCAGTCCAAATTTAGATTCTTCTTCTGAAATATTAACTTGAACCAAACAATCCATAGTTATATTATTTTGTTTTGCCCTCTTTTGAATCTCCTTAGCTAAAGAAATTCTATCTAAAGAATGAATTAAGCTAACCTTATCAATAATATATTTTACTTTGTTACTCTGGAGATGTCCTATCATATGCCACTTAATTCCTTCTTTAATATTATCATATTTCCTCTGTATTTCCTGCACTTTATTTTCTCCAATGTCCTGAATCTCTAACTCTAAAGCTTCATTAATAATATCCTCATCAACAGTTTTAGTTACTGCAATTAAAGTTATATCCTTTTCATCTCTTCCTGATTTATTTGCAGCCTCTTTAATGTTTCTTTTAATCTCTTGTAAATTCTTTTGTATATGCAACATCTTCACTCCTCATTACTAGTTAATTATTTCCCCTTCCTTGACTTTGCCACCATTAACGATTATTTCATCATAGATAGCTAAAGCTACTATATTCACAGTCTCTCCATTATTAGTCGTTTTAATAATAGAATTATTATAGCCTTCTCTCTCTTCTACAATAGTATAATCCTTATCTGAGCCCAAAACATTAATTCCTCTAAATTTTGTTATACCTCCTGCCCCTTTAATATATACCCCTTTAATCCCATATTTCTCAACAATTGATTTAGATGGTATTTTTAGTCCCTCATACCTATTTAAAATAATTTGAACTGGAGTATATCTCATTTGGTAGAAATCATAAAGCTTTTTATTTAGAGATAATATTAATACGGCCTGACTATTTTCCTTGTTAATTTTATATATTTTAGCTTTTAGCTCTTCACCAGAATCATCTAATCTGATATATACATGATTTTCCTCATCTAATGAGTCAATAACTTCTTCATCGATTATCTTAATAGCTAAAAACCATTCATAATTATCAATGATTTTATAAATCTGCTCTCCAGAGTTAACCTTTTTACCAGAAAATTGCTTCATTACATCCTTGTCAATTTTATTAAAATTCTTAGGATACAATTCGCCTAATTTCTGTGGCACATAAACCATTTCTAAGTTATCAATGTCATAACTAATAACACCAGATTTTTCAGAAATATATTCTATATTAGAAGTACTGATCTCTTCCAATAGTTTTTCCCTTCTCTGTTCAAGTAAATCAATACTTGCAGCATTGTAAGTGTTCTCTCCTGTCATTGTACTTTGCTTGTCTAATCTTTCATCAAGAATTTTTCGAATTTCTGAAACCCGCTTATAGTCTTCCTTTAATATACTTTTTTGAATTTCAATAATCAAGCTATCTATGTATTCCTGATTCTTATTAATATCTTCTTCAAATATATTTTTGGATATATTATTGTCTTGAAGGTTTTCAATTTCAGTCTCTATTTCTTTTAACTCTTCCTTCTTTTGTTCTAAATCATCATTTAAAGATATTTCTGCAATCTTATGATTCACCCCAATTCGGTCACCTTCATTTGCAAAAAAGGTTATTTGCCCATTTGCAGTAGCTTTATATACCGTTTCATTCTTAAAAACTATTCCATCAAATTCTTTAACAATCTCAATTTCACCTTTAGTTGCTGTATAGGTTTCTAACTTCGATGCATGTAAAGTCGGTATTATTCTAAAAACTAAATATACCATGATTATAATAACTAAAAAGATCTTGGCCTTTTTCTTACCAAACTTCTTTTTTCGTTTGTTTTCAATTGCCATTGTAGCACCACCATTACCTAATCTCTACTCTTAGTATATAACAAAATATTTCTACTATATAATAATTCTTCAAACATTCCATTTTTCCTTCTTATATTTAAGATATCCTCAACACAATAATTTGGTAATAATAAACAAATACCCTATAATTAAAAACAGATAAAATAACTAGAATGAGTTATCTTATCTGAAAAATTTTCCATATCTATTTATTACTTTGAATTTCTTTATCTTTTTTACCTTAAGTCTTTTAATTTTGTCTTTATGGGTTACTAGCAGTATAGAATCTTCCTTTTTCTTTGCACCTATAACTATACCTGCAACCTTAATATTCCCATGTAAGACTACCTTAACCTCATCTCCAGACTTTACTTGTTTTCCTCCAAGGGCAAATATTTTAATATCAGCTTCATCCAAGTATTCTTGAGTAACTGCTTTTTTATCTATAATAATTGTATTATTTTTCAAATGTATTTTTTCTTTAACAACTACAAAAATATATCCAATCACACTAACTATTAAAAACATATATAGAATTGGCTTTAAGTTTAACAGCATGTTATCACAACCTTTAATTTATTGCTTGGATTTTAGTATAACATATAAACTATGTCTTTTTAAACATATTTTTAGAATCTTTGCATAGCCTTGATATCAATTTAATATATTTATTAATAATAAAAATTGTGAATAATTAGTATGAAAAAGCCTTTACAAAACTATATATTTTCTATATAATGATTATTACTGTCGGGATGTGGCGCAGCATGGTAGCGCACAAGTCTGGGGGACTTGGGGTCGCTGGTTCAAGTCCAGTCATCCCGACCAAAATGTAACCACCAATAAATATTGGTGGTTTTTTTAATGGGGGAAGGAAGATTCCCTTCCCCTTTATATAATAATACAGATTAGCCCTCCACTGCCTTCATTTACTATTTTTTGTAGCATTCTTTGCATCTTTCCTTGCGCTTCCTCTGGCATAGTGTTTAACTTACTTTGTAATTGCTCACTAACAAGGTCATGTAATGACTTTCCAAACATGTTTGATTCCCATATTTTTGATGGATCGCTTTCAAATTGATCTAAGAAATATTTTGCTAGTTCCTCGCTTTGTTTTTCTGTTCCAATTAGTGGCGATACTTCAGTAGTTATATCTGCTCTAATCAAATGAACACTGGGAGCTTTTGCTCTTAATTTTACTCCAAATCTATTTCCTTGTTTATATATTTCTGGCTCTGCTAGTTCTAAATCTTCGAGTCGTGGATGGACTAATCCATATCCTCTATCTCTTACATCTGTTAATGCCCTCTCAACCTTATCGTACTCTTGCTTAGCCTGTGCTAACTTAGTAACTAATGCTAATATCTGATAGTCTCCTTCTATCTTATATCCAGACAACTCTCCTAAAACATCATAGAATAGATTGCTATCTACATCTACATTAACATTAGTTATTCCCTCACCTAGTTTAATGCTCTCGATATTAACATTGTTTACAATATCCAAATCTTTAAATTTAGATATGCCATTATTAAGCTCGCTGAGTCTGTGTACATTACTAACAGATTCTTTTACAACGTCTAAAATACTAGATCTTATCGAATGAGTTCTAGATAATCCCTCTACCCAACCAGGTAAATTGATATTTATCTCCTTTACAGGGAATTCTAAAAGAACTTTTTCTAGTATATTATCAATATCCCCTAAATTCATATTCATACAATCTACACCAACAACTGGTACTTCATACTTTTCTTCTAAGCTCTCTTTAAGAGCTATTGTACTGTCTAGCTCTGGATGTTTAGAATTTAGTAAAACAACAAATGGTTTTTCTAACTCCCTAAGCTCTTTAATCACTCTTTCCTCAGCCTTTATGTAGCTTGATCTATCAATATCTGTTATTGAGCCATCAGTAGTAACGACTACGCCTATTGTGGAGTGGTCATTAATTACCTTCTTAGTTCCAATTTCTGCGGCTTCCTCAAAGGGTATTTCTTTTTCATACCATGGTGTGCTTACCATCCTAGGCATACTATCCTCTTCATATCCCAATGCACCATTTACTAGATAGCCTACACAATCCACCATCCTAACCTTAAAGGATATATTATCTTTTATTGTTAGATCTATTGCTTCATTCGGTACAAATTTAGGCTCTGTAGTCATAATAGTTTTTCCTGAACCACTTAATGGCAGCTCATCATTTGCTCTTTCTTTCTTATATTTGTTATCAATGTTTGGTAATACTAGTAATTCCATAAATCTTTTGATAAAGGTTGATTTTCCTGTTCTCACAGGACCAACTACACCGACATAGATATCTCCATCTGTCCTTTCAGCTATGTCACTGTATATATTAAAATTATCCACAAGAATTCCCTCCTTTATATAATATTGGATAATTAAAGTACAAATTTTAAGACACTGAGGGCTTTATACTTATCAATATATATATATGAGTGGATATACAGATTATGACATGCCAAAGGAAAAGAATAAAAAAAGGACATACATATTCGTATGCCCTACCAATCATTATCCTCTTTATGTACAATATCTTGTATTTCATGGGTTTTATCTCTAAGCATAAGATTGATTACTGAATTTTTAACCTCTTTGCCATTATATAAAACTCCATATATCTCTTCAGTTATAGGCATTTTTACACCCATCTTCTGTGCAAGCTCATAAGCTGATTTAGTAGTTTTTATACCCTCAACTACCATTCCAACAGCCTCAACAGCCTCTTCCATACTCATTCCTTCTCCGATCTTTATTCCAGCTCTTCTATTTCTACTATGCATACTAGTACAAGTAACTATTAAATCTCCAATACCTGATAAACCTGCAAAACTCATTTGGTCTGCACCCATTTTTTCTCCTAAACGAGCTATCTCAAATATTCCTCTGTTGATTAAAGCAGCTTTAGTATTATCTCCATAGCCAAGTCCATCGGATATTCCAGCTCCTAATGCAATAACATTCTTAAGAGAGCCTCCTAATTCCACTCCCACCACATCAGGGCTAGTATATACTCTGAATTTTGGTGACATAAATACATCTTGAACACGCTCTGCTGTCTCTTTACATTTAGACGCTGCTACAATAGCTGTAGGTATGTCCTTTGCTACCTCTTCAGCATGGGATGGTCCAGATAATACCGTATATCTTATATCTGGAATTTCTTCCTCAACTATCTGTGAAACCCTGTTTAGAGTCCCATTTTCAATTCCCTTAGCTAGATTTACAATTATCTCGTCACCATTAATAAATTCTTTTATACTTTTAAGTGTACCCCTAACTCCATGGGTTGGAACAGCTAAAACTATAATATCCTTATTGCTTGACGATTTTTCTATATCCGTTGTTATATTCACATTACTAGGAATAATAACTCCTGGTAAGTATTTTAAATTTTCTCTTGATTTGTTGACTTCTTGACATTGAGATTCATTTCTCAACCACATATCTACTTCATACCCTTTTTTTCCAAGAAGAATAGCAATAGCTGTCCCCCAGCTACCTCCACCTATTATTCCAATTCTATTTTTCATAACCTCACCTCAAAATAAAATTATTTTCTAAGCCTTTTGACCAATCTTAGATTCATTTCCTTTTAAAAGACGCTTAATATTACTTCTATGTCTATAAATAGACATTAAGCCTAAAACTAAAGCAAATACGAAAAACTTAATATCAAAGGGTCTTATGATTATTAAACTAACTATAGGTAAAACTGCCATACCAGTAATTGAACCAAGAGACACATATTTAGATCTTATTATAACTATTAGTCCTATTAAAACACTTATGATTGCAATTATTGGCTCAATTGCCATAACTATAGCAATTGTAGTAGCTACTCCTTTTCCACCTTTAAAGCCCAAGAAAACAGGCCAGTTATGTCCTATTACAGCACTTACACCTGCTATTAATGCCCCAGATTCCCCTAGAATATATCTGCCGATTATTACAGCAACTACTCCTTTTAAAATATCTAGTATAAATGTAATGGCTGCTAACTTAGCTCCAAATACTCTTAAAGCATTGGTAGCACCTGCATTTCCACTACCATGCTCTCTAATATCAATTTTCTTAAACATTTTGCCAAGAAAAAAGGAAGATGCAAAGCTACCTAAGAGATAACCTATCAAAATTATGATAATAACATCTAGCATTATTTATCCCCCCTCTGCCTCATTTCAAATTGAATTGGTGTTCCTTCAAAACCAAAGGATTGTCTAATTTGATTTTCTAGATATCTTTGATAAGAAAAGTGCATTAATTCTTTGTCATTAATGAATAATACAAACTTTGGAGGTTTAACCCCTGCTTGTGTTCCATAGAATATTTTTAATCTCTTTCCTTTATCTGACGGTGGTTGATTCATCAATATTGCTTCACTAATTATATCATTTAATACTCCCGTAGTAATTCTCATTGAGTGATTATTTGATACTCTATTAATTAAATCAAAAACATTATTTAATCTCTGGCCAGTCTTAGCAGAAATCATTACAATCGGAGCATATGAAGCAAAAGATAAATTATTACGTACATCTTGCTCAAATCTCAAATAAGTTTTAGAATCCTTTTCAACTATATCCCATTTATTTATTGCTATTATTAGAGCCTTTCCATTCTCATGGGCAAATCCTGCTATCTTCTTATCTTGGTCTGTTACACCTTCAGTAGCATCTATCATGAGTATACATACATCTGCTCTTTCAATAGCTGTTAAAGTTCTTATTGCACTATACCTTTCTACATCTTCATAAATCTTTTTCTTTTTTCTAAGTCCTGCAGTATCTATAAAGACATACTTATCTTCCCCTCTAGTAAAGGGAGTATCTATCGCATCTCTTGTTGTTCCAGGGATATCACTTACTATAACTCTATCTTCACCTAGTATTTTATTAACAAGAGAAGATTTCCCAACATTTGGTTTTCCTATCAAAGCAACCTTAATAACATCTTCATCATACTCTGTATCCTTATCCTCAGGGAATAATTCAATTACTTCATCTAGCATATCTCCTAGACCCAGCATTTGTCCTGCTGAGATAATAATTGGATCTCCTAACCCTAACTCATAAAATTCATATATTTCATCGGGAGTCTTATGTGTATCAATTTTATTACATATAAGTAATACATTCTTATGGGATCTCCTAAGCATATCTGCAACCTCTCTATCAGCCG
The DNA here is from genome assembly GCF_016765695.1 of Sporosalibacterium faouarense. Lineage (GTDB taxonomy): Bacteria > Bacillota > Clostridia > Tissierellales > VENL01 > Sporosalibacterium > Sporosalibacterium faouarense. Next base: position 19,453 of record NZ_JAETGO010000094.1, on the reverse strand, counting down.
ATGCCAATCCTTCCTTACCATCTACCATAAAAAGTATTACATCTGCTGTTTCAATTGCTATCTCTGCCTGCCTTTTCATTTGGCTTAAGATTATATCCTTGCTCTCAGGCTCGATTCCTCCAGTATCTATAAGGGTAAAATATTTATTTAGCCACTCCGCTTCTGCATATATCCTATCTCTGGTCACTCCTGGTTTGTCTTCAACTATAGAAATCCTACTTCCTGCTAACTTATTAAATAAGGTTGACTTTCCAACATTCGGTCTTCCTACAATCGCAACTACTGGTCTTGCCATAATATCACCTCTTCATTCATTTGTCTTATTTGTTATCTTTGATAAAAATATCTATAAAGGACTTTCCATCTACTTCAGAAATAAGTACTTTTTTCTGTAATTTTTCTTCTACATCTCTAACTGTAACATCATCTAGGAAAATTTCATCATTTGCTTTAAGCATTGCCCTTGGAATAATTATTCCATCTAGCTCTTCAAAGTCTTCACATTCTTTAAATTGCCTAATTAAATCATTGCCAGTAACTAAACCTGATACTGTAATAGTTTCGCCAAAATAGGTGTTTTTTATTGGAACTACTTTTAAATCGAGTTTATTAAACTTATTCATAATCATACTTGATATATCATTCATAAAATCATTAGCTAATGTACCAGTTGCAATACCATATTTCTTTCTATTTTTTAATGATGCTTTATTATTGTCTAGAACCTCTTCTATTTCCATTAAGAATTTTCTCATAAGTCCTATACCATTTTCTAGCTGAGGAAATCCTTCATATGCTTCATAATTAGGCACTTCTTTATTTGCTAAAACATAAAACTCATCTGCTGCAAAAATAAACCTAGTGTTCTTTTCACTTAAAGAATCTCTTTGAAACTCATGTACCTGATCTAATAACTCTAGAGACTTATTATAATCATATGTCTCCGCTTCAAATAAACCTTCTCTGTATTTAGTTACTCCAATTGGTACAACAGCAGCACTTACTACATTTGGATATAGCTCTATCAAATCTCTTAATGTCCTGTTTAAATTCTCACCATCATTTATTCCTGGCACCAAGACTATTTGACAATTCATCTCTATTCCTACTTCATTAAACCTTCTTAGTATTTCAATTATTCTACCAGCCCTTTTATTCTTCATCATTTTTACTCTAAGCTCTGGATCAGTTGTATGTACAGATATATTTATTGGACTTAGTCTATATCTAATTATTCTATCAATTTCATCATCACTCATATTAGTTAATGTTATAAAATTACCTTGAAGAAATGATAGTCTTGAATCATCATCTTTAAAATATAAAGTATGTCTCATATTTTTTGGCAATTGATCAATAAAACAAAATATGCATTTATTCTGACATCTTTTTGCCTTATCAATTAAAGGATTTGTAAAAACAATACCAATATCCTCATGATATTCTTTTTCAATTTCTAATTCCCACAGCTCACCATTTGATTTTTCAATGGTAACTGTAACAAAATCATCAGACATAAAAAATTTATAGTCGATTACATCTTTTACCTCTTGACCATCTATATCAACTAATATATCTCCTTTTTCAACACCTAGTTCTTCAGCTATACTATCCTTTTCAACACTTTCTATTATGTTCCTAATTTCTTCATAATTATTTAACTCCATTTTATCCCCTTCTTTAATATATATGTGGTATTAGTACTAGGTAATAATATTATATCATAATAATACAACAGTTTAAACCTATACTACATATACTCTTATTTACTTACTACCAATAATTATCATTCTTAATCATACCTAGTAATTATAACATAATAGCTTAAACTTTATTATATATATCAAAAAAATAATAATTTAATCTTTAAATAAAGACGACCCCTTATACAGGTCGCCTAATTATTAATGTTTTACAATCACATAGGATCCATTTTCTAAATCGTGAACCATTCCCATTGTTACTTTTGATATTAGGAGAGCCACTCTTTCTTTCTCATCTTCATCTCTAGCATAAAATATAGGAGTAGTTCCACTGGAAACTAGTTCTTTATTAGTTGTTATAATTGCAAGTATATCCTCTTTAAAGCCGACATCCATTTATATCACTCCTTCGCAGCTTTTCTGCCAGTTTTAGAATCAAGAGGTCGTCTTTTGGCACTCTCTAAAACTATCGTAGATTTAACTGCTTCAACCAAGCAATTAACATCTGGTTCCATAGTAACAATAGCCATTACTACCTTACCAGTATGAGGGTCTCTTCTAGCTATAGGAGTAAAGTCCGGCTCATCAACATCCTTTCTGATTCCTAACAAGGTTGCTGCATTATGTTGGATTGCCTGTCTTTGACCCATGTTTGCTAAAGTAGCTACTCCATTTGCATCATAGGGATTGATCTCCACAGCTATTCCCTTTTCCAAATATATCTTCCTAGATGCCTTTAACCCTATATTCATAATTACTATTCCGTTTATTAACAAAAGTGGCCCTTCAAAGGTTATTGTTGCGGGTTTTACTTCTGCTATCTTGCTAACTGTATCTCTTTTTATTGCGAAATTAAAGAAAAGTATTGCTATTACCCCACCAATAACACCACTCATTATCGCATAGTAAGTAGGCACTCCAAAGTGCTCAGAAAAAAATATTATTGCACTGACAACTAATCCTGTTAACATAGTCATATAATTTCTTGCTTCAAAAGCTTTAGCTATATCTTCTATGTATGCTGTTCCCCTTGAAACCAACTCAGTAGGTTCTATATTGTCTAAGCTCTGTCTTTCTAAGCTACGTACATCACGAAACTGTTGGGCAGCAAGGGCCAGAAAAGTAACTGCAGAAAATTCTTTTTCTGCCAATGCAGGAATTGCAACCGCACCTAAGCTAGCTGATACTATTCCTAGTGTAAAATGAGAAAAAACTCCCTGTGGATAGCTTGGATATTGCCTATAATCAGACTTTAGCATAGATATTCTTGAAATAATTCCTACTATTATTGCAGGAATTATTATATATGAGTAATCAAACATTTTGTCACCACCTAAAACTATAATAATATTAAAGGCTTTAAAATCCTCTATTTAGATTACCCTTAAACAGTTGCTAGTATACAGAGTCATAACCTATATTTGCTATATATGCTTGTTTTTCTTAACGTAATATAATTTAAAATACTAATCAAAATCACTTTTGCATTAAATCTAAAAAAAGAGACATTGTCTAAGATATTAATCAGACAACATCTCTCTTTAGCAATACTAAATAAATACTACCTATTCATATAATGGGAATCTTTGACATAAAGCAATAACTCTCTCTCTTAATGCTTTTCTGTCGTTAGATTCATCTAAAGCAAGATTGATTATTTCTGCTATCTCTTTCATTTCTGGTTCCTTCATACCTCTAGTAGTCATAGCAGGAGTACCAATTCTTAGTCCACTTGTTACAAATGGGCTCTCTGGGTCGAATGGAATAGTATTCTTATTAGTTGTAATTCCTACTTCATCCAATAATTTTTCAGCTTTTTTCCCAGTTAAATCTTTATTTCTAACATCTACAAGCATTAAATGATTGTCAGTACCGCCAGAAACTAATCTAAATCCTTGCTCAGTTAAAGCATCTGCTAATGCTTTTGCATTCTTTAATACTTGGTTCTGATATTCTTTGAAATCTTCCTGTAGTGCTTCTTTAAAGCTCACTGCTTTAGCAGCAATTATATGCATCAAAGGTCCGCCTTGAAGTCCAGGGAAAATAGCTTTATCAACTTTCTTGGCATATTCTTCTTTACAGAGTATTGCACCACCTCTTGGTCCTCTTAATGTTTTATGTGTAGTTGTAGTAACAAAGTCAGCATAAGGTACAGGACTTGGATGTAATCCTACAGCTACTAGTCCAGCTATATGAGCCATATCTACCATTAAGTAAGCTCCTACCTCATCAGCTATTTCTCTGAACTTCTTAAAATCAATCTTTCTTGGATATGCACTGGCTCCAGCTACTATCATCTTAGGTTGTTCTTTTTTTGCTATTCTCATTACTTCTTCATAATCAATAGTTTCTGAATCTTTATCAACACCATAGTCAACAAAGTTAAAATATGTTCCTGAAATATTTACTGGACTACCATGGGTTAAATGACCACCATGGGAAAGATTCATACCTAAAACCTTATCACCTGGTTCAAGTACTGCAAAATACACCCCTAAATTTGCATTAGAACCAGAATGAGGTTGAACATTGGCATGATCAGCATTAAATAGTTTTTTCAATCTATCTCTTGCCAAATCCTCAGCAATGTCAACTACTTCACAACCTCCATAATACCTTTTTCCAGGATATCCTTCGGCATATTTATTAGTTAATTGACTTCCCATAGCCTCCATAACTTGCTTTGTTACAAAGTTTTCAGATGCAATTAACTCTATGTTATTGTTCTGCCTTCCTGTTTCTTTATTTATGACCTCCATAATTTCGGGATCAAATTTCTTAATATTACTAAAATCCATTTTGTCACTCCTCCTTTAATGTTAAATTTACATTACTCCATTTACTCCATAATTTCAAAATTTCACTAATGCTATTTGAATATTTGAGTATTTTTTATATAATATACCCTAAAAGGTAATATTACCTATATACATTGTATATATTAATATTTCTTTATACAAGCTTTATTAATATATTTTATTGTTCTTTGTATACTATAGATTAATCTTGTACCCCATAATATAAAGTAGATAAGCACAAAATCAGCAATAATACATTTGTTAATATTCCTTAAAATATTATAAAAGAAAGCTTAATAGAATTATTGTAAAACTTAACTAAATCGTAACCTACTCATAATAAAGTACATTTAAAATAAATAAGGTGTTAAATATGGACTATATAAGTATATTATTAAACAATAATGCAATATTATTAGGAATATATCTTTGGAGGTATTTTTTATGATTAATAAGTCAGAACTAAAAGAATTATTAATAATGGCTATGATAGCTGGAAGAATAATGTTAAAAAATGGTGCAGAAACCTATAGAGTAGAAGATACTATTTTAAGACTTTGTAAGTCTAGAATGAATATTAAATATGCTGAAACATTTGTTACTACCACAGGTATATTTCTAACTGTTGAGTACGGTGAAGATGTTATCTCTTATACCTATAGAATTAAATCAAGAAAAATCGATTTAAATAAAGTTGCTATGGTAAATGACTTTTCAAGAAGATTTGTAAATTCTGATATGTCTATTAGAGAAGGCAAGTCTATTTTAGGAGATATAGAGAAATCAACAACATACTCAAAACCCATTAATTTGTTAGCTGGTGGTGCAAGTGGTGGATTTTTCTCTCTTCTTTTTGGAGGAAGTTTCCGAGATTTTGTAAGTGCTTTTATTATTAGCTTACTCTTAGTAGGATTGATAGATTTTTTAGATAAGAAAAAATTTAGCTTTTTTATTAAAAATATATTAGGAGCCATGATTATTACGGTGCTATCTATTATCTCTATAGAGATTGGCATTGGAGAAAGTTTAAATATGGTTATCATAGGCTCAATCATGCCCCTTGTACCGGGTGTTGCAATAACAAATGCCATCAGAGATTCTATATCTGAAGACTTTCTGTCTGGAGTTTCAAGAGGAATTGAGGCTCTTATTATAGCTCTATCTATAGCATTTGGTGTAGGTATTGTTTTAAGATTTTATATTAGTTTTTTAGGAGGTGTTCATAATGTTTATGGTCAAGCAATTTCTATTAGCTCTAGTTTCTACAATTGGCTTTTGCATATTATTTAATGTTCCAAGAGATTCAATTTTTAAAGCTGGAATCATTGGTTCAATTGGATGGATTGTTTATATATCTATAAGTGATATTTTCGATTCAACGGTTGGTGGAGCTTTTGTAGGTGCATTGACTATTGGCATTTTAGGTGAAATCTTTGCGAGACTCTTTAAAAAGCCTGCAACTATCTTCATAATCCCAGGTATTATCCCACTTGTTCCTGGAGCTGGCTCCTATTACACAATGCTTGCAATTATTGAAAAGAGATATACCGATGCAGCAAACTTTGGTTCTGAAACTATTTTTATTGCCTTGTCAATATCTAGTGGTATAATAATAGCTTCTACCATAAGTAAATCTTTTAGAAGAAGAAAAGCAGCATAGAAATTTAAATAAACATTTTAGTGAAAACTTAAGGATAACTCGTAAACGAGTTATCCTTTCTCACTCTATAAATTTAATAGTAAAGTAGCTAAGTATATAAGTCACAAGAATATAATATCACATGAAATCTTAATATAAACTTTCCTCAGTAAACCATTTCATCCTCATTTTCTTCCTGAAATAATTCATGTTTTCTTAAATTGTCTAATCCACCCACTGATGAATAGGGGCCATATAATGTCGATATAAAAATCATGTTTATAATAGTAAATATAATAAACATTGTAAAAATATTAATAGATTTTCTCTCAAATCTTAAAACCTTAACTATACCTAATGATATAGCAGCTATTACTAATCCAATCAGAAAGTTTTCATATTTAAAGTTAGTCAGATAGGGTAAATTAAAAGTAATCATTTGAATAGCAACATTAGCTAATATCGAAGTATATATTATATATTTATTCTCAGATATTTTCTTTTTAGTTATAAGCTTCCATATTGCAATTAGAATAAAACCAGGGACTATCCAATAGAATTTTACTAAAAACAAAATAGAACTATAAATAATATTTTTTATTATACTATCTCCTCTTAATAGCAACTGATTTCTAAAGTTATTAAATCCGAATTCATTACTTGAGGATATAGCCATAAGATTTCCTTGTTTATTATCCATAAGGTCATCTAGCCAAAATATATAGCTATTATTAGCACTTTCAACTAACATGATATTATTAACATCTATCTTTTTGCTACTATATATTGTTCTCTTTGATTGAATCTTACCGTTATATAGTTTAACCAAATAAATATAAGATTTACCGTGTTTGTCTGTTCCATGATATACAACATTTAATCCATCATTTTCTCTACTAATATTATTATTTTCATTGCTTACATAGGGTAATTCTTCAACGTTTACTAGGATCCCTCCATCACCATTAAATTCTACATCTGACCTTATATTACTATTGATTGGTCTATTTCCTAAATAAAAAGGAATATAATTTTGAGTTGTTTTTTCTTCATAAAAAATATATCCCCTTGCCACTTCTATCCCAAATCTAATTTCTTTATCTGATTTAAAATTGCTAATTTCCCTAGACTTTAATATGTCCCCATTTCCTTGTATCATAGTATATTTTACACTGACTTGGTTATTATCAGATTTCTCCTTAAAAATGATGTGTACTCTTTCTTTATTATCGATTCTAGCTATAAAATCTGATATTTTATTATTATCTATCTCATATATAGCATTATTATTTATTACTTTTAAACCTTCATTTGTTTGAATAAAAATATATTGCTGTTGTTCTAAATCTATCACTTGATAATTTGAAACATTATCATATAGTTTTTCTACTTTATTTTGAATGTTAAGTAAATATAATTTATCTTCTTCTAAGAAATATATGCCTTTGCTAGCATTAGATAATTCTGTAGCATTATTACTTATCTGGGATAATTCTTCCTCTTGAATAATTTCTCCTTTAGAATCAATCTTCATCATTTTAATATTGCTTCCATCCTTAACTAAAGTTCTAATCCCATTATTATCTAAATCATATATCTCAGAAATGGTGTCTCCAGTTAATGAAACAATATTTTTCCAAGAATTTGTTTTATATCCAGAGTAGCTTACATTCTCATATCTATATCCACTATTATAGAATAGAATAGAAGTTATTATTAATATTACAAGTATTAACGTGAATATAGGTTTGCCTTCAAACTTTTTCCTTATTTTTTCGTTTTTATAAATAATCCTTAATAGTACAATTATCATGATAATTATTAAAGCTAAGGTTATTAAATATATAATAAATTGCCTTATAGACTGAAGTTGATTTTCAGATATGCTACTTCTTTCTATATCTTTGGCTTTGTAACCATAATAATCAATTGTTTTTAATAATAGTTGACCAGGATTAACTAATCTTTCCTTATCTACATTAGAAATATCATCATAGGGTGTATGAACCAAATCTGTAGAAAGATGGGTCATTGTAAGTGCTACTCCTCCCCTTGGGTTAAAGCTCCAATGATCACTACTATATGAATATTGATCAGTCTTAATATCAAGTCCAAGTTCCTCTCCTAATTCATTGATATTATTGATCATTTCTTTATTTTCTATTTGAATACTTGAATCAACTGAAAATATTGGACCTGTATCAAGCTCTAGATTTACTTCTTCTTTTGAGCCTATCATATCAATGTTTATTACCTTTGTATCTCTGATATAAAACTGACTATCCCTTGCATAATTTTGTAGTGCATAATAATCAGAGCCAAACAAACCACTTTCTTCTGCATTAAAAGCAGCGAAAATAATAGTTTTAGTAGGCTTCTTCCCACTTTCCTTAATTGCCCTAGCTAATTCTAACATCATTCCTGTTCCCGATGCATTATCCAAAGCTCCATTATATACTCTACCATCAGGGCCTGTTCCTACATGGTCAAAATGGGCTGATATTAATAAATATTTATCTTCTTCATCTTTATTATTTTTCCCTGGAATGTACCCAATTACATTAGAAGCCTCTACCCTTGGGAATTCTAAATCTAATTTTATATTAAGCTTATATCCTTCCTCAGAGTAGGTAATTAATTCTTCAAAAATACCTTCTTTTACAGCTATATTTATAAATTCTGGAGTAGACTTACCTGTAGCTTTATCTCCAATTACAACGCTATTTATGATTTCTTCATCTTCTTTATATTTACTTGTAGGTCTTATTACAGCTTTAATATCATTTTCAATTAATATTTTACTATTTTCCTCTTCATTAGGATTTATAGTTGTAAGTATTATAGAAGCTCCTGACTTGCTCATTTCATCTAAGTTATTGATAAATTCCATCTTATCAGTTACTTCTCCCCCTGAGCTAAAACCATTTACAAGATAAATATAATCCTTCATTAATTGGTATTCCTTTATTTTATTTCCATTTTGGTCTATAATTTGAAACACTGGTTTACCCTTAAGCATAGGTGATATAACCTTAAAGCTTTGTAAATAGCTACCCTCTTCATTAATTGGTGTTAATCCGATTTCTTTAAACTCATTAGCAATATACTCTGTTGCTTTATAATTTCCCTCTGTTCCAGGTAATCTTCCGCCATACTTATCTGAGGATAATTCTTTTATGTGATTATATGCGTTATCTTCATTAAAATCATTTATGTCAATAGATGAACAGCCTGATAGTACTAGTGACATTAAGATAATCAGGGTTAAAATAGATGATATAACTCTTCTTTTATTTCTCATCATTTTCAACTCCTTTAATATTAGAATCTATTAAGTCTTCATCTATATTATCAAGGTATTCTAGCCATTCACCTTCCAATTCTAATAAGTCCTTATTATATGTGGAGTGTAAAGCTTCATCAATTCTCTTTACTGTATTTGCTTTATACAATTCTATGTATTTGTCTATGCCATAGGTATTGATTAAGTAGTTACCAAAGGATGCTAACTCTGAAGATATAATATCCTTATTAAGACTACTTTCATAGCTAAATCCTACAAGATAGTCCAAGGGTATGTATTCTTGTTTTTGAATAATCTCTTTCATCCAAGTATGCATTTCAATTCCTGTGTTATAATAAGGATTAAAGTAACCGAGATATAGGCCATCAAAAGACATTCTATCGAAATATTTACCGTACTGATACATTAATTTCTGAGCTATTTTAAATTTATAATAATCTTCATGAGCTGTACTATTGGCATAGAAGTCTACCATCATAGTTTTATTGTATCTATCATAGTTATAATGAGTGTAGGATCCCATTAGTTTTTCACTCATAAACATATAATCTTCTATCTTATCTTCAAAGCTTACCCCCAATTTTTCTATACATTGATTGTAATACTCTTCCCTTGATTGAATTATCTTTTCAATATCCCTCTCTACAAAAGTATTAATTGGATTATAGTAAAAATCAAAATTCTCACTTTCTACTTTTTTGAACTTTTCTAGCTTATACTCTTGTAACTCTGGACTTTTAATCGTCCAATTTTTCTCATTTTTAAAAAAAGCACCATAATACACTTCATGAAGATTTACTTTTATTTCATAATCCATATTCCTTATAAAGCCAAGATCAAAAGCATCTCTTAAATGATCATTTGATATTGACCCTACAACCCAAAGATATTTTTCTTTATTTAATGGGTTTGGAGTAACAAAATGAAAGGTAGTACTTTTTTCAGTTATTTCTTTATTCCCCGCTATTAGCTTTGCATCTTTAATTATTATAGGAAGTTGAGAGTTTACTTTTTCAAATAAGCTATTTGTAGATGGGTTTCCCAGTAGAATAATGTGATTATTTTCAATATCTTCTTCTGTAACATCCTTATCTGCTTTCATCTTTAAGTCATAACCTATAGCTCCACCTAACCAGATTAAATCAGTTATTTCCTTTTCACTCCCTTTGGTCCCATATACAATAAGACCATTCTTATGAGTATCTATCCTATCATTAAAATCTACAATCCCTGTCATATCCTTAGGAATCTTATTGCTATTGGTGTTAATTATACTACTACATCCTGAAATAGTTGTTAAACTAATTATTAGTACTACTATAACTATTAATTTCTTTCTCATTGTAAGTCCCCCCAAAAAGTACTCATGCTTTCACAAAATCTTGAATAGATTTAATCTTATATAGTTTGCACATACTATTAAAGTGAATTTCATTGAATAATATTTCTAATATTACTCGGTTTTGTTTTTAAATTAAATGCAACCTATAGTTATCTCCTTATATTACTTATCTTCACCTTCACGACTCTCCAGTTCTAAAACCTTATTTATAGTTCTATCTATAGAAATAGAAATTCCTATTTCTGCGTCAACCTTAACATCTGGTTCAGTTTTAAACTCCTCATTACAAGTCCCATCTGATGTTAATCCCATATCATAGGAAAATCTAAATATGAATCCACTGTTTGGAAGTGCACATAATGCTGGGTCAGTACCTATTCCATCCCCTCCAGTTTTCTCACCAACTAAAATAGCAAATTTTGTAGCTTTAGCAAATGTAGCAAACATCTCTGATGATGAATATACACCTTTATCAACAAGTAAGTAAATATTACCATCAAAATTATTTATGCCATTAGGAGAAATTTTTTGATTGAACTCTATAAAATATTTAAAATTTGTTTTAGTCTCTGGTGGAAGATTTTTCAACTCTTCTAATGGTAATTTATCTATTGTCGATAGTGTTTTATAATCTTTCCAAGTTTTCGCTTTCACAAAGTCCTCAGTAAATTCCCCGCCAGTAAGCAACACATATTGAGTATTATATAAGGGTTCGTTTATAAGCATAGGTACTAAATGATTTTGCCAATATCTACTATCACCACCACCGTTTCCCCTTATGTCAATAATCAATGCATTGTAATCCTCTATTCCATTAATGAAAGGTTCTATTATCTCCATATCATTTTCAATATTGGATAAAGTCTTAATTCTTAAGTATGCAACATTTTTTTCAAGCTTCTTAGTTTCAACGTTATCAGAAATAGAATCTCGATTTTTCTCACTATTTGCAGAGTTACTATCTAAATCTGACTTCTCATTTTCAGAATATCTATCTATAGTCTTAGGATTATTAAGTTGCTTTAACCAAGGATTATTAAGGGACAAACTAGATTCATAAACTCTTTTAAGTCTGCCATAATACTTTCTATTAATCATATGCGTATGACCATTATGTAAATCCTTTATAATAGAATCTAAAGCTTTATAAAATTCCTTATCATCTTGAGTATCCTTTATCATTTCATAGTACTTTTCTTTATTTGCCAACCAATCTATACCATATAATCTTTGATTGACTTTTAGAAAAGGATAGTTTTCCTCCATTATCTTATACATAAATTCAAAATCCTCTATTTTTTCATCTTCAGTAAGCTGAGTATTTGAATTCGAAAAGTCGTAAAAATGAAAAGAGTTAACATTTTCCACATCATTACTTGTACTACATCCTATCAAAGTAAACAATAAAAAAAATGTAATTACTACTAAAGTAATTTTCTTTTTCATGCATTATCCCCCCATAAGCATTTAATTAATGTTCAATATATTTAACTTGTTTTACTTGTTATTATTATACATCTTTAGATGTTGTTCTTTTACATATACTCCATGAAACCTGCAAATCAATGTTTGAATTGTCATATAAAATATGTAAGCAAGAAAACCGCATATTTACAAATTGAATATAATTCCGCATAAAAATTTAATATACAATTTTTCCAAGTTGTAAAATTATAATTTTAGAATATTATATCATTGTTTCCTTTTGCTGTAAAAAAAGCAAGATAATATAGATAGAATAAAAAATAACACTAAACATAGTCCTATGTTTAGTGTTATTTTTCGCCTTATCTTTTTACGGGTGTATTAAAAAAGCCTTCATTCTTACTTCGTATACTTAATCATAATTTCAATTAACTCATCTAAGTCCTTATCGTCCTCACTATTATCTAAATAATCAGTCAAGCAATCCTTCATATGGTGCTCTAAAATCAGTCCTCCCACTTTATTCAGAGCAGCTCTAGCAGCAGATATTTGCGTTAATATATCTCCACAGCTTTTTTCATCGCCAACCATTTTTTGAATACCTTTAATTTGACCTTCTATCCTTCTTAATCTTTTTAATATAGGGTCTTTATTTGTTATTTCTTCCATTCGTATCCCTCCTATACTATGCTCTTAACGGATTCTTTATAAATAGTAACAAATAGAACATAGTTCCTAGTATTAAAGTAATATTAAATCCAAGTTTCATAGATATAATCAGAGAAAGTATAGAGCTAACAACGGACATTACTCCATTAATTCCCCATGCTAATGGCACTCCATTTGGCGTGATATCTTGAGAAATAGTCTTAATTCCTCTAGGAAATGGCATACCTAAGAAAACACCAAGGGGGAATATCATAGCAAAAACTATAAAGAATTTCAGAACAATATCTGATCCTACAAAAGAATTAAATACCACAGGAGCTACAAAAGCTAATACTAAATTAAAGCCACCAATTATTAGAAAAATATAATCTTTCTTCTTATTAAGTCTTTCAATAATTCTTGACCCACTTACATAGCTTCCAATTCCACCACCAAATAATAAAGCAAATAGAATAAAAGAAAATGCTCTAGTAGTACTCCCCATAAATAAAATTGTTTTCTGAATAAAAGGTATTTCCACAAGCATAAATCCTAACCCAATTATTGAAAAATAAAATGATATTTTTCTTAGATTTTTATTGTTAAAAACTGTTGCTATAATAATAAGACCAAAGGCTAAAATGCCTAAAAGTAAAAATAATAGTGTATTAGATATACCTTTATCATAATCATAGAAAAATGGCTTGTTATCAGTTGTTGGTTCAGCATTAAATGCGAAAGCATCAACTAGTCTATCATATTCTATCTGTCCATTCCCATAGTACTCATATAATTTAATTTCCTCTCTCTTTTCAATATAAGGTAAATTGATTATTTCCCTATTTTGCTTTTCAATTTCCTTTAAAGCTAACTGAGATTCCTCTTCGGTGAAGGGAGTCTCCTTATAAATAACCACAGGCATATATATTTCACCATTTAATTGCTGACTATTCTCTTTTGACAGTGAATTAATAGCAATAAAGTGATCAGCAATTTCCCCTTTATCTATACCTCTATCGACTAATACTTTCGTCATTGTATTCAAGGATTTAAAAAGCTCCTTCATATCATTGAATACAAAGGTCAGTCTGCCGTTATCGCTTAGATGATTAAGATATTCATTGTATGCTTCTTCAGTATAGATATAATTCTCTGAAAGCATAGCTGCTGAATTATCTACCACACCGGAAAAAACTTTTCCTAAATAAATATGATTATATTTTTTATTAGTCGTACTTATGAATTTTCTTCCATCTTCTACAAATAAAGATACTTCATCAAGATTGTATATTCCACCATTGAATGTGTTGAACTCCTTAACTGCATCAATAGTTGAAGGATTAATTTCTACAGCATCTATTTGATTTGATTCTCCCAACAAAGCTAGTAATACATCCTCTCCACCACCAGATCCAATTAAAAGTGTACTATCATTTTCCCCAACTTGAAAGGATATATATTCAATATTTTCTTTTAAATAATCTACCTTATCGAGATTTCCATCAAATTGAACCATTGGAGCACTGGCTCCACCATCTGTAATTATGGTCTTTCTGTTAGGATCTCCAATGTCAATAACATCGGTCCTAGAAATTGAATCCCATCTTGTATATTCTATATCAACATCTCTCTTCATCGTATCGTGCCAATAGCTTATTACTGTATGAGGGCTAGTTATATATGCAGTAAAGTCTTTTTGGAAGCTAATAACAAACGATCTATTAAAGGATAGTATAGTAAGAACTATTATTAGAGCTATAGGGATAATTTTTATAGATCTTTGCTTTATCTTGACTGCGAAAACTAGTGATGCTACTAGAGCCATTATAGAAACCACTAACAATGTACCTATAAATCCTAAACCATCCATAAGTACTAATATCCCTAAACTACCAATTGATGATCCTAATAGGTCTGCAAAATAAAGCTTATGACCTATAACTTGAAATTCTTTAAATATCAGAGACAGCACTATCCCACCAAAAACAAAGGGAACGCTAGCCATTATTGAATATATAAAGTAAGGATTTATATATGGAAGCTTATATATAATTAAAGTAATTACTATATAGCTCAATGCTAAAATCAAGGTAAATAAAGAAATTGCCTTTGTCCTATCTTTAAATATTCGTAATTTTTCACCGAACAAGAATACTATAATTCCTCCTATTCCCGTACCTAATATAGCCAATGAGGTAACTAAGAATACAAAGTGATAAACTAAAACTGTAGAAAACAATCTAGTTGTCAAAACCTCATAAATAAACATTGAGGATGAGACTAAGAATAAACCTACCATAATTAGTAATCTCTTGTATCTTTCTAAAATTCCATTACTCAAAAAGCACCCACTCCCATTTAATTTTTTCTGATGTATACTAATTTTTCAATATCTTTACCATTTTAAAATGTATTCTATCACTCTTATTCACACTCTTATCGATAATTCTTAAAATGAAATAAGATACTCCTAACAATAGAATACCTGATGCAAATCCTAATGCTTCATAGTTGTCAATCCCCAAGTTTTCAAATAAATTAATTCCTCCAATAATTCCTCCAACCATTAATATTAAAGGCATAATATATACTAAAAATGCAGATTTAAGAACAAAATCAGTTTGCATTTCAACTTCTACCATATCTCCCTTTTCCGCTCCTAACGAATTCTTGATTTTTACCTTTGTAGCTGGAACATTACAACCGCCGCCACATGATCCACATTTATCGCCACAGGCGGAAACTCTTCTTACTTCTAAATGAGCTATACCATTGTCGACTTTTGTTACATATCCTAATTGATTCATAATATCACCCTTTCTATGCTAATATGATATACCCCTAGGTAGTAATTACCCTATGATTAAATAATAGCATATTTTTGATTCATCATCAATATAACCCAGTATACTAATAACTCGAATCTTACTCCACTTAAAGAAGTTTGGGATTCTTATTTAAAAGAAATTTGGTATTTAAGTTTCCGCCTAATACTAGGTAACCCTTATTTTTTGCGGGTGGTAGTATTCTCAGCTATCTAGATAAAGGCTGGAGTCTTTCTCCAGCCTTATGTATTGTAGTAAATTTCATATTTAAAATACAATCCTATTTTTTTACAGTTTATATCTTAAAAATTCTTTATTCAGTCATTTTATAGTACCTTACTTTTCTTCCTTAAGCTTAACATCAACATGAAGTTCTTCTAATTGCTTATCAGAAACTATTGTTGGAGCCTCAGTCATTAAGCATGTAGCACTTTGAGTTTTAGGGAATGCAACAACGTCTCTGATATTCTCAGTATCGGCAAAAGTCATAATTAATCTATCAAAACCATATGCAATTCCTCCATGAGGTGGTACTCCATATTTAAATGCTTCCAATAGGAATCCAAATTTATCCCACGCCTCTTCTTGCGTAAATCCTAATGCTTTAAACATTTTCTCTTGCAACTGAGAATTATTAATTCTAATACTTCCTCCACCAGCTTCTTCCCCATTAATAACTATATCGTAAGCCTTAGCTCTAACCTTTTCTGGTTCAGTTTCTAATAACTCAATGTCTTCATCCATTGGATGAGTAAAAGGATGATGCTTAGCAACATATCTATCCTCTTCTTCGTCATACTCAAATAAAGGAAACTCTGTTATCCAAACAAGTTCATACTTATTCTTTTCTATGATATTAAGTCTTTTAGCTGCTTCTATTCTTAAATGTCCTAATGAATCAAATACTACTGAAGACTTGTCAGCAACAAATAATAATAAATCTCCTTCCTTACCTTCCATTTTCTCTATTAAATTATTAAGTTCTTCTTCACTCAGGAACTTAGCTATAGGCGATGAAACGCCATCCTTTGTTATCTTAATCCAAGCTAATCCCTTTGCGCCATAAGTCTTAACATAATCCTCAAGCTTAGAAATATCCTTTCTACTGAAACTATCAGCATATCCGTTCAGATTGATACCTCTTACCTCTCCACCTTTTTTAATTGTGCCACTAAATACCTTAAATTCACTATTTGCAAGGACATCACTTACATTATTAAGCTCAAAGCCAAATCTCAAGTCTGGTTTATCTGAACCAAATCTCTCCATTGCTTCTTTGTATGTCATTCTTTTAATTGGTAATTCTATTTCAATTCCTTTAATGTCTTTAAACATCTTATAAATTAGTTTTTCATTTATTTGAATTATATCCTCAATATCTACAAAGGACATCTCAATATCAATTTGAGTAAATTCTGGTTGTCTATTTGCCCTTAAATCTTCATCTCTAAAGCATCTAACAATTTGATAATATCTATCCATACCTGATACCATTAGAAGCTGCTTCATAAGTTGTGGGGACTGAGGTAATGCATAGAACTTCCCTGGGTTAACTCTACTTGGAACTAAGTAATCTCTAGCTCCTTCTGGAGTAGGTTTAGCTAACATTGGAGTCTCTATCTCAACAAAATTATTTTCATCTAAAAATTCCCTAACAACCTTTGCAGTTTTATGTCTTATCTTTAATTTCTTTTGCATAGATGGCTTTCTTAAGTCAAGATATCTATATTTCAATTTCATAGCCTCTGAGACATCGTCGTCATCTTTTATGTAAATCGGCGGTGTTTCAGCTTCATCCAATATCTTTAGCTCTTCCACAAAAACTTCTATATCTCCAGTTGGTAAGTCAGGATTTTTTGATTGTCTCTCTAAGACCTTACCTTTTATAGCAATAACAAATTCACTTCTAATTTTATTTGCCTTTTCAAAGGATTCCTTTGAAACTTCACTATCAAATACTACTTGTGCAATACCTGTTGTATCTCTTAAATCAGCGAAAATTAACGATCCAAGATTTCTTCTCTTTTGAACCCATCCCATTAAAATTACTTCTTGATTTTCGTTTTCTATCCTTAAATTGCCACACATGTGCGTTCTTCTCAAATTTCCCATTCTTTCTCCCATTTTTTTACCTCCCTAGCTTCTCTTTAATAGTGTTTATTAAATTGCTTAATTTAATCTCATTTTGATCCCCAGTTTTCATATTCTTAAGGGTAACTACATCCTTTTCAATCTCTTCATCTCCAATCACAATTGTGTAAGTTGAGTTTATCTTATTGGAATATTTAAACTGTGCCTTCATACTTCTTCCTAAATAGTCCTTATCAGCAGATACACCATTATTTCTAAGGTTATAAAGAATTTTAAAAGCTTCTTTTTCAGCCCTTTCTCCAATAGTAACAATGAATACATCTACTTCATCAGAATTAGGAATTTCTATATTATTAGTTTCAAGATATAGCATAAGTCTTTCTATACCCATTCCAAATCCAATTCCTGGAGTAGAAGGTCCACCGATGCTTTCAATTAACCCATCATACCTTCCTCCACCACAAACTGTATCTTGGGCTCCAATACCACTTGATACAAATTCAAATGCAGTCTTAGTATAATAATCCAGTCCTCTTACTATCTTAGGATCTACAGTAAACTCTATGTTTAATGATGATAAATAATCTTGTACTTTTTCAAAGTGTACTTTACATTCATCACAGATATGATCTAGTATTAAAGGTGCATCTTTAATTTCTTCTTGGCAGGACTCTACCTTACAATCTAGAATTCTCATAGGATTTTTATCGTATCTTGATTGACATGTTTTACAAAGATTATCAATCTTGGTTGATAGATAATTCATTAGTGTTTCATTATATTTTTTCCTACATTCTGGACATCCTATACTGTTTATGTGTAGCTCTACTTCATTTAAACCAAGTTTTTTATATAAAGTGGCTACTATACTCATAACTTCAGCATCAACTGCAGCATCGTTACTTCCAAAAACCTCTATGCCAAATTGATGATGCTCCCTTAATCTCCCTTTTTGAGGTCTTTCATATCTAAATACTGGAGTTATATAAAATATCTTAGTCGGCTGTGCTTCTGCATAAAGCTTATTTTCAATAAAAGCCCTAGCCGCTGGAGCTGTTCCCTCAGCCTTTAATGTTATACTTCTTCCTTTTTTGTCCTCAAAGGTATACATTTCTTTTTGTACAACATCAGTAGTTTCTCCTACTCCTCTTTCAAAAAGCTCTGTATGTTCAAATGTAGGTGTTCTTAATTCTTTATATCCAAAGCTCTTACAAATATCTCTGAATAGTCCTTCTAAATACTGCCACTTATAGGAATCAAATGGTAATACATCTTTAGTACCCTTTGGTGCTTGTGTTAGCATATTTTCTCCTCCTTACAAAATATTTTTAGTACTATCAAAATTTAAAATGAAAAAACCCCAAGTCTCTGCCTTACTATGACAGGGACGAGAGGTTTGAATTCCCGCGGTTCCACCCAAATTGCATATAACAATATGTTTATATACCACTTCATTTAACTTTAACGCAGCTTCACGAATAGTCCTAATACATTTTCAGACTATCTACTCCAGAGTGTGTTCGTTGAGTATTGACATCGGATTTCCACCGTCACCGATTCTCTATTGTCAAGGAATTCAACTACTACTCCCCTTCATTGTATTTGAAATTTATATACTTAGTGAACTCGTTCTGCTAAAGCAGAACATCGGGGCTTCAGATGGAGACTCTACTCCACC
>NZ_JAETGO010000060.1 GCF_016765695.1 Sporosalibacterium faouarense | reverse complement strand
AAGGCACTAGGTTGTTTTTTTTATTGCTTATTTTTTTCTAATTTTCTAATGATTCTTCTAATTAACATTTATTTCTTTCAGAAAAGCTTTTATCTCGTTAGCTATAATATTAGATTTTCCATGATGTACATAATGTCCACTATCTAAAAATTTATACTTTCCAAAATTAATTTGTGATACATAGTTAGACAAGTAATTCTTCCAATTTCTCATATTAATATCGCTAGCATCTGATATAAAAAAGTACATAGGAGTACTACTAGGAACACTATTGGATCTTACTTTTTGAACATTTTCTTGAATATAATCAATTTCATCTAACATATTTTTTGTTATAGAGCTTTTATAAAAAATTGCTATTAACTGTTCTTTATCTTTATCTGATAGGTCTTTTGACTTAAGTAAAGGAAGGTATTTTTCTAATTCTGTTCTATTCATAAATCTAGATAAACCTATTCTTGATACAAAGTACATAATATTTAATTCATTTTTTCTAGATAGAATATCAGAATTATTTTCATATATTTCTGGAATCCCTGGGTCAAGTCCTATAATTGCTGTCACTTCATCTGGATACTTCTGTGCCCAGTATATTGCTTCTAAGCCTGACATTGAATGGGGAACCAGTACATACGGTCCATTTGCTCCAAAAATCTTTAATGCTTCTCTTGTCTCCTCAAGTATTGTATCTATATCCCTTGGATTTGACGATATTTCACTCCATCCATACCCAGCTTTCTCTACTACCATAATTCTATACTCATTTATCATTTTCATCCATAAAGGCTTAAAGTCAATAGTTGGATTACTAGTACCAGACCCAGACATAAAAACAAGTGTAGTATCTCCTTGACCTTGACTATATATATGCATTTTATTACCATTCACTTTAATTAGTTTGCCTGGTGGCGGGTATTCTTTAGATTCCTTTTTTAATTTATAATTATGATTTATAGTAGAAGTAATTATAAGTATTATTAATAACCCAAATACGGCTAATACTACTTTTCCAGTTATCCTTAATATTTTCATTGTCCTCCTCCATTTACTCAAAATAATAGACTAACAATTAATATATGTTTCCTATTTGAAATATCGAGTTAAATAAGGCATATATCTTTTAAACCATTCTATTGCATTACCTTCTCCTGTTTTAATATGGAAAAAATACTTTCCTTCTGTAACATCACCAATTGCTACATGTCCAGAAGCATATCCACCAAAAGCTAATCCATAGGATATAGCTGCTCCTCCAAGAGCAAACAGACCTCCCATTGCAAAGCCTCCTATTGCTCCACCTAAAGCAACTGAAACACCTCCTAATGACAACAATAACCCCAAGGAAATCCCTCCAAATGAAATTATGCCTGTGGCTGCTCCTCCACAAGAGACAACACCTAGTGCAACTGGACCAATAGCAAAAAATCCTTTTGCAACTTCAAACTCCCCAGTTTCAGGGTTATATCCATCTGTTATATGATAAAGAGGAATATTTAAGATTTTCTTTTTAGAAATTTTACGATGAATGCCTCTTTTTTTTAACCACCATGGATATTCATACACATCTTTTTGTACATTGTCTGTCTTTAGATTATCCATAAACTCCATTGCAACTTTTTCTGGTTCGTCCAAATAACTAGAAGCCAGAGAACCGTACCGTTCAACTATGGCATCAACATGCTCAGTTAAGCTCTGTCTTATTTTTTCCTTAGTTTTAGGGTCAGTTTCTATTATCTCTAAAACTTCCTCAATATAATTTTTGTATTGAGCTAACATTCTTCTTCCTCCCCAATTAAAATATCTCTCATAATATTTGATACAACAAACCACTCTTCTTTATAACTATAAAAATATCTATCTCCAATACTAGTGACTCTATAATATTTACGAGGTTTACCCCTGCCGTCTAGTGCCTTCCAATAACTTTCTATAACTTCTTTTTCTTCTAATCTATAAAGTATTGGATATAGAGTACCTTCCTTTACGTTTAACCTGTTGGACGAGCGCTTATCAATCTCATTTGATATTTCATATCCATACATATCTCTTTCTTTCAAAAGAGATAATATGGCTAATTCAACTACTCCAGATTTTAATTCTTTTCTAATATTTATATCGATCACCTTCTTATTCTAATTATATTATAAAACAAATTATTTTGTGACACATACTATTTTGTTCTTCTAGGTATATTATAATAGGAATTTTTTCCAAATACAAGTATAAACTTATAGGCACCATTTCTTCTAAAAATTGAAATCTATATTCACAAAAACCTAGCTTGAAGTCACTAGATTGTTTTCCTAACTTCTAAAGTTTTCTTACATTACATTGCACAGTTTGTACATAACTATCATATATTATTGCAGGGGTTGAAAATGATTACTAAAATCATTCTACTCATTTCTATAATATATGGAATAGTAGAAACTCTCGAAAAATTCAAATTACAAAAAAAATACGCCCATCTATTAGCTTTTCCATTAGGAATCATAGGAAGCTTTTTATTTTTACAATTATCTTCAATAAAAGAATATATTCTTTATGGGATCTTTATAGGAATTACTTCTGTTGGTACTTGTGATACTTTTTGCAATATATTTGAAGTAATACAAAAAGACAACAAATAAATTTTTATCATATTTCATATGTCGCTAATATCCAATTTACTAAGATGTACTAATTTCTATAACAAGTTTTCAATCTTAGCATATTATGTATTGCAAGATGGTAATAGATGTTATTGTTTTTTATCATATGTTGCCATCTGGAGCTAATTATTAATGAAAGGAAGGTTAATCATGCCCACAATTGTATTAACTCCTAATGAAAATCCTTACGTCGCAAAAGCATATCCAAATACGAACTTTATAGATACTATCCCAATGTTTATAGGTAGCTTCACTTCACTCAATGACATCTACAGAACCTTGATAACAATTGATACACCAATAATCCCACCTGGTGGAACATTTTCTAATGCATATTTGAGAATTTATCTTAGCAGAAAAGATTATGCAGGAACATTTCCAATAATGGTATTTAGACCAAAAACTCTTTTTGATCCAGATACAGTAACTTTT
>NZ_JAETGO010000079.1 GCF_016765695.1 Sporosalibacterium faouarense | reverse complement strand
ACTCCACCTGAAGAGAAGTCTTCTCTCCCACTTATAGAAGTGGGAGTCTTATCAAAAGATAAACACTAATATTGCTAATTCTATGCTTTCACTTAATCCTCAACTTCAGCTTTATTATATTCTATAATTCTAACTCAATAATGGTATAATATTCATCTTTTTAAGTTCCTATTATCCCCACAAAGCTGTTGTTAAGATACTAAATCAAGTAATTGCTTACTATGAAACTTTCTAGATAATAGTTTTTGTTTGTATTTATACCTACAATTCTATTATATACCATGATATCGATAGATACAATTGGAATACATTTAAAAATTGTACCTATTAGACCCATTTGATTTGCCAATATTCCTATCCAATTGAGGATTATATTTGTTTTTAAATTAAATTTTAAAATTTTTCCTTAAATTTGTTTTTATATTAATATTTTGGGAATATATTTAGAAAATAGGTATATTTCTTTATTAATACTTGGGGGTGACAACTTTGGAATTGAATTTTAAAAATCTATTTAAAAAGCAAATGATGATGCGAAAAGTTATTTATTCTTTAGCGCCATTAATTTTAGCTTCAGTTTACTTTTTTGGATGGCGCTCTTTAATTTTACTTGCAGTAGTTACTATCTTTGGCTCTTTAACAGAATGGATATTTGAAAAAAGAGATAATAAACCTATATCTGAAGCAGTTATAGTAACCTGTATCTTATATACCTTAACCTTACCTGCTAGAACTCCTTATTGGATAGCAGTTGTTGGTATTATTTTTGGAATTGTTTTTGGTAAAGAAGTGTTTGGAGGATTCGGAAAAAATGTTTTTAATCCTGCTCTCGTAGCAAGAGCCTTTGTGTATGTATCTTTCCCTACTGAATTGACTACGCAATGGGCAAGTGCATCTACCTCTTTCCCTGGTGGCTTTGCTAAATATATTACCAGTAGTATAGATGTCCTTTCAAGCTCGACTCCTATGTTAATTTATAGAGGAACAGGTACATTAACACCTTATCTTAATCTACTATGGGGTAATATAGCTGGTTCTTTAGGTGAAACCTGTGCTATTTTAATTATTATTGCAGCAATATATCTAATTTATACAAAAACTGCTGCTTGGCAAACCATTGCAGGAGTTGCTGTTGGCTTTATTTCCCTAAGTTTTATTTTAAATATTATGGGAGTTACTGAAGTTCCTAATCCACTATTCGGTATATTATCAGGTGGTTTTTTATTTGGAACTGTATTTATGGCTACAGACCCTATCTCATCACCTAAAACAAAGGAAGGAAAATGGATTTATGGTATTTTAATTGGTTTAATAACAGTGGTTATTAGAGGCTATGCTCTATTTGCTGGCGGAATAATGTTTGCAATCCTAATTGGAAATACTTTTGCACCTATAATAGATGAGGGCGTTAAATCATTTAAAAAGTATAGAAAACAATCGAAGAAGGTGACAGCATGAAAAAATCTATCGGCTATCCAGTATTTTTTATGGTAATAGTAACTGTAGTATTTTCTTCTATCTTAGCCTTCCTTAATTATTCAACAGCAGATAGGATTGACTTTAATCAAAATAATAAAATAAGACGGAAATTACTTTATGCTTTTAATATTCAAACGGAAAATGAAGACCCTCAGGCTATTGAAGATAAGTACAATGAAAATATTACTGAGAAAAAAATAAATAATAAAACAATTTATACAGCCGAGGAGAATGGCAATATAATTGGATACGCTTTCCCTATAGAAGGATCAGCTCTTTGGGGTACTGTTAAAGGCTTTGCTGCTATATCAAAGGATTTCAAGACTTTATTAGGAATTGATTTCGTATCCCATAGTGAGACTCCAGGTCTAGGTGGAAGAATTGATGAAAGCTGGTTCAAAGAACAGTTTCGAGGCATAAATTTAGAATCTTCCCAAGAAGGAAAATACATAATATATAACCCTAAACCTGGTGGAAATGTGGATGCCATATCTGGTGCAACTCTTACATCAGATTCTGTTAGAGAATTCTTAAATGTAGATATTGAAGACTTTTTATCTTTTGCAAAGGAGGTTAATCTAGATGGACAATACTAAGGTTAGAAAAATATTTACCCTTGGGGTATGGGGAGATAATCCTATATTTAGACAAATACTAGGTATTTGCTCGGCATTAGCCGTAACTAATCTTATGCTTAATTCTCTTGTAATGGGACTAGGATTGATCTTTGTTACATCTTTCTCTGAGTTAACTGTTTCTCTTATAAGAAAGTTTACACCCAAGCATATAAGAATGATGGTTCAGGTTCTAATTATATCTTCTTTTGTTATTATTGTGGATATTTTCTTAAAGGCCTATTATCCTGAGATGAGCGAAGCATTAGGTCCGTATGTTGGACTCATTATTACTAATTGTATTATCATGGGAAGATGCGAATCATATGCGCAAAACAACCCACCTATTTATGCCTTCTTAGATGGTGTAGCCTCGGGAACAGGATATGCAATAATATTATTAATTATAGCTTTCTTTAGAGAGTTATTGGGATTTGGAAGTATATTTGGAATTCAAGTGCTAGGTGCTTGGTGGACAAATTGGATAGTAATGATTATGGCACCTGGAGCATTCTTTATGCTAGGTATAGTGATTTGGGTTGCTAGATCTTTATCCCCAGAAGATGAAGAAAGCAATAAACAGGAGGTGGCTAAAGCCTAATGGAAATAAATCCAGTTGTTATTTTATTTGCAGCCATTTTTACTAATAATATAATTTTAACCAATTTTTTAGGTATGTGTTCTTTTATAGCAGTATCAAGTGAAATAAAAACTTCTCTTGGTTTAGGTCAGGCAGTTACTTTTGTTCTAACTTTTACAACTGTGCTAAACTATGTTATTTATCACCATGTATTAGAGCCACTGGGATTAGAATCATTTAGATTTATAGTCTTTATTATTACAATAGCAGCTTTTGTTCAGCTTGTGGAAATGATTGTTGAAAGATATTTACCTAATTTGTACTATGCTTTGGGAATATTTCTTCCCCTTATTACAGTAAACTGTGCTATCTTAGGGGTTTCCTTATTCATGGTAATTAGAGAATATAATATGCTTCAATCCTTATTATTTGGGTTTGGTTCAGGTGTAGGCTGGACTCTAGCTATTGTTGCTATGGCAGGCATTAGAAAAAGACTAAAGTATGCTAAAGTTCCAAAAGGATTGGAAGGTCCCGGAATCACAATAATTGTTACTGGTTTAATGGCATTAGCTTTTATAGGATTTTCCGGTATAGTTCAAATACAATAGGAGTGATAGAATGGGTACTATATTAATTACAGTAGGTACAATTTCATCAATTACTGGTATATTAGCTTTTCTATTATCTTTAGCTAATCGTACTATAGCAAATTATGGTGAAGTTAATATTACAATAAATGATGATAAAGAGTATGTTGTTGACGGCGGAGACACATTATTATCATCTCTTATAGAAAATAAAATTTTTATCCCTTCAGCCTGTGGAGGTAAAGGGAGCTGTGGATACTGCAAAGTCAAGGTAATAGAAGGTGGAGGTCCTGTATTACCAACGGAGCTAGGCTATCTAACTGATGATGATGTGAAAAATAATGTACGACTATCTTGTCAATGTAAGGTTAAAGAAAATATAAAAATAGAAATTCCAGAAGAATTATTTAGTGTTAAAGAATATGATGCAAATGTTGATTATATAAAGGATGTAACGCCTACTATTAAGCATCTAAGATTTAAACTTCCTGATGATGAAGAAATCAATTTTAAACCAGGTCAATATATACAACTTAAAGCTCCAAAATACAAGGGAAATAGCGAAGAGGTTTACCGTGCATATTCAATAGCATCTTCCCCCTTTGACACTAAACATATAGAGCTTATAATTGGATATGTTCCTAACGGTATATGTACTACTTATGTACATCAATTTTTAAATGAAAAGGATAATGTAGTTTTCAATGGACCCTATGGTGATTTCTACTATCATGATAATGATAGAGAAATGGTTATGGTAGGTGTTGGTACAGGTATGGCTCCAATCTTAGCAATATTAAATTACATGAAAGCTGAGAATATAAATAGAAAGGCAACCTTCTACTTTGGAGCTAGACATTTAGAGGATTTATTCTTTATGGATGAACTTGAAAACCTTCAACAAGAGTTACCAAACTTTAGATTTATCCCTTGCTTATCTAGAGCTACTGAAGAAGATGGCTGGGATGGAGAACAGGGTAGAGTTACTGATTCATTGAAAAAATATTTAGAAAATGGCGGCAATAAAGAAGCTTACTTATGTGGAAGTCCTAGGATGATTGACTCAGTAGTAGATATCCTTACGAATAAAGGAATTCCCAAAGATTTAATTTACTATGATAAGTTTGAATAGTTTTAATAAATAAAATTCAAAATTAAAATAACCAGTGGATTTTCCACTGGTTATTTCACTATATGTTTACTTATGAATTTATACCTTTTATATGGAACTATAAAAATCAACTTCTATATTCTATAGTAGTTCTTTTCCTTCATCCCAATCTACAGGGCATAAACCACCAGTTTTTAAAGCTTTAAGTACACGTAATGTTTCATCAACACTTCTTCCTACATTTAAGTCATGAACTACAGAGTATCTAACAGTTCCCTCTGGATCTATAATAAATAGCCCTCTCAGAGCTATCCCTTCTTCTTCTACTAATACTCCATAATCTCTTGCAACTGTTTTAGTCATATCAGATGCTAATGGGAAGTTAAGCTTTCCTAATTCTCCATTTATCCAAGCCTTATGTGAATGCTCGCTATCGGCACTTACTCCTAATATTTCAGCACCTTCTTTTTTAAATTCCTCATATCTTTTACTATATCCTGTGATTTCTGTAGGGCATACAAAAGTAAAGTCTAACGGATAAAAAAACATTACTAACCATTTACCTTTATAATCGTCTAATTTCGCTTCACTAAAATCTTCACCATTTCCTAATACAGTTTTCATATTAAAATTTGGTGCTTTCTTTCCAACAAATCTTTCCATAATATCTCCTCCTTATAATTGTTTATCATAGTGCTTTTATCTATCTGCATTCTCCCCATACTGGAACAATGCAACTAAAGTACCATATATAATTTTATATAACAAACTCGTAAATGAGATTTATTATCATTATTATATATTCCCCAGTCCTAGTTTATTAAACACTAAATTTATAAGAAATTAGAGAATTTTATATTTATTATTTATACATTAATTTCATCTATCTAATTACTCTTCAAATGTACCTTTTACTAGCGTTTCTCCATTATCTATCATTACTTTTCCTCTAGCTATAACCGTTTTTATATTTAAGCTCTCTTTATCTATAAGAACTATATCTGCATCATAGTCTTCATCAATATATCCTTTACCATCTAGTTTAAGAATATTTGCCGGATTAACAGTAATTACTTTTAATGCATCTTGTATTGGAATATTCTCATCTAAAATAGCATCTCTAACCTCTTTATATAACGAAGTTACCTTACCTATACCTAGTTTAATAAACTTTCCTTTATCATCAAACTTTGGAAGACTTCCTTGTCCATCGGAACTAAAAGTTATATTATTTATGTTAACATTATTGTCTAAAAGTTCTCTCAGTGCTCTACTACATTTTGTTATATCATCATCAGAAAATTGCTTAGTTGTACTGGTTGTTAAATCTAGAAAACCACCCTTTTGTCCATATCTTATAGCAGCTTCTAATAATTCCTCATTTCTAGCAACATGGGTAGGTAGAAACTGTGTAATTGGTATCTCGGTGTTCTCAACTATCTCTTCTAAATAATCAAATCTTCTTTCTCCAGAGCCCATATGTATATTAATAATGCCACCCTTGCCAGATAAAATGCCACCAACTCTAGCCTCTGCTGCTAGCTTTGCTATATCTGCAACAGTTGGTTGTGAAGACCTATGATCCGATATGGCTATTTCTCCTACTCCAATGATTTTATCTATTAATATAATGTCATCTTGTATACTTCCAGTAACGGTTCTAACTGGAACTTGATATGATCCAGTATGTACCCAACAGCTTATTCCCTCTTCTTCCAATCCTCTGGCTTTCGCCAGTAAATTTGACATTGTTCTTGTAGTCCCATCGGTTCCAAGAACTCCAATAATAGTTGTTACTCCCCCTTTGGTTATATCAGTTAATTGGATTTCTGGGGTTCTAGTTTTATAACTTCCTTCTCCGCCTCCTCCGACTATATGGACATGAGAATCAATAAATCCTGGTACTACTAATTGATTTTCAGCATCTATTACTTCTATGTCTACAAAATCGTTAGGAACATCTATGTTTTCCTTTATATATCCTATTCTATCTCCTACTATAAGGATGTCTTTTCTACCAAGATAATCTGGAGAATAAATCTCTCCATTTTTTATTAACTTAATCATGATACAACCCCCTTCTATTTATATTTTATAGCTTTCTTATACTCATTCAGTGAACCCTATTATTATAATTATAACACTGTCCTATTATTTAAGGGAATTATATATTACAAACAAAATATATTCTTGAGTAACCCTTAATATGTAATCCTCTTATTTTAAAAATTAGTATGACTATTTTAAAAAAACCTACATCAATTGGATGCAGGTTCTAACTATAACATTAATTTTTAATATAGTGTTTGCTTAGCAAAATAAAATTTATAATTATTTTTTATTTTCATGTTATAACTTTTCTATAAGTGGGTATAATATTAATAATTCCCAATCAAAAGACCCCTTTATATGATATTTTTGAGAGTAGTCCTTCCCCCAAAGCCTACTCTCTTTTTTCTTTCCTTTCTTTTCTATTTTCCATAATTTTAGCTTCTATTTTTTTAGCCAACTTTTTATCCTTCTTCTTCATATTTTTTATGTACTCATTAAGAGTTATCGCTAAAGGTAATGTTTCGCCAATAGCTATCTTCTCAAGTGCTTCTCTGGCTCTATTAACTACATAATTTTCATCTTGAAAATTCCCTATACTAGTCATATGGTCAACTAATAAACTAAGAGCATGAACTATTCTATCTTCATCAAATGCTTTAGCATCATTCTTAGTTGGTAATTTTGCCCAATCTGGCGAGAGTATATATTCTTCATTCTCAGCTAACTCCAATGCATCCCTGGCAAAACCAATTAAACATTGCTTGCCTTCACAATGACCACATTTCTCTTCCCCAAGACAGATTTCATCTACAGCTTTCTTCATATGATGCGCTTGAATATACAATGTTGAAGCAACTTCTTTTAATGCTGTTTTTTGCTTTGATTTTCTCATCTCCAATATTGGCTTTCCTAATATAAAAATAAAAGTTCCTAAAACTAATACATATATAATGACAGTTATTATATTTATATAGTTTGAAGGAACAGTACTTACTAACTTAACAGTTCCAAAGAAAATAAAGACTGCTGAAGAAATTGTTTTTATAGCTACTTCAGGTATTTTCTCTCCAACCTTTCTACCTATAAATATTCCTATACCACTAGTTACAAGCATTCCAAGTACAGTTCCCATTAAGATAAATGCTGGAAAATCAGCACTAGTAGCTAATGTCATAGCAGTCAATTGAGTCTTATCACCTAATTCTCCAATAAAAAAAGCCAGTGCTACAGTAAATACTGGTCCAAATTTATTCTGTGAAGCATTTTCTTCATCTTCATCCTCTTCAGCTCTTAAGGCCCAAAGTCCAAAACCAACAAATGCTATGCCTGCTATTATTTGAACGGTATTCATGGGAATTGCATTTGCTAAATAGGATCCCAAGATAATCGCCAAACCATGATTCAACAATGCCCCTAAAAATACCCCTGCTAATACTTTAGTCGTAGAATATTGCGTGGCAAATGTCATAGCTAATATTTGAGTTTTATCTCCCATCTCAGCTACAAAAATAAAGAAAAAAGCACTTATCAATTCATTAAACATTTATTTTCTCCTTTGTTTCAAATTTCTTAAACAAATATACATCTCTCTCCAATGGCTAAACAATTTATAAGTTTCATAGAATTCATGAACTAATTATAATATTCTTATTCTATATTATTTTACTCTATAGGCTTTTAAGGTTTGATCAATATATTTTAAAATTCTTTTTCTTGCTTCTGCTGAATCGATTTTTTTATTTATTACCTTTAAAAGAATTCCTTGATAAAGTAGTAATGTCATCTCATTAACTTCTTCCATATCTTCTTCTTTTACATACCCTTCATTAACACATATCTCTAGAGAAGTTTTACCCCTATCATATATATTATGTTTTAAAAGCATTGTAGATATGTTTTCACCGTGAGTCCCTAATTCTTCTGGAAATATTTTATAGTACTCTGTTACATAATCCTCTAGAGAATTATTTAGCCTAGCAAAAAATATAGCATAATATACTTCTGGTTTCTTAAATGAGTAGTTACAGAAACATTCCCAAATTAATTTGTATTTTTCTATCCCACTTTTTGCACCTTTAATGTACTCTTCTAAATTGTATGCATACTCTTTAATGAATCCCATAGCTGCAAAAAATACTAAGTGGTCTATATTTTCAAAATAATTATATAAAGTAGCGCTATTATACCCTGCTATGTTAGCCACCTTTCTTATAGTAATGGCTTCAATACCCTCATTTTCTAAGATTTTTGCTGCAGCATCAATAAATATAGACATCATTCTTTTTCTCTGAATTTCTTTTTTTTCCATCTTTTCACCAACTTCTACATATTATTATTTTCGCCTATGTCCTTTATGCTAGAGTTTAGTACTCTTCATTCTTATTATGATATCATAATCCCTTTTTTAAAACAATTTATTTGAAGTATATTTACAAAATTTGTATTCATAAATGCAATTAATCATTGAATACTATAGATAATTTTTATAAAAATCTGAATAGTATAAATTTATCGTATAATCACGATTGTTTTGTAATCATGATTATGTTACAATATTGTTAAATACGTAACATTTCAATTTAATAATTTATAATAAGAAAGGAGTGTTAATATGCGCTTAGAGCTAGGTAATTTTCACGTAAAAGATATTGTCTTTGGTGAATTTACTTCCTTTAAAGATGGGGTTCTTACAATTAATAAGGAAGAAGCTTTATCTATAGTTAAAGAAGATGAAGATATCACTGAAGCAGACCTATTAATTGTAAAGCCTGGTGATGAAGTTCGTTTAGTTCCTGTTAAAGAAGCTATTGAACCAAGATGTAGAGTGTCAGGAGGTCCAGTTTTCCCTGGAGTAACTGGAGAGTTACTACAAGTAGGTAATGGTAGAACTCACGCCCTAAAAGAATGTAGTGTTTTAGTAGTTGGAAAACATTGGGGTGGATTTCAAGATGGTTTAATAGATATGAGTGGAGAAGGTGCTAAATATACTTACTATTCTCAGCTCAAGAACATTGTATTAGTTGCAGACACTAACGAAGAATTTGAAAAAAGAGAGCAACAGAAAAAGAATCGTGCTCTTAGATGGGCTGGTATGAGGCTGTCAGAATATATAGGTAGTTGTGTCAAAGATTTAGAGCCTGAAGAAATAGAAACCTTTGATTTGGATCCAGTTACAAAAAGGTCTACTGATATCAATAACTTACCATCAATGGTTCTTGTTCTTCAACCTCAATCTCAAATGGAGGAATCAGGTTATAATGATCTTAACTATGGATGGGACTGCAATCACATGGTTCCCACATTTATGCATCCTAATGAAGTTCTAGATGGTGCCATGATTTCTGGAAGCTTTATGCCTTGTTCTTCAAAATGGTCAACCTACGATTTTCAGAATTTTCCCACAATAAAGAGGTTGTATAAAGAGCATGGGAAAACGTTAAACTTCCTAGGTGTTATAATGTCAAACTTAAATGTAGCTCTCGAACAGAAAGAAAGATCTGCTCAATTTGTTGCACAATTAGCTAAATCTTTAGGAGCAGATGGAGCAATAGTTGCTGAAGAAGGCTACGGTAATCCAGATGCTGACTTTATTGCTTGTATTGTTGCTCTAGAAGATGCTGGTGTTAAGACCGTTGGACTCACTAATGAATGTACTGGAAGGGATGGAGCTTCTCAGCCTCTAGTTTCATTAGACGAAAAAGCTGATGCTATTGTATCCTGCGGTAATGTATCAGAACTTATCAAACTTCCACCAATGAAGACGGTTGTCGGCGAGCTTCAATCATTAGCTAGAGATGGATTATCAGGTGGATGGGAAGGCGATGAAAAGCTTGGTTCTTCTGTTAAAGAAGATGGCTCTATAATCATGGAAAATAATGCTATGTTCTGTGGAGATCAAGTGGTTGGATGGTCTACTAAGACAATGAAGGACTTTTAAGGAGGTGAAACTATGAAAAAGGCTATTTTGTATTTAAATCAATTTTTTGGTCAAATTGGTGGAGAAGATAAAGCTGATTTTGCCCCGGTGATAAAAGAAGGTTTAGTTGGCCCTGCAACTGAGTTGGATAAAAAGCTAAATAACGCTCAAGTAACTCACACGATAATATGTGGTGATAACTTTATGGGATCAAATCAAGATGAAGCCGTAGAAACTATTCTAGGATTTTTAGAAGATAAAGAATTTGATATTTTCTTTGCAGGACCTGCATTCCAGGCTGGTAGATACGGAAATGCATGTGGTGTTATTTGTAAAGCTGTAAAAGAAAAATTTGGAGTTCCAGTTATATCATCAATGCATATTGAGAACCCAGGAGTTGAGATGTTCAAAAAAGATGTTTATATCTTTAAAGGTGGTCATAGTGCAGCTAAAATGAGAAAAGATATAAAAACTATAGCTAAGTTTGGTGATAAGCTATTAAATAATGAAAATCTATTACCTGCTGAAGATGAGGGATACTTCCCAAGAGGAATAAGACATCAAGTTTGGTTAGATTCAAATACTC
Source organism: Sporosalibacterium faouarense (assembly GCF_016765695.1). Taxonomy (GTDB): domain Bacteria; phylum Bacillota; class Clostridia; order Tissierellales; family VENL01; genus Sporosalibacterium; species Sporosalibacterium faouarense. The sequence goes on along the minus strand of NZ_JAETGO010000079.1, from coordinate 37,576 downwards.
CTGCATCAGATAGAGTTGTAGATATGCTTATTAAAAAATTAAATGGGGAAACGTTTGAAACAGAACTTCCTATTCCTAAAGCTGATAGAGTTCCAATTGCTTCACCTATAAAAGATTTAAGTAAGGCAACTATTGCTTTAGTCAATACAGGAGGTATAGTTCCAGTAGATAATCCAGATAGAATTCAGTCAGCTTCAGCAACTAGATGGGGAAGATACGATATTTCTAGTATGGAGAGATTAAAAAGTGGCGAATTCAAAACTATACATGCTGGCTTTGACCCAGCTGCAGCAGACGCAGATCCTAATGTTATCTTACCTTTAGATGCTCTAAGAGTATATGAAAAAGAAGGAAAAATAGGTAAGGTTCATGAGTACTTCTATTCAACTGTTGGTACTGGTACCACTCAGGCAGAAGCTGCTAGAATGGGTAAAGAAATGTCTGAATACTTAAAAGAAGCTAATGTTGATGGAGTTATATTAGTTTCGACCTGAGGCACCTGTACACGTTGCGGAGCAACGATCGTAAAAGAAATAGAACGAGCAGGATTCCCGATAGTACAAATGGCCAACTTAATACCTGTTGCTAAAACAGTTGGCTCAAATAAAATTGTACCTACTATATCTATTCCTTATCCATTAGGAAATCCTGATACATCTAAAGAACAACAATGGAAATTACGTTATCACAGAGTTGGAGTAGCACTAGACGCATTAACTACAGATATAAAAGAACAAACAGTTTTCACAGTAAAAATATAATATAGACAGCTCTCACTTATATTAAAATAAGGAGGCAGCTTAATGAGAAAAAACCAAGTTTTTATTATATCACTTGTAGTTGTGGCCATAATAGTTGGTTGGGGATTAATATTTCCAAATAGCTTCGGAGGTGCTACAACCGATGCATTTGATTTTTTCGTTGGTAATTTTGGGTGGTTTTATTTAATCACAATGTCACTTTTCGTAATATTCTGTCTTTACTTGTTATTTAGTAAATATGGAAAAATAAGGTTAGGTCCAGATGATTCAAAACCTGAGTATAGTAATATCTCATGGTTTGCTATGCTATTTAGTGCAGGTATGGGTGTTGGCTTAGTTTTCTGGGGAGTTGCAGAGCCTCTCAACCACTTTGTCAATCCATTAGGTATGGATGGGGGAACGGTTGAAGCTGCTAACTTCGCTATTAAGAAATCCTTCCTACACTGGGGACTACATCCTTGGGCCAACTATACTATAATAGCTCTTCCACTGGCTTATATGCAGTTTAGAAAGAATAAGCCTGGTCTTATCAGCAGTATTTTCATACCTTTAATAGGTGAGGAAAGAGTTAAAGGTCCAATAGGAAAGATTATTGATATTTTGGCAATATTTGCAACAGTTGCAGGCGTAGCTACTTCTTTAGGTATGGCTACAATGCAAACAACAAGTGGACTTCATTTCTTATACGGACTACCTGAAACTAATTTAATAAGAATAGTAGTAATAACAGTTATAACTGTTCTGTTCATGATTTCAGCTATAACTGGATTAGATAAAGGAATTAAATTTCTATCTAATGTAAATGTTACATTATGCGGCGTTTTAATTGCATTAGGTTTAATTATAGGCCCTACTGTATTAATTATTAATGGACTTACTAGTGGTATAGGTGATTATTTAAGTTCAGTTGTAAAAGATAGCTTCCAGATTGACCCGTTTGGTGGTAGTACATGGTATGGTGGATGGACAATCTTCTATTGGGCATGGTGGATAGCTTGGGCTCCATTTGTTGGAACCTTCATTGCTCGTATCTCAAAAGGAAGAACTATAAGAGAATTTATTGGTGGTGTTCTTGTTGCCCCAACCTTAGGGTCTTTCGTATGGTTTGCTGTATTCGGTGGTATCGGTATAAATGAAGGGTTACAAAACTTTGGAATAGCTCAAGAAGCAATACAAACAACTGAGACTGCGTTATTTGTTATTATGGAACAGATACCTATGGGTTCTATAATATCAACAATTGCAGTGGTACTTCTTTGTACTTTCTTTGTCACATCTGCTGATTCTGCAACATTTGTTCTTGGTATGATGTCTGAAAACGGTAACTTAAATCCAGGTACTGTTCGTAAACTAACTTGGGGTGTTATCCAATCGGTATTAGCTGCTACACTTATGCTAACTGGTGGTCTTACAGCATTACAAACAGGTTCAATAGTTGCTGCATTCCCTTTTGCATTTGTAATGATATTCGCAATGTGGGCAATATTAAAGGCACTTAAGAGTGATGAAGCAGTTAAATCAAAAGCATTAGAAAACAATTAATAATTATACTTTTTCATTTATATAGTACTATTTATAATTTTTAAAATAGCTCTTAGATATATAGAAAAGCCCTCTATATATTTAAAGCCCTCACAATTTTGTGAGGGCTTGCTTTTTTATATTAATAAAACTATTTATTTACTACTATAGATAAAATCAATTCTCGTAAAACCTTACATGCTACAGCAGTAGATGCTCCACTTGCATCGTAATGAGGTGATAATTCGACTACATCAGCTCCTACTACATTTAATTCCTTGAACAGACTTATTATCTTTATCATATCACTGAAGAAAATCCCCCCAGGCTCTATAGTTCCTGTTCCTGGAAAAATAGATGGATCTAATATATCTAAATCAATAGTAATATATACTGGCTTATCCTTTAAATATTTAACCACTTCATTTAATCCATCACAATTAAATTTAGTTAAATTGGTGTGCTCTTTTGCCCACTCAAACTCTTTCTTTTCACCTGATCTAATACCAAATTGATATATTCTATTATCTCCTACAAACTCCCAAGCTCTTCTAATGACCGTTGCATGGGATAGTTTTTCTCCTAAATAATCCTCTCTTAAATCAGTATGAGCGTCAAAATGCAAAATGTATAAATCTTTATGCCTTTTATATACCGATTTAATGACTGGTAGGGTGACTAAATGCTCCCCTCCAATCATTATAGGTACTTTATTATCTTTCACTATATTATCAGTAAAATCTTCAATCATCTTTAAGACCTTTTCAGTATTTCCAAATGGAAATTCTAAATCTCCTGCATCGAAGGCTTTGTAATCCTCTAAATCTAAATCAAGATATGGACTATATGTTTCCAGGCCAAAAGATTCACTTCTCATTACTCCAGGAGCAAACCTAGTTCCTGGTCTAAAGGATGTTGTTCCATCATAGGGACACCCAAACACAACCACTTTTGATTCCTCATATTCATTATCAAGTCCTATAAAAGTGGATACATTTTTAGATAATACCATTTTCTATCATCTCTTTTACATAATTTGGTAAAGCAAAGGACCCTACATGTAAGTCAGTATTATAATATTTAGTTTTTAGACCTAAGCCATTCCATTTATCTGCATCTAAATCTTCTATTGGATGTAATCCCTTTGACGCAAATCCAAATAACCATAATCCAGAAGGATATGTAGGTATATGGTACTTATATGTCATAGCAATAGGGAATATCTTTTTAATTTTTTGATCTGCCCTAATCATTTCCTTAGCATCTCTTGCATAATACGGACTTTCTTTTTGATTAATTAGTATTCCATTCTCAGTTAATGCATCATAGCAATTTTGATAGAATTCAATAGAAAACAAACCTTCTCCCGGTCCTATTGGATCTGTTGAATCAACGATGATTAAATCATATTCACCCTTTTTATCTTCAACAAACTTAACTCCATCTTCAAAAAATAGATTTACTCTAGGATCATCTAATTTACCAGCAGTAAATGGTAAGTATTCCTTGGAGGCTCTAACCACTAACTCATCAATTTCAACCATATCCATTTTCTCAATAGAGTTGTATCTAGTTAACTCTCTTGCTGTTCCTCCATCACCGCCACCTATTACAAGTGCCTTTTTAATATTTGGATTAGTTGCCATTGCCACATGTACAATCATATCATGATAAACAAACTCATCTTTTTGTGTAACCATTACTAATCCATCAATAGTTAGTAATCTACCAAATTCATAGGTATCAAAAACATCTACCTTTTGAAATTCACTTTCCTCTGAAAAAAGTTGTTCCTTTACTTTCATCGATAATTTAGCATTTTCTGTATGCATCTCTGTATACCAAAGTTCCATTTCCAAACCTCCTAATAAAATTATACGCTAAGTATTCTATTACCAACTTCATTAAAATTGCTTTCAGCATATTCATTCTTAGTTAATAAGACGATTATATACCTTACTACTAATTTCATCAATATTTTAATATTCTAAAATATCTATATTATACTCCTAAAACTTTAACATTTTTTAAAGTTGGATCTTCCATATCTGTCAATATACTGTTTTGACTCTTCAAGAATTTAATATATTCTATCATTTCAGCGCTTATCCTTTCTCCAGGAGTTACAATTGGAATACCTGGAGGATATGCCATAATAGATTCACCACTTATCTCACCTTCTGCCTCATCAAGCTTAACAAATCTCTTTCGAGCATAAAATGCATTTCTTGGTGATACTATTACCTCGGGATTCTCTAAAACCTTTTTCTTTTTAAACTTAATATTTTTTCCACTATACTTACTACTCATATCTTTTAATGCATCAATCAATGCCTGAATTGATTCTTCTGTATCGCCTACACTAATTATTCCAAGAATATTATATGCATCACCTAGCTCCATCTGAATATTGTACTCATCACGAAGTATATCGTATGCTTTGAATCCAGAAATGCCTAGTCCAGAAACATTTACCCCTAGTTTAGTTTCATCAAATGCATGAACTCCTGGTTCTCCTACTAATTCCTTACCAAAGGCATATAGCCCTTCAATCTTATTAATTTCTTCCCTAGCATATCTTGCTAAACCTAAAGTTTTAGAAATTACCTTTTCACCTTCTGTCGCTAACATTTTTCTAGCTATATCAAGACTAGTCATTAATAAATACGAAGCACTAGTTGTTTGCATTAAATTTAGTGTAGTTCTTACAGTATTTTTATCAATAAAGCCTTCATTCAGTAAAAGAGCCGAGCTTTGAGTCAGTGAGCCTCCTGTTTTGTGGAGACTTACCGCTGCCATATCTCCTCCTACCTCCATGCCAGATATGGGAAGATCCTTATGAAAGCTCAAATGTGCGCCGTGGGCTTCATCAAGTAACACTGCAATTCCGTGTCTATGAGCTAATTTTATTATCTTTTTAATATCTGATGCTGCACCATAGTATGTAGGGTTTATTAAAAATATAGCTTTTGCATCGGTATTTTTGGCAATTGCTTTTTCAATACTTTCTAAAGTTACTCCCATGGCAATGCCTAATTCATCATTAGTTTCCGGCTGAATATAAATGGGCAAGGCTCCACTAAGTATCATTCCATTTACCGCAGACTTATGGGCATTTCTAGGCAGTATTATCTTATCTCCTGGTTGACATACACTCATAATCATTGCTTGAACCCCAGAAGTAGTTCCATTTACTAAGAAAAAAGCGTGATCACACATATAGGCTTCTGCCATTAATTCTTGAGCATCTTTGATAACACTAACAGGATTACTAATATTGTCTAAAGGTTTCATAGAATTCACATCTATCTCTAATACTTTGGGTCCCAGGTATTCTCCCAACTCTTTAAGCCCCACTCCATGTTTATGTCCAGGCACATCAAAGGGTATTACACTCCTATCATGATACGCTTTGATTGCGTCAAATAACGGTGTCTGATTTTGATTCTTGAACACATTTATCACCTTCTTTTAATTCTTCAAATAAGAATAATATATACAATAGACAATTCAATGTCAATACAAATTTTGTAAAAGCAAAAGTATTTTTTATGATACCTAATCATTTTTATTATTACCCTAGTTATATTAATATAATTATACATCTATAGAAAAAAATGACCTATTAAGCTTCAGGTCAGATTTCTTTTAAAGCTAGAAAGCTATATGTTTTTTTCATTCTCATTAATCATATACAATTCTAAGATTTCTTTTTATTTCTTTTTATTTCGCTTCTTTCACAAGTTGGCTAAATATGTATTTAAATAAAGTTTATATACTATTCATGGATACCTCTGCCTAATCAAAAAGAGATATCTGTTTGTGTATGTACTTACTTCTCATAGCTTTTCTGATATCCGACATCTTATATAATAACCCATACTTTTTACATTCTTTTTTAAATATATCGTTCAATTTATCGATATTAATAGAATTACACTCATAACTATCTCCGAAGGTTTTAATATATTTTTCTTTTACTCCTGGAAAAAGTATATCTAGCTTATTATAAAAGTACGTTCTCTGATTTTGTCTAAGTGTTACCCCTAAGCATGGCGCTACGAACTTACCACCATTTTCAGCAGTAGCTTTAATAATGCTCTTAATATTTTCCTCTGTATCATTTATAAAGGGAAGAATAGGCCAACAAAGAACTCCTGTAAATATTCCTGCTTCTGAAATCTTCTTTAAAGCTAAAAATCTTTTCGAGGTTACGGTTACATTAGGTTCAATTTTCTTGCAAAGTTCATCATCATAAGTTGTTATGGTGAATTTCACCATGACAGGAGAATGAGATTTTATTTTTTCTAATATATCAACATCTCTAGTGACTAAATCAGATTTTGTCAATAAGCTTGCGCCAAAACCATACTTATTAATTAGCTTAAGTGTTCCTCTGGTAAACTCATATTTTCTTTCAAAGGGATTGTAGGGATCACTCATAGCTCCATTTCCTATAACACCTTTTTTTCTTTTAGAAATTAGCTCTTTTTCCAACAGTAAGAGAACGTCTTTCTTAGCTCTCACTTCATCAAAATTATATACTTTGTAGCATTCACTTCTGGAGTCACAGTATATACAACCATGACAACAGCCTTTATAGATATTCATACCATAATTGTTCCCAAACCACCCTTTTCCATCAGACCAATTAGATAATATTTTTTTAGCTTCAATAAACCTCATATTATCTCTCCTAGATAAGTATTGTTACTAATATTATATTTAAGCATATATGACAACAGGTTGTCATATATGCCTTTTTTTAATTCAGTATCTAGATTACTCTCCCTTCTTTCTTTGCTTTGGCATCATATGATGATCCAATAGCTACTCCTACGGCGATACCTAATGATATCCCTATTGCGATATTATCCATTGTAATTCCTATACTTACTCCAATCGTCATTCCTATAGTCATATATTGACTTACATAATGTCCTTCATCTATTAATCCATGTTTCTTTTTCAAATGTTCCACTATGCCTTTCATCTGGTAACGATATTCCTTGAGAGTATTTTTATCAGATTTCTCTACATATTCATTGACTTTTGAAATTATATCATCAATTTCTTGAAAGTATATATTACACTCATCACAAGTTTCTAAAAACTGGCCTATTCTTTTAAGACATCTTTCAAGTAATTCTAATTTTAAAACCTTAATTATCTTCGAACTTGATTTACCCTTAATTTCTGATATTTCTTTTATATATACTTTTATTTTATCTCTGTTATCCATATATTTCACCCCTCCTACGACTAATAATTACTTAACTCAGTCAAATAATATAGCTACTCTACATTTCTCTTGAATACTTATTAAAAAATACTACATAGACTGTTACAACTGATAAATATACCCCTACTAGCATTAATATTGTCACTAATTTTTCATTCATTAATGCATATACAAGCATTAGTATTCCAAAGACCTTTATCATAAAATCAAAAGCCTTTGCCTTAGCTAGATTCTTAATTTTAATATTTCTCTCATCTTTATTTTCAATATCTATCATTCGTTTATAATCTGGATATCTATTGACAACCTTTATATTAATAAGCTCTCCTACTGATAATCCTAATAATCCTGCGCCTATACCTATAAAGACTCCTGATAAAGCCTTTGGTTCTGTTTCTCTTAATAGAAAACCGCCGATACACGCTATTACAACCCCAACAATTAGAAGAATCCAGTACAGAGCAACTTTATTTTTCCATTTATTCATTTTCTTCACTCTCCCCATAAATAAATATTTCTTCAATACTAGTTTTAAATAACTTTGCGATTTTAAAAGCTAAAATTATTGATGGATTATATCTACCATTCTCCAATGAACCTATTGTTTGTCTGGACACCTTCAGTTTTTCTGCCAACTCTTCTTGAGTCATATTATGTTTTTTTCTAATTTCATCAAGACGATTCTTCAAAATATCACCTCACAATGATTGTAAAGCTTCCTTTCCATTTTATTGTAATATATTCCCTTTGGTATGTCAAGTTAACTTTCCATTCAAAAAAAATAAAAACTAGCTTGATTACTTTTTTCACCAAGCTAGTCCTCAATAGTTTATGCTGTCCACCTCTTAATTTCTCCTTCAGTACCTAACACAAAATGGTCCTTTTCGATTTCAACTAATTCACCTTCGTCATAGTCAATATTTGATTTATCATAATCGACCCGTTTTCTATATCTTTCTAACAATGGATTTGGATGGGGGATAGCAGATAACAGTGACTTTGTATAAGGGTGTATTGGATTATTATAAATATTACTTGCCGAACCTATTTCAACCATTTTCCCTAAATGCATAACACCAATTCGGTCACTAATATATCTAACCATGGAAAGATCATGAGCGATAAATATATAAGTTAACTCTCTTTCTTCCTGCATTTTTTTTAGAAGATTAACTACCTGCGCTTGAATTGATACATCCAATGCACTGATAGCTTCATCCGCAATTACGAACTCAGGATCTACAACCAAAGCTCTTGCTATCCCTATCCTCTGTCGTTGTCCACCACTAAATTCATGGGGATAACGATGGGCATGTTCTTTAGATAATCCAACAGTTTCCAGTATGTCATATACTTTTTTATTTCTCTCTTTCTTAGTTTTATATAACTTATGGATATCTAACCCTTGGGCTATTATATCCAAAACTGTTTTTCTAGGATTTAATGATGCCATGGGATCTTGGAAAATCATCTGCATTTTTGTTCTCAACATTGATTCTGTTCTTTTGTCAATCTTTCCTGAAATTCTTTTTCCTAAAAACTCAACATCTCCATCTGTAGGATTATATAACCTTATAATACTTCTACCTGTAGTAGATTTGCCTGAGCCACTTTCCCCAACTAATCCAAAGGTCTCTCCTTTATTTACTGTAAAAGAAACTTTATCCATTGCTTTTAAAATATTTTTTCTCCCCAACTTAAAATGCTGACTTAAATTTTCCACCCTTAAGATTACTTGATTCTTAGTAGTCATATTGAGACACCTCTTTCTTCATACTCTCTATCCTTACTTTCAATATCTCTGGCATTTCAACCTTAGGGGCATTCTCATGTAGTAACCATGTCGCTGCATAATGTGTATCAGTTACTTTAAAAAATGGAGGCTCTTCTTCTAAGTCAACTTTTAATGCAAAGTCACTTCTTAAAGCAAATGCATCCCCTTTAGGTGGATATAATAAATTAGGAGGTGCTCCTGGTATAGCATAGAGCTTATTTATTTCACTATTCAAATCTGGTACAGATGCCAATAGACCCCAAGTGTATGGATGCCTTGGATCAAAGAAAATTTCTTCTGCTGTTCCAAATTCTACTATTTTACCAGCATACATTACAGCTACTCTGTCAGCTACATTTGCTACAACTCCTAAATCATGAGTGATAAATATTATAGACAAACCGATTTTCTCCTGTAACTCTTTAATCAAATCTAATATCTGTGCCTGTATAGTAACATCCAATGCAGTAGTTGGTTCATCAGCAATTAGAATTCTTGGATTGCATGCCAAAGCTATGGCAATCACTATTCTCTGTCTCATACCACCACTTAATTGATGTGGGTACTGTTTATATCTTTTTTCTGATTGATTGATTCCAACAAGCTTAATAAGTTCCATAGCTTTACTTTTAGCTTCATTTTTAGTTAGCCCTTGATGTTCAATTATACTCTCTGCTATTTGGTACCCTACTGTCATTGTGGGATTTAAAGATGTCATTGGATCTTGAAATATTATTGCAATATCCTTACCCTTAATATTTGATATTTCCTTTTTTGTTATTTTAGTCAAATCTTTATTATCAAATAAAACTTCTCCTTCTTCTATAATTCCATTCTTAGCAAGGATACCCATTAGAACTTTAGTCGTAACAGATTTCCCCGAACCACTCTCACCTACTATTGCTAGAGTTTCTCCTTTAAATAGATCAAAGCTAACACCCCTAATTGCTTTTACAACTCCATTATGGGTTTTAAACGATACGCATAGATTTTTTACTTCTAATATTTTCTCCACTTTCTCACCTTCTTTCATACTTTCTTTACCTAATGTTCCTTCATTTTAGGGTCCAATGCATCCCTTAACCCATCAGCTAATAAATTGAAGCTCAACATTAATATTGCTAACACTATTACTGGTGAAATAATCATGTGGGGATATACTAATATTGATTTATAACCATCATTAATTAAAACTCCCAGTGAGGCCATAGGAGGCTGAAGTCCAAGACCTATAAAGGCCAAAAATGATTCGTAGAAAATTGACTTTGGTATTGAAAACATGCTCATTATAATGACTTGACCAAAAATATTGGGAAATAAGTCTTTTATTATAATTTGAGATGTACTTGCTCCTAATGTTCTCGAAGCTAAAATAAAATCTAATTCCTTTAGTCTTAGAACCTGAGAACGAACTACTCTGCTCATACCTATCCACCCCGTTATCACCAGTGCCAATGAAATAGATAAAATTCCAGGATTTAAAATCATAACAAATAGGGTTACAACAACTAAATTTGGAATTCCACTTAATATTTCAATAAATCTCTGCATAAATACATCTACTTTTCCACCTAAATATCCAGAAATTAATCCATAGCCCATGCCAATAAACATATCAATAACCACTGCTAGTAAAGCTATATATATGGATACTTGAGTTCCTACCCATACTCTCGTCCAAATGTCTCTTCCTAGGCTATCGGTACCAAACCAATAATATACATCATCTAAGCCTTTTTCTTGATATACATTTACTCCATTGATTTCACCATCAAAAACTCCTAAATTCTCTATACCTTGTATTCTTGGGGGTAAGTTGAGATGCTCTGTTTCTAAACTTTTGTAAGTATGTTTATTCATAGTAGGTCCTACAAAAGCCATAATTACTATTATCACAATTAATATTAATCCTATCAAAGCTCCTTTGTTTTGATAAAACCTAAGTCCTACATCCTTCCAAAAACTTATGCCTTTATACACAACATCAGTTTGAACTTTTTCATTTTTCAATATCCTTTCAAAGGACTTTTTATCATATTTTTTAGCTAGATTATCCATTTTGCTCCCCCTTTGCTACTCTAATTCTAGGGTCGATAACACCATATAGCACATCAATTATTAACATCATTGCAATATAAAACATACTGTAGAAAAAGGCTATAGATATTACAACATTAAAGTCATTTACACTTATGGCAGTTACCAATAAATCTCCTAGTCCTGGTATCCCAAATATTCTCTCGATAACAAGAGATCCCGTTAAGAGACTAACCGTTATGGGTCCTAAAACTGTTATTACAGGTATTAGTGCATTTCTTATAGAGTGCTTTATAAGAACCTTTCTTGTTTTTAGTCCTTTAGCCTCTGCTAAAAGGATATATTCTGAACCAAGGACTTCAACTAGCTCTGTTCTCATAAATCTAGCAACAGTTGCTATAACAAACATTGACAAAGCTATGGTTGGTAGAACACTAGATTCTAAGGGCTTATATATATCATAGGTAAAAGGAAATAAATGAATTTTATAACCTAGAAAATAACTTAATCCAAGGGCAAAAACATAAGATGGTACTGAAATTCCCAGAACTGAAAACACTGTAGTAAAGGTATCCCACCCTGAATTTTTATTAATTGCTGCAACTGAACCAAATAAGACACCTATTAAAGCTCCTACTAAAAGAGATTGTATACCTAATCTTATAGAAATCGGTAGCCTATCCTTAAGCAAAGTTGATACAGGTACGTTTTTTTGTATCGTATATGACTCACCAAAATCTCCTTTGAATATTACATTCTTCATATATGTGAAATATCTAATATGCAAAGGCTTATCTAGATTATATTTTGCATAGAGCATTCCCTTTTGGTCTTCGCTAAGTTTTTCATCATTAAATGGTGACCCTGGCATTAAGTCTAGTAATAAAAAAAGCACAGATAAAATTACAAGTAATGTTACAATTGAAATTATTAATCTATTTCGAATATATTTAAACATCCTCTATCAACTCCATTTCAACCCAATTCACTAAAATAATTATTTTAAGAAAGTCATAGACTTAAGCCTATGACTTTCTCTTTTCATACATTTTCCTCAAATAACTATTCGCTTATCTCAACACTCTTATATATGAAAGGCGTTCCAACAACATGGTCTTCAATTCCTGTCACTTTAGAGTTAATCAAGAAAGCATATCCCCTTTGATATAAAGGTCCAACTGCTGCATCTTCCTCTAACAGAACTCTTTCTGCCTCTATCATTGCCTCCCATCTTCCAATAGGATCAGAGGAAAGATCTCCACGTGATGCAGAATATACAAGGTCGTCATATACTTGGCTTGAGTAATTTGGACTATTAGATGATCCATCTGTTATAAATAATTCTAGGTAAGTTAGCGGATCCGAATAGTCTGGCCCCCATCTTGTAAGTCCAAGTTCAAAGTCTCCTGATCTCATTAATGCTAAACGATTTTTCTTTGGCTGTGATTTCAACTTAACAGTCAATCCTGGTAAGTTAGTCTCTAATTCAGCTTGAATAAATTCTGCCATCTTCTTGACAGTCTCAGAATCATCAAATAACACTTCTACTTCCAATTCTTCTTTTCCTAATTCAGATTTTGCTTGATTCCAATAGTCTAGTGCTAAAGCTTTATCATATTGAGAATATGTTCCTGCCTCATCTCTAAAATCCTTGCCATCTGGACCAGTAGCTAATCCTATAGGAACTATAAAATCAGCCACCAAAGAACCATCATTTAGTATATTATCTGCAATATGAGACTTATCTACTGCATGGCTAAAAGCTTTACGCATATTAACATTTTTAAATAATTCTGTTTCCTGATTAAATGACATATACCATAAATATCCTGCTCCTATTAGTTTAAAACTTTCATCAGACTTATATTTTTCAACAAGCTCCGCCGATAATTTCACCACGTCTAGCTCATCTGAATCAAATTTCAGAACTGCTGTTTGAGGGTCCTTTATAATACGAAATTCCAATCCATCAACTTTTACATTTTCTGCATCATAATAGTCAGTATTTTTATTTAACTTATATCCATAGCCTTTATTCCACTCAACCATCTTAAATGGCCCATTAGACAATATATTTTCTGGATTTAATGCATATTGATCTCCTTTTTCTGTAACAAACTCTTCATTTAAAGGAAAGAATGTAGCAAAAGCTGTTAAAGAAATAAAGTAAGGCGTAGGCCTTTCTAGCTCAACCTCTAGTGTATGGTCATCTAATGCCTTTACACCTAATTCTTCTTTAGGAAGTTCTCCATCCACTATTTTAGCAGCATTCTTTAGTCCAGCTACATCTGCAATAAAGTTGTATTCACTTGCAGTATTGGGATTCACTAATCTTCTCCAACTAAATACAAAATCATTGGCTGTAACTTTATCTCCATTTGACCATTTTGCGTTTTCCCTTAACTTAAACGTATATTTTAGTCCATCATCGCTCACGTCATGGGAAAGTGCGATAGCAGGTATTGTATTACCAGCCGCATCTAAACTATATAATCCTTCTATTGTTGCAGCTATAGTCTCAAATGCCAATCCATCTGTAGCAATATGTTGATCCATTGACGATAATTCCACGTCCTTAGCCAATCTTAAATATTTTCCACTCTCTTCTGTACTGTCTCCACACCCAACTAAAGCTATAGAAGATGCTAAAACTAGCACAAGTAACAAAGCCAAAATACGAAATGATTTTTTCACAATAATTTACCCCCTTATAATTTGAAATGTTACAACTTTTTAATATTTAATTGTTATTATATAAGGATTTCTAATCCAATGTCAATGGTTAATTTTCTGAAATTTGCAGGATATCGTTTTCCTATTGCATTTTTTCTTAACATTGAGACTATGTGCTATTTGTTATTTTTTGACATAGTTAAGCTATTTTAATATTTATATCGTGGTTTTTGTATATTTCTTCCATAGACCTGACATGAAAGCGTTTGCAAGTTTTTCATTTCATCTTTCATTTTTAGATTGCATATATATAATTTTATTGAATTTAACTCAGTAAAAAATACATATTCTTCTGATCGCATGAAAAAAAATGTAAAACAATATAAATTTATAAATATTACATTTTTTTAAGTCTATAAAGCATATATAGTGTTATAATAACAATGATTGTAATTTATAAAGTGAGGTGTATATTATGTCGGCTCCTTGTATGGAAGTTTTTGTAGAAATACCCAGAGGAAGTAACAACAAATATGAGTTTGATAAAGAAAAAGGAATGTTTAGATTAGATAGAGTTTTATATTCTCCTGTTTATTATCCAGCTGATTATGGATTTATACAAAATACTTTGGCAGATGATGGAGATCCCTTAGACGCCATGGTAATAACTACTTTTCCAACTTTTCCAGGGTGTTTAATCAAAGCCAGAATAATAGGTATGTTCATTATGGAAGATGAAAAGGGAAGGGATGAAAAAATCTTAGGAGTTCCCTCAAATGACCCAAGATTTGAAAATATAAGATCCCTTGAAGACTTGGAAAATCATATACTAAAGGAATTTGAACATTTTTTCTCAGTGTATAAGAATTTAGAAGAAAAAGAAGTTATAGTTAAAGGCTGGGCCGGAGTAGAAGAAGCAGTTAAAACTATAGCGAAATCTAGAGAAAACTATAAATAAGATAAAAGGTACCCGTAGCGGGTACCTTTAATTATTATCTATTGAATGTAATAAGCATTCTCTCCGTGAATTTCAAAATCTAACCCAAAGTCTTCAACTTCATTTGTTACTCTAACAGGGGTTATTTTACTAATTATTTTTAGAAGTACATAAGATATAACGAAGGCATAAGCAGCAGCAAAGATAACTGCTCCAGTTTCCACTAGAAAAAATTGAGTTCCACCATAGAATAATCCATTAGCACCACTGCTATTTACAGCAGTACTACTAAATAAGCCTAAACAAATTACTCCTAAAATACCTCCAACACCGTGTACTCCCCATACATCTAATGCATCATCCCATTTAAGTTTATTTTTCAACTTAACTGCAAAGTAACATACAATACCTGCAGAAATACCAACTATTGCAGCCATATTTGTGCTAATAAATCCAGCTGCTGGAGTAATGGTAGCTAGACCTGCTACCGCCCCTGTTAAAAGGCCAACAAATCTAGGCTTACCTACTTCTTTCCATTCAATAATCAACCACACAATAGCTGCAAACGAAGCTGCAATATCTGTATTTAAGAACGCCAGTGTAGTAATGCTATCAACACGCAGCTCACTTCCTGCATTAAATCCATACCAACCAAACCATAATAGAGCAGTTCCCATAGCAATTAAAGGGATATTGTGCGGCTCACTTGGCTTACAGTGCCTTTTTCCAACGAAAAAGACAGAAGCTAATGCCGCCATCCCAGCAGTAGTATGAACAACAATACCTCCAGCAAAGTCAAGAACTCCTAGATTTGATAAAAATCCTCCACCCCAAATCATATGTGTAAATGGAAAATATACAAGGAGTAACCATGCGACTTGGAATATAATATACGCTTTAAAGGTTACTCTATCAGCAAATGCCCCCGTTATTAACGCAGGAGTGATTACTGCAAACATCATTTGATAAGCGATAAATACAATCATAGGGATATTATTGGTGGGAGAGAAAGCGTCTGTAATAGATACTCCTCTTAAAAACATCATATCTAAATTTCCAATAATACCTCCAACATCTCCACTAAAGCATAAAGAATATCCAACAGTATACCATAGTATTGTTGTAATCCCCAGTGATACAAAGCTTTGCATCATAATTGTTATAACATTTCTTCTACCAACAAGCCCTCCATAAAAAAATGCTAATCCTGGAGTCATTAACATTACTAAACTTGTAGCTATTAGCATAAATGCCGTACTACCTGTATCAAAACCCATATATAACTCCTCCTTTGATTTTTTGTTTAACATACTAACTAAGAAGCAAATATTATGCCAATAAAAAAAGCAGGTTAATACCTACTTTTAGCTGTGCTTATATTGACTTATTGGGACATATTTTTCACAGTGTGACATTTATGTCCCATTAATTTATTTCAATCCATTTCTTTTTCGTCTATTTCATACTTGTGAATCTTACGATATAATGTTCTTCTTGAAACACCAAGTTTTCTAGCAGCTTTTGTCATATTTCCTTGAGTTTCTATAATAGCTTTTCTAATAACTTGTTCTTCCACTTCGTCCTTTCTAGCATCTAAGGTACCTCCATCGCTCATGTCCAATTCAGAGCAAATACATTCTGGCAAATCTGAGTGTTCAATTATTTGACCCTCACTTATTATAATTATCCTTTCAACGATGTTCTCAAGTTCCCTAACATTACCAGGCCAAGAATAATTAGAAAGCATTTCTAAAGCTTTTGGTGAAAATCTCTTTATTGGTATATTGTTTTTCTCACAAGCAATTCTAATAAATGTATTAACTAATTCAGGAATATCCTCTTTTCTATCCCGTAGTGGAGAAACTTTTATAGGGATGACATTTAATCTATAATATAAATCTTCTCTAAACTTATTCTCTTTAACAAGTCCCTCCAAATCCTTATTAGTGGCAGTAATAACGCGAATATCTAGCGGTATTGTTTGAGTTCCTCCTAAGCGTTCAAGTTCTTTTTGTTGAATCACTCTCAACAGTTTTAGTTGAATCAAAGGAGAGACATCACCAATTTCGTCTAAAAATATAGTTCCTTCGTTGGCAAGCTCAAAACGACCAAGCTTGCGCTTAAAAGCCCCTGTAAATGCACCTTTTTCATATCCAAATAATTCACTTTCCAAAAGAGTCTCTGGTAATGCAGAACAATTAACTTTAATAAAAGG
The DNA here is from genome assembly GCF_016765695.1 of Sporosalibacterium faouarense. Classification (GTDB taxonomy): domain Bacteria; phylum Bacillota; class Clostridia; order Tissierellales; family VENL01; genus Sporosalibacterium; species Sporosalibacterium faouarense. The sequence continues at coordinate 20,416 of NZ_JAETGO010000079.1, read as the reverse complement.
CTTTTCACTACGATCACTTATTTCATGAATTGTTTTAGCCACAAGTTCTTTACCAACTCCTGTTTCACCATATATATTTACTGTAGCTTTGCTACTTGCTACTTTTTCGATTAATTTCTTAAGACTCCTCATGGACATACTATTAGTAACTAAAATCTCGTCAGTCTTAAAATCATGAGTATCATACTCTGAGTTATGCCCTACTATCAGTTTAGCTTTTTCTATAGCCTCCAGCACTTCTTCTACATCAAAAGGTTTACGTATATAATCCCTTGCACCTATCTTTATAGCATCAATTGCAGTATCCACAGTTGCAAATGCTGTCATCACAATAACCTCAACGCATGAGTCAAATGCTTTTATTTCCTTTAGTAAAGTTATACCATCAATCCCAGGCATCCGAATATCTGTTATCACGATATCAATTGGCTCATTTTTTACAATATTTAGAGCTTTTTCCCCATTATTAACTACAAAAGTATTATACCCTCTTTTTCGTAATATTCTATCTAATAATCTAGCCAAGTTAGCTTCGTCCTCTGCAATTAAAACATTTAAATTATTCATTTTTATCTTCACCTCTCATTGGCAATTTAATTAGTATACTTGTTCCCCTTTTCAACGTATTGTCAATCTCAAGGAATCCTTGATGATTTTTAATAATTTGGGACGAAATAGATAAACCTAGCCCGGAACCATCTTCTTTAGTTGTATAAAAAGGTGTGAAGATTTTATCTATTATTTCATCATTAATGCCTACCCCTTGGTCAATTATTTTAATTGCAAAAAAATTTTCCTTATAGATTCCATAGGTTTTAATAAGAATTTCATCTCCATGGCTGGATGCTTGAATAGCATTGATTAATATATTAATAAGTACTTGTTTTATCTGCTCATAGTCAACTAATATCTTATCGTTATTTGCTCTTACAAACTTTACTTTTATTCTATTCTTAACAAGGTCGCTTTTCATTAACCTTATTGTTTCATCAATCAAGTCTCCAATTGAAACTTCCGTTTTTATTGGTTGGTTTGGTCTTGCAAATGCCATAAATCGTTCAATAATCCTATCTAACCTCTCAACTTCATTTAGAATAATAGTTAAATCTTCATAACTTTGATGACTTTCTTCTAACTCCATGCGAGCAATTTGAGCATATCCTTTAATCGAAGCCAATGGATTTCGTATTTCATGAGCCATACCAGCTGACAGCTCTCCAAGTTGAGATAAATGCTTTTCTCTAAATATGCTCTCTTGAAACATTCTCTTTTCTTCTAAATTATTAATAATTACTGTCATTCCTATTAGCTCTCCATTATGATCAGTTTGTCTAAGAGTATTAAATATAACAGGAATAAATCCTTCTTTGCCATGGGAAATATTACATATTTCTCCTCTATATTTTATATCATTAACAAAACTATTTTTTAGAATTTTGAAGAAATCGCCTAATCCCGGGGTTTCATTATTATTAATATTTAAATCATACTCATTATTATAGTCCAACTTTAAAATATGTGCTGCAGCTCTATTTATAGATGTCACCTGACCTTTAGCATCTATTGTTAGGATTCCCTTTGAAATACTTTTAAATAGATCTTTAATATTCTCATTAAATTCACCCATATATGCAGCTTCTCCTGTCTTTTCAAGAACCATTTGCATCATAAAGTTCAGCTGCTCAAGTAATATATCAAAAGAAGATGTTAAACTCTTTATTTCATTTTTAGTCTTGTATTTAAAATTATATCTTTTATTTCCTTTCATAAGCTGATTAACCTTGTACATTAAGTTTCTTATAGGCTCAGTAATTACCTTTGATATAATTATAGATAAGAAAGAAAACAGGACAAATATAACAAAGGATATTAGTAATAAGTATTTAATAAAATTATTTATAACTTCATATGCCTCATCTTCCCTCTGTAAAACTTTAATACTCCATTGACTTTTATTAGAGTAAAATTCTTTAATAGGTACACTAATAGTGATATAATCCTCACCTTGACTCTTTATTTTAACAGCATGATTGTCACTGTTAATTTCCACATTTGACTTGACTACCTCTAGCTTAGCATATCCACTCTTCCCAACAGTTACATTTTCAACTATTTCTTCAATGGAGTGAAAATTCATTACTTCAACTACAGTACCTATTTTTACTCCAGATTCATTAATTAAAAACTTAGAAAAACAAATTAATTTTTCTCCTTCTTCATTTGTAATTATCTCAGATATATATGAATCTGAGTTTATTAATCCATTGCGTATTCTCTCAATATTAGGCACGTCACCAGTTGAAAGTGTCACTTTCCCATTTAAATCTAAGACAAAGATACTATCATATGTCTTATATGCTTCCATAACATTAGATAAAAAGTGAAGCCGTGTACTATTCTGAACTTCTGGCATAGTTAAAATTTTTGATTCTGATAATACGTCTATATCTCCTGAACGCTCAAATAGAAATCTCTCAATTTTATTCGCTGTTTCAATGGCAATAGTCTTCATTTCCTTTTCCTTAGATTCTTTTAAGGTTTCAGTAGTATTTGTATAAAATATAGATCCTAGAATTAGCAAAATTAATAGAGTCATTGATATGAAGATAATAGTAATCTTTAATTGTAAAGTCATATTTTTTATTCTTTTTAACAAACTATCACCATCTTTCTTAGCTAGTAGCTTATTAAATATTTAATTACAAAATTTAACATTTATAATCTTGCTCAGACTTATTTATCAAATTATAATTTATAAAATTAAGTTTATATTATTAATTATAATTGTAGAAACAAATAATATCAAAAAAACATAATAAAGGCACTCAAAAGAGTCCCTTTATCCTTTATAATAATTATTTTTACACTTCTATATTATCAAATTTAAATTCTTCAAAACCTACATTTAAAACTATATTAATTTCATCTACATTCTCGATAGGTTCAAAGAAAATACTGATTTTGCACTAACTGTGGGTTCTATACTATGCGGTGCTTTATCTACATCTTTATTATAATATCTATCAAAATTATATTGCAATAGGAATACTTCCTTATTTACCATGCTCCAAAATATGTGATTGTCTTTGATGCTTTTCTAGTTCCCATTTGCAAACACATTCTTACATCATAGCCTTTTGCTATACCTACCATAAATGCAGCTATAAACGAATCACCTGCTCCTAATGTGTCTACTACATCAATTCTTTTTGCTTTTTCTTTATAAAAGCTTACACCATCATAAGCAACACTTCCATTAGCTCCCAAAGTTGCTACTGCACATTTTGGACCAAGACTAACTATCTGTTCTAAAGTATTTCTTATAGAAAGATTGTCCTCACTATAAGATAGAAAGGCATAATCGACATTAGGACAAACCTCTTTTATCTTAACTAAATCAATTCTATCTGCAAAATCAAAAGAGATTGTTACATAATCCTTCAAATAGTTTAGATACCTTTCACAGTTTCCCCAAATGGCTGTATGCAGAAAGTCATGACTTCTAATGTATTGTAAGTCCTCGTCAGATAGATTGAAATGCTTTAAAACACCTTCATCATAGTCATTTAATATCCTATCACCGTTTTTAATCTCTACATTTGTATGGGCAGTTTCACCTTCTACTTTTTGTACATGGCTTATATCTACTTTCTTTGATCTAATTTGTTCTATCATGATATCTCCATAATCATCATTACCTACTACTCCTAGATAGGAAGAACATTCTCCTAGCTGCTTCACATAAACAGAAAAATTCACTGAATTTCCTCCTGGGAAAGCTTTTCCCATCTGCTTGTATACATCCATACAATTGTCGCCAATAGATATAAACTTCATATTAATCCTCTACCTTTCTTAGTTGCCTAATTAGCACATATCTGTTTTAAAATATTCTTGTCTACTTTATTAAAACCACCTTTATTTTTATAATATCACTATTCTTCTAATAACTATTTAATATGAGAGATTATCTACTCACTCAACCCTTTGAATTGAAAGAGGATAATACCGACAAACATAAAAGCTAATCCTAATACTTTAATAGGAGTAATACTTAGCTTGTTCTCCCCAAATAATCCTAAACTATTTATTATTAATGCACATATAATTTGTGATACTATTATTAAAGTTACTGCATTAGTGGCTCCAATATATGTTATTCCCTTCATAACTCCAAATACAATTATTGCTCCCATCACTCCTCCTAATAAATACACCTTATTTATTTGTGTAATATTTGAAAAGTTTCCTTTACCTGATATCAAAGTAATAATGAGAGCAAATAAGAAAGCAGTTCCCTTCACAAAGGTATTTGCTTCCCAAAAACCGATTTTGTCACTAACTCTTGTATTAAAAATTCCTTGTACTGCTATAAAAAGTCCTGCCATTATTGAAAAAAGTATTCCTCTATACATTATTCCCCTCCATTTCACATTAAAAGTAAAGTTCAACAGACATTTGCTTTAATTTATCATAATCTTGAATTAACAATTTTTTATTCTGTTTCTTCAATATACCTAAATCACTCATGTCCTTTATAACTCTATTCAAATGTCTCAAGCTACTACCTAATATCTCTGCTATATCATTTAAATCATTAGTTTCTAGTTCATTAATTCTATTTTCATTTGTAGAGTTTATTGTAATTAAATAATTCGCTAACCTGACATCTAATGGATATGTTAAATTTAAAGCCATAGTTTTATCAATTGTGGATATCTTATGACTTAAAATTCCATTAATATATTTAAGAAATTTTATATCTTCAAATGCAAATTTTCTCATTTTATCTATTGAAATACCAATTAGCAAAGACTCTTTAACTGATTCAACTCTATTCTTGGCACAACAATCTCCCATTAGTTCAATTTCACCTAAAGTATTAAATGGTTGAATAAATCTAAGTAAAATTTCCTTGCCACTTTTCAATGAAGCCTTCACTCTTACCTTGCCTTCAACTATAAAATAAAAATTCTCTATATGCTCTTCTTCTAAAAAAATAATTTCTTCAGAATTAAATTTACACAACTTCATATCTTCCATCATATTATCTTGAAATAAACTGTTGATATTGAATTTATCCACATACTCTTTTAATACCCGTGGATTATTTATATTTTCCATTTCACTCCTCCTCTTATTATAAATATTATATTTTATATATTTCTTAAGCAAAAGGACATATGTCCAAATCCCATAATTCTTCTTTGCTAAATTAACTTTATATATAACAACTAAAATTCCATGAATCATGCTTTATTACTCGAGGATCAATAACTTAATCTCATCAAAATTTAAATATGTTGTTCTTCAATTAAATTAATCTGAATTTTGTTTTAAAAAAAGTTGACTATCAAAATAACATATGTTACTATTAACATATGTTATGGTTATATGAAATTATTTAAAAAGGAAGTGTAATTAATGTCAATTAAATTTGCAATCCTGGGTATCCTTAGCTGGAAGCCTTCAACTGGATATGAGTTAAAGAAAATTTTTAAGGATTCCACTTTTATGTATTGGTCTGGCAATAATAATCAAATCTATAAAGCCCTAGTTCAATTACAAGATAAAGGTTTTGTTTCCAGTGAAGTTTTTCATCAGGATGGAGCACCTTCTAAAAAAACATATAAGATTACAGATGAAGGTTTAAATGAATTAAAGGAGTGGACTATGTCTAGCCCAGAAGCCCCTGAACTTAAAAAGACTTTTTTAATACAACTGGCCTGGTCTAATGTACTATCTAACCAAGAGTTAAATGGGCTTCTTACAAGTTATGAAGAAGAACTCAAAATACAGTTAGTTATTGAACAAGAAAAGAGAAGACGTGCTCGTTATACGCCTAATAGAGATGATAGAGAAGCTTTCATATGGGATATGATTTATAAAAACATTATATTCTCATATAAGAATGAATTAGATTGGATCCAAGAATTAAGGGAAAAGTTATTTGAAAATCAAGTTAGAAAGGAGAAAGAGAAATTGAAATATGAAGTTATAGAAAAAAATCATAAAAGATATATAGATTTTATGTCAGCTGCTACTCCACTAAAAACCGAAGATGATGCTCTAGAATTGGTAGCTTTATGTGGAGAAAAGGATACAAACTTACTTATGTTACATCACAATACATTGTCTGAGGACTTTTATAAACTTAAGACTAAGGTAGCAGGTAATATAATTCAAAAATTTATTAATTACAATGTGAAAGTAGCTGCTATTATTCCAAACAGCATCAGTCAAAAAGGTAAATTTAAAGAAATGGCCCTTGAAATAAATAAGAGTAATAGTTTTAGGGTCTATGATAATAAAAAAGAAGCTGAAGAATGGCTTTTAAAATGAGTTGAGGGGAATATAAATTATGAAAAAAATATTCAAGTCTGAAGAAGGCAAACAAGAAGTTTTAAAGAGATATCAGGAAATACTATCAAGTTGGCCTGTTGAGAACAAACAATATAAAGTTGATACAAGCTTTGGTTCTACTTTTGTAATTGAATCTGGGTCAAATGATAATCCACCCCTAATATTACTTCATGGAAGTGTATCAAACTCTTTCTGTTGGTATAGTGATGTAATAACATTTAGCAAAACTCATCATGTCTATGCTATCGACTTAATAGGAGAAGCAGGTTTCTCTGACCCCAATCGTCCTACTTATGAAAGCGGTGATTATTCTAGTTGGCTAGATGAAACCTTTAAATCACTTGGCCTCAAGACATGCTCAATCGTTGGTCTATCATTGGGTGGCTGGATGGCATTAGATTTTGCAACCACATATCCAGATAAGGTAGAACAGCTAGTTCTTTTATGCCCAGGAGGACTTGCAAAAACAAAGTCTAGCTTTTTATGGAAGAATCTCTTTTTATCTCTATTAGGCAAATGGGGTAAAAAACAAGCCATGAAATTAGTGTATAATGATGCAACCCCTTCAGTATCAACATCTGATATGAAAAGTGCTCTTGAATTCACACAACTGATTAGTAAGCACTTTAATCCTAGATTAGAAAAGCTTCCAGTTTTTGATGGAGTGTCTCTATCCAAATTAACAATGCCAATACAAGTCATCTTTGGAGAACGTGACAATTTGATTCCTGCTCAAAAAAGTATCAATCATCTTAAGAGATTTACTTCTCAAACTAATGATACATTGTTACCTAATACAGGACACGTAGTTGTTAATCAATCTAGTCGTATACTGGAATTCTTAGAGTCTAATAAGTTAAAGCCTAGTAAATAAATACGTATTATATCCTCTATATAATATGTATCTCTCTGAGTCTATAACTACATTAAAATAATATCTATAACAGATATGCCCTCAACAATCGTTGAGGGCTTTACAGTCTATTAAGTAGATATTATGTATATTATCTTCAATAGATTTTGCTAATGCTTTCTTTAGCTAAACCATCAGCCTGAAGATAATTGCAAAACTCTTCTAGGCTATCTTTTACAGATTTCTTCATTTTATCGGTTATTATAATTCCTTCTTCCCACCACCACCTTTTTATTACTAGAGGTTCATTCCCCCTATGTAATTCAGGTTCAAATCTAGCTATAAGCTTATCACCATAAAGCACAGGAAGCACATAATAACCATATTTTCTTTTATCTTTAGGAACATAAACTTCCCATCTATATTTGAAGTCAAAAATTTCTTCAATCATAGACCTATCCCATAAAATATTATCAAGTGGAGCTAAAAAACGCATTGACATATCCTCTTTTACTTCTGTAAAATCAAAGTTTTTAACATCTTCAGTCCTAATATAAAAATCATCATTAATTCCTTCAATAGATACAGGTACAATACTATTTTCACTTAATAATTCATCAATAATAGTATTTCTTAATTCCTTGTTTGAGAGAAAATGTCCTAGCCAGCCACCTCCACTACGTTTCCATATCATTCCCACACTTCCAATACGCCTCTTGAAGTACCATTTATGAAATTCATAATTACTATTAAATGAGTCCTTATCAATTATTTCAGTTGGTAATAAATTTTCTATTAAATCATAAACTTTTTGAGTATTGTTTTTTCTAAATATTCCTAACTCTCCATTGTTAAACATGTAGTCAAGTGCAACACTGGATAGCTTTCTATGTCCCCACGACCCTTTCGGTGAAACACCTATGTTTATATCACGGGCTTGTATTGGTCCATTTTGCTTTATTATATTCCTTATTTCATCAATTAAGTCTAAAGCTTTCATAGTCCCTCTATTATTCATTGTACCTATAAAAGATTCAATATGCTTATTCCTTACATGACCCATAGGTGCCCAATCTTCTTTTCTATATATAGCCATCATCTTGTCCCAACCATCTACTAAAGATCTATCTGTATATAGAAGCTTTTCCAAGATATCTGATGTGTACCCTTTAATTCTAGATTGTAAAACTAAATCTGGATTTCGTCCTACAACATTAAGAGGGTCATACTGAATACATCCTACCTTTCTCATAAATTCTAAAACACCTTCTTCTCCTTCAAAGTGATTATAGCTATCTAGTCCATGATAATTTACAAGAAAACGACGAGCTTGTAATTTACTCATTTTAATTTTTTTCATTTCATCTACCCCATTTTATTGGTCTTCATAATTTCAGCCTTTCAAACAAGTTTTCAACTTAATATATAAACTAACTCTATTTTAGAACTTTTTTAAGTATATTAATTCTATCCTTATATGGTGGAAATATAAGATTTAAATCAAATATAGTTGATTTCTTTATTATACTTTTAGCGTGAGAGAATGTATAGAAGCTATACTCTCCATGATAAGATCCAATACCAGAGTTACCTACCCCACCAAAAGGCATATAGGGAGTGGCTACGTGAGATATAGTATCGTTTATACATCCTCCACCAAAGGATATCCTATCAATAGTCATATTTTGTATCCGTTCATTTTCTGAAAATATGTAAAAGGATAGTGGCTTCGGATTAGAATTTATTATATCTATAACTTTATTTATATCACCGTACTCCATTACAGGTAAAATAGGTCCAAATATCTCATCCTCCATAACCTTATCCATCCAAGTAACATTATTTAAAATCGTTGGTTCTATATATAATTCTTCTCTATCGTAATTCCCACCATAAAAAACTTTATCTTCATCTATAAGTGTTACTAATCTATCAAATTGTCTGGTATTTACTATCTTGCCATAGTCTTCACTATTCTTAGGCTTATCACCATAAAACTCTATTAATACTTCCTTCATTTTCTGTAATAGCTCATCCTTTATATCCTTATGTATATACACGTAGTCTGGAGCTACACATGTCTGTCCAGTATTAATAAATTTTCCCCACATTATTCTTTTGGCGGCTTTATCTAAATTTGAATCCTTATGAACAATTACTGGACTTTTTCCTCCCAGTTCAAGGGTAACTGGAACTAGATTTTTAGATGCTGCCTCCATCACAATCTTTCCTACTGGAACGCTCCCTGTAAAAAATATATAGTCAAATTTCGAATTAATTAGTTCAGACGTTACTTCTCTTCCACCTGTTATAACACTAATATACTCTTCTTCAAACACCTCATTGATAATCCTTTTTATTATTGCCTCAGTTTTTACTGTATCTTGCGAAGGCTTTAATATTACAGTATTACCAGCTGCAATAGCACCAATCATCGGCTCTATTATTAACTGAAAAGGATAGTTAAATGGCCCTATTATTAGCACTGTTCCATAGGGCTCATACCTTATAAAGCTTTTTGTAAGGGCTTGATGAATAGGTGTTTTGACTTTTTTATCCTTTGTCCATTTCTTGAGATTTTTTTCCATATAACTTATACTATCAAGTACATATCCTACCTCAGTTGCATATCCTTCAAAATGAGGCTTACCTAAATCAACTTGTAATGCTTCTAATATATCTTTTTCATAATACTGTATAGATTTTCTAAGTTTTCCTAAGGAATTCAATCTAAAGTCAATATCACTAGTATAGCCTTTCTTAAAAAAGTCTTTTTGCTTTTTCAATAATTCATTTACCATTATCAATCACCTCTAACCAAAATACTCGAGCCTAAAGGATTAATTTATTTTAATCTTCACTATTATTTATTCCCAAAAATAGAATCTTCAAATACAATTACAGTATTATAATAGTTATAACAAATGAAGGAATTATGTACTTATTGATTGAATACCCTTTCTATCTTACAGACAACTTTCCCCCAAATTGAATTGTAAAGTGGCTGAATATCAAGTCATTAAGATATTGTTGTCAAAAGTTTTAATATATATTTCCTTCATTTATTTTTTTATACATAATAATATGAGGTCCAATAGGCGGGTAATCAAAGACTTCGCCATGTGTTATAAATCCTAGTCTTTTATAATACTTTTGGACATTAGTTCTTCCTTTACACCATAAAATCTCAATTTTTTCCCTTTGTAAAAAGCTTTCTGCATAATTAACAACTGCTCTTCCAGCCCCTAGCTTTCTATACTCCTCAAGGGTTGCCATCGCTCTTAATTGATATTGCTTTTCACTAGTAAAATCAATATTTTTTCTTTCACAAAATGATGCAATACTTATTAGCCTTCCTTGATAAAATGCTCCAACATGAAATGTATTTTTTTCAAAATCTGTATCATATTTGCAGTCTTCAAATGACTGATGAGGACGTAGAATACTATGTCTAATACTATAGGTCATTTCTGGCTCAATATTTTTAACTTCAAACATATTTTGCCTCCTATCATTAATAGTTAATTTAATATTTAATTCTCGTACTATGAACAATAATCCTGCTTTTAGTTTATAAAATAGCTGTCTCAAAACAATATTATAAAAAATTGTTGATATCACTATATAAGTTTAATACACAACAAAAATATAAATAAAATCTTAGATTACAAAATTATTTCTATCTAAGATTCTGTATTTATTAAATATTTTTGAATATATATTGTATTATGAGCTAATACTTTCTTTATTTTATAAAAGGAGGAATACTAAATGTTTATAATAATCTCAAAAAAACGCTTAACAACAATTTTTATGATTATAATATTAACCCTTATAATAATAAGTATTATTTCAACCATACATACTAATACAATAGAAACTAATTCTAGAAAAACTAGCTACATAGCTATAATAATAGATGATTTTGGAAATAACAGTCAAGGTACAGAAGACATGTATAATCTTAATATTCCCTTGACTGCAGCGGTAATGCCATTTCAACCTTTTAGTGAAAGTGATGCTCAGGCAGCTCACGAAGCAAAATTAGAAGTAATATTACATATCCCAATGGAGCCAGAACATGGAAAGAAGGAGTGGTTAGGCCCAAGAGGAATTACCGATGATTTATCAAATGAAGAGATTCAGAGCTGCATTGAAGATAGTTTATCACAAATTCCATTTGCTGTAGGAATGAATAATCATATGGGATCAAAGATTACTCAAGATGAAAGAATAATTGAATCTGTTTTAAAAATTATAAAAGATAGAAATTTATTTTTTATAGATAGTAAGACGACACCAAAATCTGTGATACCAGATATATCAAAAAATTTGAATGTTAAATTTGCTACCCGTGATATCTTTCTTGACGGAACACAAAATCAAAATCATATAGAAAAACAGATAGAAAAATTAGGCGAAATAGCTTTGGAAAGAGGGTATGCTATAGGAATAGGACATGTTGGTGTAGAAGGAGGAACAGTTACTGCAAAAGCTATTAAGTCAATGTACCCTAAATTACAAAATAAAGATATAAAATTTGTATATATCTCTGATATAATTAATCTAATATACGAAAATAATGTATATTAGATTAATCTCAACTAACTTGAAGTTAACATTGAAAGTATAGTGTTTTTAACATTAAACATTTTACTATTATATAATGAATTAATATGACCATATTTACAATAGTTATATATCCTGTTTTTGGAACTTTACAACAGCTATCAATGATACTAGTATAATCCAAGCTAATAAAATACATATGCTAAAAAATATTCCTAATGATTCGAAAGAATTTTGCTCAGCTACCCCTGATAGACTATGTATTGCTGACTGTGGCAATATTGGCATAACTAATTTTTGAATAGTGCTTGAAAACATTTTAATAAGAGCAGGTATAGCCATAATTCCTAGAGAGAAAGTAATAGACCCTCCACTACTTTCAAATATAAATGTAGCCGCTACTGCTAAGAGACAATAAAATACTGGCATAACTGAAACCCCTAAAAGAAACTGCCTTAAATTGGCATTTTGAAATGCGATTCTAGACATACCATGCACTGATAAAATCAACTGACTAGTTAAATAGGTTAGAGCTACCATAACTATACTTACCACAATAGATAATAAAAAATAAGTTATCATTTTGCTAGCAAAGAATTTCTTTCTATTAGGTGTTACCACTAAAGAAACGTATATTGCATCTGTAGAAAATTCCTTTGAAATTGATAAAGCAGTAAAGATAATTAGCATGACATTAGCTAAGTCAACTCCCAGCATATTTGTTGAAACTATATCCATTGGAGACAATTCTGTTATTGCTTTTCCTTGGGTTACATTAGTGGTTAAAGAAAAGATTATCCCTAATGCTAAGCCCATAGCTATCATAGATATAAGATAATTTTTAGAAAATTTGAGAAAAAAGATTTTTTTGATTTCTGATTGAATTAGATTTTTCATTTCCTACCATCCTTTCTTTCCCTAATATCTTTTGTGGATATATACTCTACCTTACCCTCAGTTAATTCTACAAATAGCTCTTCAAGTGAAGGTTGCATCTCTTTTAATTCAAATAAAGCAATATGACTTTCTTTTGCCATAATTCCTATCTGTTTCAACGTCATTTTACGAATATGTAAATTTTCATCATTTGCATTTTGAATAAATGCCCCTTTTTTCTTTAATAAAGAACTTAGCAACTCATTGTTTTCACTTTTTACTTTTATATACGCACTCAAGCTTTTTTTAGACATTTCTTCTATAGTCATATCTGCAATTAATTTCCCTTTTGCCAAAACAATAATTCTTTCAGCAACAGCTTGCACTTCACTCATTAGATGACTAGAAATTAAAACTGCCTTCCCTTGCCTAGCTAAGTCTTTAGCTAACTGCCTCAACCAATGGATTCCGTCTACATCTAATCCATTAAAAGGTTCATCTAATATCACAGTTTCCGGTTCTCCCAAAAGAGCAGCAGCAATCCCTAAACGTTGTCTCATTCCTAGGGAAAATTCTCCTATTGGATTACTCTTAACTTTACTCAATCCAGTCTTATAGAGCATATTTTCTACTTGCTCAATAGCTATTCCACCAGCTGTAGCAATTAATTCTAAATGTTGTCTAGCTGTCAAATTTGGATTTACTGCATTTCCGTCAATTAGTGCTCCAATCTTTGAAGTAGTGTTTTTTAAGTCTTTATAGTATTTTCCGTCAATAGTTACTTCTCCCTGAGTTGGTTTTATTAAGTCTAGAATCATCTTCATGGTTGTTGACTTTCCTGCTCCGTTTGGTCCTAAAAAACCTGTTACTACACCTGGACGAATATTTAAAGATAGTCCTTCTACAGCTACTTTATCCTTAAAGTTTTTTGTTAAATCCTTAATTTTTATCATATTCTCCCTCCAAACCTTTATTTTTATCAGATGATAGATACACTTCGGTAGCTTTATCAATAAAGTTATTCGCAAACTCCATTAGTCTACGATCTTCTTCTGGCCATTGCCCTCGGTTTTCATATGATGTTTTATGAGCTTCTAGTAAATCTTCTCTCCCATTGGTTATTTGTAAAATCATATCCACCCACTTTTTCGCAAATATCTGTCCCTGTCTACTTCCTGGCTGGACATCATTTAGAATATGTGAAATAGCTTCTAATATAAGTTTTTTCCAGTCCCAATATACTTCCATAACTGCTTCAGTATTATCATAATATTTAGTAAAAATATTTTCAGTATGTTTATCATATTCAACATCTTCATATTCAAAAACAGTTTCTTTGTTCAAAGATACTATTAATTGAATTAAATTGCCCCAATGAATGCTATTATTCTCTTCCAAGCTGACTAAACTTGCTTCAATATATGCTATACTACTTTTTAAATCATTTAACTTGTTGTAAAATATATCCTTCTGCTTTTCTAAAACAGAGATAAGTTGTTCTATTGTCACAGTCTCTACAAGAAGATTTTTAATATCTTCAATTTTTAATCCTAATGACTTATAAAATAAAACCTGTTGAAGTCTTGTTAAATCGGATTCCCTATAATATCTATTCCCATTAGTAGTTTCTCTTTCTAAAGGTACTAGTCCGATGTTATCGTAATATTGTAAAGTACGAATGGTAACACCTGTCAATCTAGCAACATCTCCTACAGAAAACCTATTTTCCTTTTGCATCTTTTATTCCTCCTTATTTCTATTAAAGCACATTACGTAACGTAATATGCAATAGCTATAATTTATTTTATTAAAATATAAATTTTTTTGAAAAAGTCACTATTTTATGTAAAACTTCCTTCAATAATAAAAACCTCCCAACTACTAGTTGAGAGGGAAAATACCATACATTTTAATTTATTCCTGTAGCGATTGCTTCAAATACACAATGCTACTATTATATCGTGAGTCATTCCATTCAGTATAAGCCAGTGCTTTCCCTGAAGGACTCCAGCAAGTTACTATATTCCCAACATCAACCACTATTTTAGTAGCTTCGTTAGTTAACATGCTGTAAATATAAAGGTCACTACTAGTTCTACCGTTTACAATTTCTTTCAGGCTATATGCAATCATTTGCTGATCTGGCGACCATGAAACCCCATTAAGCTCTGTTCCTTCTGCAATGGTTTTCATGTTTTCACCATTAGCATCGCATAGAATCAAAGTTTTTGTTGACCCGTTATCTTGTAGAACTAGTATTTGACTTCCATCCGGTGCAGGGAAAACTCTATACGCATGATTTATATTCAAGCTTATCTTTGCCTTTGTCGCCTGATTCAACCTCATTAAAGTTGTGTTGGAATTTGTGTTGTAATAAATCCATTCTTTCATTTCTCTAACAATAAACAAAGATTCTTTTTCTAAACCTATCAAGGGAGCAATTTCTCCTGATGTACTCGCTAAATATGCACCTCCATTATAAGATGCTCCTATAACTGATCCCTCACTAGTCCATTCAGCACTATAAGGTGCTCCAATTTCTTCACTGAAAATACGAAATGTTTCTTGATTGTCGATATCCATTATATAATAGCTAGGATCACCTAAAGTGTTACCATAATATAATACGTGCCTCTTATCAGGAGACAAGTTCGCACCCCCCAAAAACATATTTTCTTTTTCTTTAATTAGTTCGTATTCTTTGGTATCTAAATTATAAAGGTATAGACTTTTAGGATATAGGTCCGCCAACTCTTCTAGTCTCATTTTTTCTAACGACTCATTTTCCTTTGAAATAATAACTGTGTTATCATCTAGCCAATCAGATATTTCTAAATCCTTATACTGTTCAATTTTTTCTACTGATACTTTAATCTCACCTAAATCATCATTATCATCTTCAATTATTGTTATGATTTTATCAGATTCTTTAATAACAGTTCTATTTCCATCTTTCTCTGCACTGCAAGCTGTGATGGATAACACTAATACCAAAGCAACTGAAACTTTAATCAATTTACTCTTCTTCAAATAAACCGCCTCCTTGATTCATATTATACCAAGGATTTATTTCCAAAACTTCAACGAATGTTTCTAAAATGTAAACTTATTTTTTTGTTTTTGATAGTTTATATAATGGAAATGAAATTCTAAATGTAGATCCCTTCGAGCTTGTATCTACAAGAGATATAGAGCCTCCTTGAATTTCAACTTGATTTTTAACAAGTGCTAAGCCTAATCCCGTACCACCATTTTGCCGAGAACGATTTTTATCAACTGTAAAAAAGGGTTGAAAAATTTTATTGACCACTTTTTCTGGAATTCCAATACCAGTATCAGCAATTTCAATTATGACTTGATTATCTTTCACATAACTCTTCACAGAAATATTGCCCCTTGTTTTATTGTATTTAATTGCATTGTCCATTAGATTCACAAGTATAATTATCATACTGTCTTTGTCAGCTTCCACATAAGCCTTAGTCAATTCAGTTTCCAGATTTATACCGAACTTATCCATCTTTCCTTTCAAGCTATTCAACACCTGCAAAATTGATTCTTTAACATCTATCTTCTCTTTGTTAAACTCAAAATCATACTTTTCTAAGGAAGATAACTCTAGTACTTTCTCAACCATTTCATAAAGACGTTGAGTTTCATTTTTTATATTTGTTTTCGCTGTTTTCAATAGTTCTTCATCATCTGGATACATTTCTAATAAATCAATATAAGCTTTGACCGATGTCAAAGGTGTTTTAAACTCGTGTGTTACATTACCAATGAATTGTTTTTGCTGTTTTTCAAGCTGAGATAATTTATTAACTGCTAATCTTAAATTCTCTTGTTCTTTTTTCATATTTTGTATGGTTTTCATGATTTGCTCACTCATTTCATGAATACCTTCACTTAGTTTCCCAATTTCATCTTTACGAGTAAGGACTTTAGTTTCATAATGACCTTTACGAATTCTATATATCATTTTCTCAAGCATGATAATTCCATTAGCAAAGGAATTAAAGTAAAAATATGCCAAAATAAAGCTAAGAATAAATACTCCTGTTCCTATATATATAAATAATAGTTTAATATGGTTATAAAACTCTAAGTTCCTTGAAAGGGAATAGTAAAACTGTATAACCCCAACTTGCTCGTTTCCCACCTTCAAAGGGGTCATGTAATACAAGGAATCATTCTCAATCTGATAAGCTGTTTTATTATCAAGTGCAAACTGAAGGGCATCCTTTAAATCATTAGATTGATTTTGAGGTGCTTTTTCACTAACTATTGTCCCAGATTGATTATATAAAACAACTGATTGGCCAATAATCAATTCAAGTTGCTCAGCAAATTCTTCTCCCTTTGATGCTAGAAAATTACTAGGCACTTTACTGGATTCAGCCAAAATTAACTGGATAAAATATAAATTTGCTGTTTTAGCTTGCTGAGCTAAATACTCCTCATATTGCTTCTGTTGGTCCTTTTCAATTCCTTCTAGTACCAATGAACTTAAAATTATTAAGGTAAGAAGCAAAAGTACAGCTAGAAAAATACTAAATCTGATCTTTATACTTATTCTCACATTAACCCCCTAAAGCTTTATAGCCAACACCGTGAACAGTTTGCAATAATACATTGAATTCAGAACCTAGCTTTTTTCTTATCCTCTGGATGTGAATATCTACAGTACGAGTTCCTCCTATATAATCCATTCCCCATACTAAATCTAAAATCTGGTCTCTTGTATAAACCCTGTTTGGATTAGAAACTAGAAGTACTAATAAATCATATTCTTTTGGCGTCAAATCCAACTTTTTATTTCCGGCAAAAGCTGACCTCTGTTTTAAATTAATCACCACTCCCCCCAATGCAACCTCGGAAGATTCTTGTCTCTTTACTATAGACTGCATTCTCCTTAACAATGATTTTAATCGTGCAAGAAGTTCCCTCATGTCAAAGGGCTTTGTGATATAGTCATCAGCTCCAAGTTCAAGTCCTAACACTTTGTTAACAATATCCTCCTTTGCCGTTAACATAATAACTCCCATCCTATCCTTGTCTTGAACCTTCTTTAAAACCTCATAACCATCCATCCCTGGAAGCATTACATCTAAAATCATGGCCTTGGGGCAAAATTCTAGTGTTTTTTTAATAGCTGTCTCTCCGTCATATGCAACTTCGACTTGATACCCTTCTCTTTTAAATGCATATGCAATTGCATCAGCAATGCTTTTTTCATCTTCAACAACTAATATTTTTTCTTTCATCTTTTCACCTAACATTCTGACTAAAGAAGTCAATTTTTATAATTATAATTATATCATTATTCTCAAAAACAGGTCAAAGCAAGAAAAACTTAACCTTAATAGTGGATTTTTCTTCCTATTGTTTTATACAGCATAGTACGAATTTCTTTTAACCTATTAAAGTTATCATCAAATGAAATATTATTTGCTTGGTCTAACCCTTCCGAAAAGTCCTTTTTATAAAATAAAATTGACTCTGGGTAAAGACCGATTACATGTAACTGATTCCATTTTGGATAATTTTCATTATGATAATAGACTTCTATAGTTTCTAATGCTATAAAATTATGGCACCATTTAGCATTATTCATAATATACTTCATAGCAGGTCCATTATTGAAAATCATAATATCTTGAAATTCCTTTAGATACTCTTCTTGTACGTCAACATACTCAACTGCAAAAATTGGCTTGCTTCGTCTCTTCTGAACAGTTGAAGATGGTATAGGGTAAGTACTTTCTGGAGTTGTCATGAGTAACTCCATGCGTATAACCTGTGTCCCCAATATCTTTTTTATTTTTTCTCTTCTATTTAGAAATGTTTTTCCACTCTCTTTATTTTTCAACTGCACAAGTATAAGAAAATTCCACATATCAAAGTCACCATGCTTTTCTACAGATTTTTTGTGTTGAAATATAGCATATGAATCAATAATACCTTCCCTATCTAGCTGCTCATAAAAACTAGTTAAGTTCTCTTTAAGATACTTCTTATACTGCTTAATATTCCTTTTATCAATTTTTAAACTTTCTGCAATATAAAATGTTCGATTTTGGGCAATCATGTATTTTAACCTCCAATCTTTAAAATTGTGTATTAGGCCACGTATAGTTACTTTATATTTTAAAATAGGTCAAGCATATAATAGAGCCATAGTTAGATTAATCTAACTATGGCTCTATTATATGCTTCAACTATTTAAGAGACAACTCCATTTCCACCTATACTAATCCAATTTTGCAATAAAAACATATTTAATACTCTTTACGGAACCAACTGGGAGTATATCCAAACTCCTTCTTGAATGAAGAGGAAAATTTACTTGGATTTTGCCAGCCAACTTCACCTGCAATTTCCGTTATTGACAGTCTTGTTTCTTTTATCATCCGTTTTGCCTCTAAAAGGCGTATCTGCTTTAAAAAAGCATATACATTCTTATCTGCAATTTCTAAAAAAATATTTGAAAGCTGTCTTTGTGAAAGCCCGACTGAATAAGCTATATCACTAACTGTTAAAGTATTCCCCATATTTTCTTCCATATATACAACAGCTTTTTCATATATTCTACGGTCACGGATACTTCTTTTATTAGTACGGCTCTCTTGCAATTTACTCTTCAATCCTTTGCTTATTACTAATATTAGTTCAATTGCTTTTAGCAGAAGGTACTCTCTATCAAACTCAAATGTATTTTCAGCAATTTGAGTGAATATTTTACGTATATTGTTGCTTCCAAAAGCAAGCAACAATTCTTTTTTATCAGAGATCATTTTCTTAAGTTGACTCATTTTTAAAACATCTTTCTTTAGATATCTTCCAATAACTTCATCAGCTAGATTAATATCTAATATAAGGCTAATACCTTTAACTTCTCCTTCTTCCAGCATGACATACTTAGGACAAACATTAAAGTCATACATACCAATCATATTCTCTTTTAATACAATATTATACTTATGATAATTTAAAATGATCTCACCACTAATACAATAAAATATTTCTAATACATCTTGACTTTCAAATAAAGATAGTTTCTGATTAGACTCAACTTTATAATCAAAAAACAACATTTCTAATCCACGTTCAAGCAAACAATAAATAATAGTTCCTTCAGCATACTTTTTCTTTATAAAGTACTTTTTAATCTCTCCAATTGTTTGCTCTGCAAAAGTAAAACGATTAAAACTTCCTTGATGATAAGTCATTAATTTCCTCCTAAAAATATAAAATAGACTTATTTATCTTTCTTTTAAAAATATACTAACTATTAATTATTATTGACATTATACCATAATTCATAGAATTCAAATTAATAAGCCAATATTTCAAGTTTATTTATATCATTTTTGTAACCTTGTTTTATCATTCTAATATTATGTATCAGGAAAAGAAATATTTAACTACAAGAATATTTGTTAGTAAAATTATTTAAAAGAAAGGATGATACTGATGCCTACAATTATATTAACCCCGAATGAAAATCCTTACATCGCAAAAGCATACCCAAATACGAACTTTATAGATACTATCCCAATGTTTATAGGTAGCTTCACTTCACTTAATGACATTTACAGAACCTTGATAACAATTGATACACCAACAATCCCACCAGGGGGAACATTTTCTAATGCATATTTAAGAATTTATCTTAGCAGAAAAGATTATGCGGGAACATTTCCAATAATGGTATTTAGACCAAAAACTCTTTTTGATCCAGATACAGTAACTTTT